>JALSIH010000211.1 GCA_026981615.1 Chitinophagales bacterium
GTTACAGAGATGCCGCTCCTCCGGAGCTAAGAGATGATTTACTTATCAAGTCTGGGCTCCAGGGGTCTTTGCCCCCGGAAAACATTCCCCAAAAAGCAATAGCAAAGTCCCGGAGGGACGACAGCTCTGTAGCCCGGAAAGGCCCCGATTCCCCGAGCCCCGGAGGGGCGCATCCAAGCAGAGCACCCTGAGCGAAGTCGAAGGGTGCGTCCCCGCTTCTGCGAAATCTGTGAGGAAAAAAGAAAAAAGAAAAAGAAATTTCACGCAGAATGCGCAGATCAACGGCTTTGAATTTCCAAACAAGCCTTCCGTTGGCGCAGAAAATGCAGAGAGGAATGCTTAGGACCAGGAGTCCCGGAGGGACGGCACTTCGGGTGCCTGGTGATTGGTGGTTGGTGATTAGTGATTGGTGGTTGGTGGTTGGTGGAAAGGTTGAGGAGTTGTAGAAGCGGGAGCACCGGCTGTTAAAAAATGGCCTTAAAGGCATTCCGGTGAATGCTTCTTGCTTTGATTTTGGGAAAAAGAGGTGCCGCTCCTCCGGAGCTCTCATTTGTCTGCTCTTTTTTTGTTACAGAGATGCCGCTCCTCCGGAGCTATCCGATGTCGTACTTATCCATTCTGCGGTTAAGGCCACGATCTTCGGAAGATGCTTTTATATCTGCAAAAGCAAAGTCCCGGAGGGACGACAGTTCCGGTGTATTTTATTACTCCTTTTCTTTCTTCTACTTTTTTTAGAAACCCTGACGATTTATGAACCTGAATAAAACTTAGCAATAAATGGGAAATGTCAGGGCAGGGAAAGTAGCAAAAAATCGCGCTGTGAATCTTTTTCAGGCCCACAGACGCCTCGCCCGGAAAAATCCGGACTCGCTCCTTCGCTTGCGCGAAAAGTGATGAGAGAAGCGGCCGCTCCGGGCTGTTCAGAAAAGGCCTTAAAGGCATTTCGGCCAATGCTTCTTGCTTTGATTTCCGGGCAGGGCTCTGCAGAAAGCAGCCACGGAGTGAGCCGGAGAGCAAGTATGGAAAATTTGAGTTAGGGAAAATGACCCTGTAAAACAGTATAATGAAAGAGCGAACGGCTTGGCTGCGCTGGGAAGATCAAAGCTTAGAAGCATCCGGAATGGATTTACAGCCTTGATTTTTTGTTTCTTTTTCATCAAGGAAAAAGAAAAGATGAAGAAAGAGAAGCGTAGAAATTCAAGCATGCTTTCATGATCCTGACCTGCCCTGACCTGACCTGACCGAAGCGTCAGGATCGAGCAAAGCGAGCGTCAGTGGCCGCAGCGTCAGGACGATACCCCCGGCAGGGCCCCCGATTTTTCGTAATTTAACGGGCACAAAGAGCAGCGCGGAGGGAGCCGCACCATGCCGGCCGGATGATCGGCCAGTGGCCGCGGGGCCGGCCACCCCTCACACAAGAAGATGGCAGCTGTTTTTTGGATTATTGAAGACTTTTGCCAAATGACGGACAAATGCAAGTTTTAAAAAAACGCAATATAGTGCTTCCGAAACTTTTTCTTCCGAACAGCAATCCCTTCGAATTATGAGAAAAATATTTCTTCTTTCTTCTTTCTTAATCCTTCTTTTTATTGCACTTCTTGTACAGAGCGACCGCGATTGGATATGGCTTCTCTTGCCGGTTTTGCCGCTTATCCTGCTGGGCCTTTATGATATTTTTCAAAAGAAACATGCCATTTTGCGCAATTTTCCCGTCATCGGGCACCTGCGGTATTTCTTCGAGTTTATCTCTCCCGAGATACAGCAATACTTTATCGAGCGCAACACCGATGGCCGGCCCTACAGCCGCCACGAGCGTTCGCTGGCCTATCAGCGGGCCAAGGGAGAAATCGACACCCGGCCTTTCGGCACACAGAATGAGCTCAACAACAGCCGCTATGAGGGGCTGCGCCACAGCATCTTTCCGCTTCGCAAAGAGCAGGTGAAGGAGATGCCCCGCATCACTTTCGGGGCGGGGCGTTGCGCACAGCCCTACAGTGCCAGCATTCTCAATGTATCGGCCATGAGCTTCGGAGCCCTCAGCCACCGGGCGGTCGAAGCGCTCAGTCGCGGGGCGGCCCTCGGCAATTTTTATGTCAACACGGGCGAAGGGGGCCTTTCGCAATATCACCTGGCGGGCGGGGGCGACCTCGTCTGGCAGATCGGGACGGCCTACTTCGGATGCCGTGACGGGAAAGGAAACTTCGATCCCGAAAAGTTCAGAAAAGCGGCTGCCCACCCGCAGGTGAAGATGATCGAAATAAAACTTTCACAGGGGGCCAAGCCCGGCCACGGAGGGGTCTTGCCGGCACCGAAAAACACGCCCGAGATTGCCCGCATCCGGGGGGTGGCACCACATACCACGATCATCTCGCCCCCGGGGCACACCGCCTTCAGCAATGTGGAGGGTTTGCTTGCTTTTGTCGAAAGGCTGCGCGAGCTCAGCGGGGGCAAACCCGTGGGATTTAAACTCTGCATCGGCCGCACCGATGAGTTTGACGAAATATGCAGCCGCATGGCTGCCGGAGGGCCCATGCCCGACTTTATCACCATTGACGGAGCCGAGGGGGGCACCGGGGCCGCACCGGCCGAGTTTTCCGACTCCGTGGGCATTCCGGTCGAGCCGGCCCTGATTTTTGCCCACAAGATCCTCTCGCTGCACGGGGTGCGCGACAAGGTGCGGCTCATCGCCAGCGGAAAAGTGCTGACGGCCCACCGCATGCTCAAGCTCATCGCCCTCGGGGCCGACACCTGCAATGCCGCCCGCGCCTTTATGTTCTCCATCGGCTGCATACAGGCCCTGCGCTGCAATGTCAATACCTGCCCCACCGGAGTGGCCACACAAAACGAGGCCCTCATCAAAGGCCTGGATGTGGCCGGAAAATCCGTACGCGCGGCCAACTTCCACCGCAGCACCCTCGAAACGGCCCGCGAACTGATGGCGGCCATCGGGGTCTCCTGCATCGAAGACGTGGAGGTCGGGCACTTTATCAAAGGCGATGAATTCGAAAGCATGACCGAGCGCTACTTCCCCGACAGCCTCATCCCCTACGAGCGCAAGTGGAACGAAAACAAGAACTGACGGAAGCATTCAGAGATGTGCGGCACAGGCAATCGTTGCCACCGTCACCCCGCGGGCACCTGCGTCCAGCAGCGCACGGGCGCAGGCCTCGAGGGTCGAGCCGGTGGTCACCACATCGTCCACCAGCAATATGCGTGTGTCTCTGATTTGCCCGGCATCTTTCACCCGGAAGACCGAGCGAACGTTTTCCCATCGCTGCTGGCGGTTTTTGCGCGTCTGGGTTTCGGTAAAATTTATTCGTTCGAGGGCCCTCGTGCCGGCCCGGATACCCATGGTTTCGGACAGTCCGCGGGCAAAGCGGGCGGCCTGGTTGTAGCCCCGCCTGTGCTCTTTGAGCGGATGAAGGGGCACGGGCACGATGAGGCGGGCCGAGGAGTACGGGGCACTCTTGCGGAGCTGCAAGCCGTAATAGGCACCAAGCATATCGCCTATCTCGGGGCGATTCTCATATTTCAGGGCATGGATGAGTTTTTGCACCTTCGAGCCGCTGCCGAAGCTGTAGAGCGAGGCGGCTGCCTCAAGGCGCACGCGCCCCCAGAAATGTCGGGCCACCCGGTTGCCTGTGTCCTCGTGGTAGCCCGTCTCGGGCAAGTCGTAGCGGCAGAGCATACAGAGGTGTTTTTCATTGCGCAGCAAAGGCTGCCGGCAAGCGAGGCATAGGCGAGGATACACCAGGCTGATCAGGTCATCGGCCTGTGCCAGCAATACGGACCGGAATCTTCCCATGGCAGTATAAATCTAATAAAGTTCAGCGTTGTAAAAAAGCAGCGGGTGTTTTTGCGAAAGCTTCTCCCTGCTTAGTCGATGATCAGTTTTCTCTCCTCCTCGCGCTCTGCGGCAAGGGCTTCCTGCTCGCGGTGTCTGCGCGCGCCTTTGTTATAGAGAATCTGCATGCCGGTGAAGACCAGCAGGAAATAGGCAAAAGCGGCAAAGGTGTAGAGATAAGACCACTCCTCGGAAAGCTGAAAGATGAAATAGATGAGAAAGGTGGAAAGCGAGGAGAGCAGAAAGACAATAAGGGCCACCAATCCGTCAGAAAGACCGAGGTAGCTCAAATGGTGGGTTGTGTGGTCGCGGCCCCCGACAAAAGGCGACTTGCCCCGCAGCAATCTGCGGATAAAGACCGTGGCCGTATCGATGATCGGCACGATGAATGCCAGCAGCGGCAGTACCAATTGCTTGAGTTGCAGGTACTCGTTGCTTTCGTTGCGAAAACCCCAAAGATAGACAATCGAGATGCCCGCCAGAAAAACCCCGAGAAACTGGCTGCCCGTGTCGCCCATAAACATCTTTGAGGGATGCCAGTTGAAAACAAGAAAACCGATGAGCGAGGTGGCCACACCGAGCAGGAGAAGGATCACCGAATCGCTCAGGCCTTCGTGCAGGAAGATGACCGTAATGATGGAGGCGATGATGCTCAGCGAGACGCTGGCCGTCACTCCGTCCATGTTGTCCAGCATGTTGATGCTGTTCATGATGCCGATGACCCAGATGATGGTAAAGAGATAGTTGATGCTCAGGTCGGGGGTGAGCTCGATGATGATGCCGGAAGTCACCAGAAGGTTGGCTGCCAGGAGCTGGCCCAGAAACTTGAGCAGGGGGCGTGTGTTGAAGGCATCATCGGCCAGGCCGATCATGAAACCCATCAGCGAAGCACCGAAAATGCCCAGCATCATATCATGGTCCATGCTCTCGCTCGGAAGGCGCAGCAGGGCCATCAACGAGAGGGAAACGAGAAAAATGATAAAGAAGGAAAGCCCGCCTACGGAGGGCTTCGACTCGGCATTCCAGCGCAGCAGGTCGTCTTTGTGACGGGTGCCCAGGTTCTTCGAGAATTTCAGGAGCAGCTCGTTGATCATGATCGAAAACAGGATCGAGCCGCCCAGAAAGACCAGGTAGAAAAGGGGCATATTTTCAAGGAGTGCATTCATAGTTTTGTCCGTCTTAGCGCCTCATGAGCCGTGCCCAAATGCCGCGTTTTCCGTGCCCTTCATAATAACCGTAGCCATAGCCGTAACCGTAGCCGTAGTTGTAGCGTCCGTAGCCTCCCCGCTGCAGGCGGATGTCATTCAGTATCAAAGATAATTTTCTTATTCCGTTCTCTTCATAAAGTTTGTTGGGAATATTGAGGAATTCCTTGCGCGAGAAGTCGGCCCGCACGGCATAGAGCGGATAGTTGCTCCGGGCCAGCAGTTCCATCGCATCCGACACCAGCCCCACGGGTGGCGTATCGCAAATCACAATGTCGTATTCCTGTTTAAGGGCTTCTATGATTTCGGTCGATCGCGGGCTGATGATAAGTTCCGAGGGGTTGGGCGGTATGGGTCCGCAGGGGATGTAGTCAAGGCCCTCGTGCTCCGTGTGGCGGATGACCTCGGCCGGCTTGTGTTTTCCGATAAGCAGGGTGCTCATCCCCTGTTCGCTCGTGGCTCCGAATACTTTGTGAATCTTCGGTTTGCGCAGGTCGAAGTCGAGGACAATTACCTTCCGCCCGGTCATGTGCAGGATGCCCGCCAGGTTGACGGCTATGAAGGTCTTTCCCTCGCCCGATACCGTGGAGGTGACGGCTACCACCCTCGGCCCGTCCATCTTTTCGACATATTCGAGGTGGGTTCTCAGGGCCCGGAAGGCTTCACTGACCAATGATTTCGGATTGTCGTAGACCACCAGTTCGGGCAATTCGTCAAGGCCGGGCATGCGCGGAATAGAGGCCATCACCGGAATCGGAGTGAGGGCTTCCAGTTCCTGGGCATTCTGAATCTTGTTGTGCATCAGGTAGCGCACGGCTATGAGCAGGATGCCCAAAAAGAGGCCCGCCAGCAGTCCGGCCACTTTCAGCGTGGTCTCCTGCGGGGCAATCTTGCTGCCGCCCCGCGCTTCGCGCAATACCGCATATTTCTCCACAATGCCCGCTTTGGCAATCTCATACTGGCTCTGTTTGTCGAGCAGCATCAGGTAATACTCCTCCTTGCGCTTCTTCACCCGGCTCATCTCCGTATATTTCGACTCCACCTCCGAAAGTCCGAAGAAGCGGCTGTTGTAGTCTTTCAGCGTAGCTTCCACCCGGGCCTTGTGCTCATCAAGGCGCTTCCGCACATTGTCAAGATAATCGAAGAAATTCCGCTCCGCTTCGGCAAGCTGTCTGTGCAGGTATTGCATCTCGAGGTGCGTGTCCTTCAGGCTCATCCTCCTGTATTCAATGTCTTCCTGTATGCTGCGGATCGTCTTCAGGTAGGGCATGATGTCTTCAAAGTTCAGGTCGATCAGGTCGGTAGAGAGGGACGCAATGGGCTGCCCGCTGCGGACATATTGCGCCAGCCAGTTCAGGGCGTCTTTCTGCCTTTCGATTTTTTCGATGCTTTGTTCCAGTTCGTTCAGCTTGCGCAGGGCTTCTTCGCTCATATTGCCCGGATCGATGATGCGGTGGTTGAGCTTGTAGTTTTTCAGTTTGTTCTCGTAGAGGCGCAGCTCCCGCGTGATCGTATCGAGCTGTATGCCGATAAATTCGAGGATGTTTTTGCTGCTCTGCCGCTGCCGTTCCAGGTCGTTGTGGATATACTCCCGGTCGATGGCATTCAGGATATCGGCAGCCCGGGAGGGGATGCGATCGGTCATGCTGATCTCCAGAATCTGTCCGCCCGTCTTTATGCGGTCAAAAGAGAGGTTGTGCGCAATCCAAGAAAGCACGCTTGCTTTGCTGCGAATGATAAAATAAAAGGAAAAATCTTCGGGCTTTCCGTTGAAGCGTCCCAGCCCTTCCTCTTTGAGGGTGACCCGCAAATCAAAATCCCCGGTCCCGATGCGCGTACCGAAAGGCACATTCTCCCTTCTCACTTCGCCACCGAGTTCATAGGAGATATCAAAATGCTGCAGGTCGCGGAAATGAAAATCAACCGGCACCCCGTAGATCGAGGGGTTTTTTACCGTCACTTCCACCTCGAAAGGCGCATTGCGGTAAAACTCGTCATCCAGCACATCGCCCCGCTGAAAGTAAGAAACCGCCAGCGGCAGGCTGTCGTACACCGCATTCAGGATGATGGGCGAGCGGATAATCTCCAGATCGTTAAAAACCGTCTTCTCGCTGCCGCCCCCGAAGTTCAGCACTTTCGTGGCCTCGCTCTGCTTGTAGATGAGCCGCGTGCTCGAGAGGTAGGTCGGTGGCGTATAACGCAGATAGAGAAAGACGGCCGTGAGCGAAGCGATCACGAAGAGAATGACCCAGATGAGGCTCTTGCGCACGATGTTCATAAACACCGGCAGGTTAAACTCCTCGCCAAACAGGCGCTGCCAGGGACTCAGTATTCTCGTATGTTTGCGCGCTTCCATCGCCTAAGGGTTGCTTTTCAGGTTGAGGTAAAGCAAATAAAGGGTCGTCACGCTCGATACCAGCCCGAGGATGGGCGATATTTCGCGCAAAATGCCCGTGCTCACGCGGTAGCGCGGCTCAATATAGATGATGTCGTTGGGCTCTACCCGCAGGTTGGCCTGGCGCATGCCTTCGAGGGTGCTCAGGTCGATGCGGCTGATCTGCGGGTCATTCAGGTCGCCCCGGATGACGCGGATATCGTAGGCCTTCGCATTGCCCGGGATGCCGCCTACCTGGGCCAGCACCTCCAGCAGCGACATGTTTTCATTGTTGAGCGTGACAATCTTTGCACTGGCACTGCCGCTCGGAAAGACAATCACCCGCCTGTTGACAATGCGGATGCGCACAAAGGGCGACTCGTAGTATTTGCCGTAGGCATCGCCCAGAAAATATTCCGCCTCCGGAATCGTCTGCCCGCAAAGATTGACCTCACCGATCACCGGCAGGCGCACCAGGCTGTCGAATCGCACCGGATAGCTCTGCTGGTTGCGGATGTTGTTGTTGGCTCCGAACCCCGCATCAAAGGTCGGGACAATGGTGATGACGTTGTTGTAATTGTCGTTGGAAAAAACCTGAAGTGTTAACTTATCGCCCGGGCGGATGCGGTACTCGCCCGTGGGGATCGAGTCGAAATCCGTATAGTGAAAATCCTTCGGCAGACGCAGCATGCGGCTCGGGTAGAGCAAGCGGCAGCCTTGGGCAAAAAGGGCCGCTGAGAGTAAAATGAAAAGAAATGCTCTGAAACGCATAGACCGGGTCGGCTTGTATCTTGCTAAGATATTTTAATTATTTCAGATAGTAAACAGCTGCTCCCTTTTATCTCCGCTGCAAAATGCCGCAGCCGCCTCCCTATCCATGCAGGAGCTAACGCAGAGCCGTGTGAAAAATTTTATGGGTGCCTGGTGGTTGGTGATTAGTGGTTGGTGATTGGTGGTTGGTGGTTGGTGGTTGGTGGTTGGTGATTAGTGGTTGGTGATTGGTGGTTGGTGGTTGGTGATTGGT
>JALSIH010000212.1 GCA_026981615.1 Chitinophagales bacterium
CGGGATGCGCTGCCAACTGAGCAGTTAATTGTGATAATTTTCAATTAAATACTCAATGTATTTTCTGCTCTTCTTCCTTTTAATCTCCAGTTCCCGCCTATTTGCTTCTATTTTGGTATCAAAGGATTCCAAATATACAAAAGACCAAGGGCCTTTATTTCGTGTGGCTTTAACCTTACCACTATTGTGTTGGATCAAACGTTCCTCTAAGTTACCGGTATGACCGATATAAAAGCGGTTGCTTTTGCTGGAAATTAATATATATACAAAGAACTTATTCATCTGAACGGTCAATTTAGCGACCCTCCCGATTTGCATCGGGATGCGCTGGCAACTGAGCTGTTCCCGTCCGGCTGTCCGGATAAAATCCGGCCCGCAAGCGGATGCAAATATACAATATTTGGATTTTGGAAAAAGGAATTTGAAGGGAGAAAATAAGGGAATATTTTGCCGGGCCGCTGTCTGCGCAAGTCCGGGCAATCAGTTCGTGCTTTCCGGAATCTTCTGCAAGGGCGACCACACAATGAGCAGGAGGGGCAGGGTTAGTATGGCCGGAACGAGATAGAGGTAGTGATAGGGTATCTGAATAAAAGCATAAAAAACGGCCAGGTATATTTTTAGGCTGCCGGTCAGGTAGAGGCGCAGTTCGTATCGCCCTCGATGGCGGAAAAAAAGGAGGGCGGGAAGCAGGACTGCGAGAAGGCTGAGAATAAGGTGGCTGCGCTGCAGTACATGCAGTTTGTGGACGAGATATCCCGGAATATACTCGTAGAAAAAGAGCGCCAGCCCATAGCCCCGGTAGAGATGCCAGGGCCCGGCATCTGCTCCGCGGGGGGTCCATTCGGCCAGGGCGGCCACACTGTGATAACGGTAGCCGTTAAAAAATATGGAGGGATCCTGTAAAAGGAAGGGAAATACATAAATGGCCAGAAAGCCGGCCAGCAATATGATTGCAATGCGTATGGCTTTGCTCCGGAAGGGAGAAAAGAAAAGCGCCAGAAAATAGAAGGGCGTCCAGAGGACGATGGAAAAGCGGGAAAGCAGCGTGAGGAGGAGGCCGCTGGCAGCAGGCAGGAGGCGCAAAGAAAAGAGAGACAGGGCGAAGATGAGATAATATCCGGCTATCAGGGCCTCGATGGTAAAAGCGAAAAGTGCAGGGTCGTAGTGGAAGTATAGCGCAGTGAAGGCGAAAGGAAGAAGCGAGAAGATCATAAAATGTATGTCCTTGTGAAAATGCTTGCGGGCATAGCGGAGAAGAAGAAAGATCGAGAAGAAATAAACGGCAAAGCTCATCCAGCGGTAGTCGAAGCCGAGCCATTCGGGAAGTAGAAAAGGCAGCCACTGCAGGGGGAGATAGGTGGGATAAAGCGTGTATCCCCAGATATCGATGGGCAGGTAGGGAAAGGCTCCGCTGAGTAATCTTCGCACCAGCACCATCACCTGCGGGATGATATCGGAGCGGGCGGCATCGTTAACGGCCAGCGGGACACTGCCGATGATGGCATCATAGCGCTGTGCAAGAATCAAGAGCAGGAGGAGGGGGAGCAGCCAGGGCAGAAATCTTTTCGCAGATGCTTTGGAAAGGGTGGAGGCGGGCAAGGTAAACCTCCGGCTGAGCCATGTCACGGCCACTCCGCTAAGCAGGGAGGCCGCCAGCAGAACGAGAGGGCTCAGATGGGGACCCAGGCTGCCCCGGGCAAATGTGAGAAGGGCCCATTCGAGGAGGACCGCGGCCGTTACCATCCATCGAATTTTTCGCAGAGACAAGGCCTGCCGGACCGTATTGCCGCCCGGGACACTTTCAGAGTGGCTCATCCTTTCAGTTTCTCTTTAAGTTCATTCAGTTTCATCAGGGCTTCTACGGGCGTGAGGGCGTTGATATCGAGACTTCGGAGCATGTCGGCTACTTCCTGCAGCTCGGGCTGGTCGAGCTGGAAGATACTCAGCTGCATATCTCCGGGTGGGGTTTGTGCCTTCAGTACCTGTTCCGGGTCGCGCCCGATGCTTTTTTCCTCCAGTTCCTTCAGTATCTGCCGGGCGCGTTCCAGCACTTTGGGCGGCATTCCCGCCATGCGGGCCACATGAATGCCAAAGCTGTGATGGCTGCCTCCTTTTTCGAGTTTGCGCAGGAAGAGCACCTTCTTTCCGATTTCGCGTGTGCTTACATGGAAGTTTTTTATCCGCTCCAGTTTTCCTTCCAATTCGTTCAGTTCGTGGTAGTGGGTAGCAAAAAGGGTCTTCGGGCGAAACTTGCCGTTGCTGTGCAGATACTCGGCAATCGACCAGGCGATAGAGATGCCGTCATAGGTGCTTGTGCCACGGCCGATCTCATCGAGGAGGATAAGGCTGCGCTCCGATATATTGTTCAGAATGCTTGCGGTTTCGTTCATTTCCACCATAAAAGTGGACTCGCCCGAGCTGATATTGTCCGAGGCTCCCACCCGTGTAAATATCTTGTCAACCAGGCCGATGCGTGCTTCGCGGGCGGGGACAAAACTGCCGGTCTGGGCCATGAGCGTTATCAGGGCCGTCTGGCGCAGCAGGGCCGACTTTCCGCTCATATTGGGGCCTGTGATGATGAGAATCTGCTGGCTGTTGTCGTCCAGATAGATATCGTTGGGTACATATTGCTCGCCCGGGTCGAGTTGATGCTCGATGACCGGGTGCCTCCCTTCCCGGATATCGATGATGTGCTCATTGCTGAGATCGGGCCTGCGATAGTTGAGGCGCAGTGCATTGCGGGCAAAAGTGAGCAGGCAGTCGAGCTGCGCAATGATGCGGGCATTTTGCTGAATGGCCTCCACATGCAGGGCCACTTCGTTCACCAGTTTTTCGAAGAGCTCTTTTTCGAGACTCAGTATTTTATCGCCTGCCGAAAGTATTTTTTCTTCGAGTACCTTCAGTTCATCGGTGATGTAGCGCTCGGCACTTACCAGTGTTTGTTTGCGCACCCATTCGGGCGGCACCTTTTCTTTGTGTGTATTGCGCACCTCGAGGTAATATCCGAAGACATTGTTGTAGCCGATTTTGAGCGAGGCAATGCCCGTTCTCAGCATTTCCCTCTCCTGAAGGGCCGCCAGACGTCCTTTGCTGTTTTTGACCAGGTCGCGCAATTCATCAAGTGCCGGTTCAACTCCTTCGGCAATGGTATGTCCTTTTTCCAGGCTCACGGGTGCCTGCTCCGAGAGGGTGTTTTTTATTTTTTTTCTGATCAGTTCGCAGGGGTTGATTTGTTCGCCCAGTGCCGCCAGTTCCTTCGATTCCGAAGCGAGTGCCGCCTGGCGTATGGGCAGCATGGCTTCCAGCGCCCTGTGCAGGGCAAGCAGTTCGCGGGGGTTGATGCGTTTCAGGGCCACCTTGGAGATGATGCGTTCCACATCTCCCATCTTTTTGATTTCCGGCTCCATCTTTTCGCTCAGTTCCCTGTTTTTTACGAGATGTTCCACGGCATTGAGGCGGTAGTTGATGGCATCGACATTCTTAAGGGGCAATACCAGCCACTGTCGCAGGAGCCGGGCGCCCATGGGGCTTTGTGTCTGATCCAGCACTTCGAGCAGCGAAGTGCCGCTTTCGAAAGGCGTGGAAAGCAACTCGAGATTGCGGATGGTAAAGCGGTCGAGCCAGACGTGGTCTTCCTCCGGAATGCGGGCGATGCGGGTGATATGCCCGATATTGGGGTGCTCGGTCTCGTCCAAATAGTGCAGAGCCGCTCCCGCGGCCGCAATGGCGGCTTCCATGCCTTCGATGCCAAAGCCTTTGAGGCTGGCCGTGCCGAAATGCCGCAAGAGCTTCTCGAGGGCAAATTCTGCACTGAAAATCCACTCGTCCAGCGGATATACATAAAATTGCTGCCCGAAAAGTTCATGAAATTTTTTGACCCGCGGGCGCGAGACGATGATCTCGCTCGGCAGAAATCCCTGAATCAGCTTGTCGATGTATTCCCGCGATCCCGAGCTGGCAAGAAACTCTCCGGTACTGACATCCAGCAGGGCCAGGCCAAACTCGTTGCGTTCAAAACTGATGGCTGCCAGGAAATTATTCGATTTGTGATCCAGAATCTGATCATTGAGGGCCACCCCGGGGGTGACCAGTTCTGTGACACCCCGCTTGACAATGCTTTTGGTGCTTTTCGGGTCTTCCAGCTGGTCGCAGATGGCTACCCGGTAGCCGGCTTTCACCAGTTTGGGCAGGTAGGTCTCGAGGGCATGATGCGGAAATCCGGCCAGCTCGACCTCCGAGGCCGATCCGTTGGCCCGTTTGGTGAGGACAATGCCGAGGGTGCGGGCCGTGGTCACCGCATCGCTGCCGAAGGTCTCGTAGAAGTCGCCCACACGGAACAGCAGCAGCGCATCGGGGTATTTGGCCTTGATGCGTTTGTACTGTGCCATCAAAGGGGTTTCCTTTGCTTTGGGCCGGCTGCCTTTGGAGCTTTTTTTATGGGTCGAAATATTTGCCAATATTTGTATCCTGATTTTGCAAAGCGAAGATAAAACAACTAAAATAGGACTGAAAGTTAGGTCGCTTGCAATTGTTCTCAACAAAAATGCTGTGGATGCAGAGTTTCAGGAAAAAAAAGATCGCGGAACTGGGCCGCATCGACCCGCTTCGATACAGGGAGTTGCCGCGCTTGCCCCTTGCCGTTTGGCTCGACCGCATTCGCAGCCATCACAATGTGGGCTCGGTGTTTCGCACGGCCGATGCTTTCCGTGTGGCACACATTTACCTCGGGGGCTACACTCCGGCTCCTCCGCACCGCGACATTCACAAAACCGCCCTCGGAGCCACCGAAACGGTCGCCTGGTCGTCAGAGCCGGAGAGCCTGGCCGGCCTCCGCAGGCGCAAGGAAGAGGGATATACGATCGTGGGGGTCGAGCAGGCTTTCGGCAGCATTCCCCTGCAAGCGTTTGAAGTGGACAAAAACGCCCGCTATCTCCTCGTTCTGGGCAACGAGGTGAACGGCATCGATGAGGAGCTGATGGGCGAACTCGATCATTGCATCGAAATTCCCCAGTTTGGCAGCAAGCACTCATTGAATATTTCGGTAGCGGCCGGGCTTCTCATCTGGCATTTTGCCGCGGCTTTCGGATTCAAAGCGGGAGCGGAGTGAGGAAGTGTATGAGAACCCGGGACATGCTGGGCCGCCAGGTGGAAATCCCGGAGGATCTGCAGCGCATTGTTTCTCTCGTTCCCTCGCAGACCGAGCTGCTTTATGACCTCGGCCTCGACAGGGAAGTCAGGGGCATCACGCGCTTTTGCATACATCCGGAGCACTGGTACCGGAGCAAGACCCGCGTGGGAGGTACCAAAAAACTGCACCTTGACAAGATCCGGGCGCTGGCTCCCGATTTGATCATTGCCAACAAAGAAGAAAACAGGAAGGAAGAAATTGATGCGCTTGCCGATGAGTTTCCGGTCTGGATCAGCGATGTAAAAAATCTGGAGGAAGCACTTGCGATGATTTCGGGTGTGGGCCGCATCTGCGGACGTCAGGAAAAGGCACATGCCGTCTGCCGTGAGATTGTGCAAGCATTTGAGGCGCTCAGACGGGTACAGCCGCTGCAGGTGGCCTACCTCATCTGGGAAGAGCCCCTGATGGTGGTCGGGGGCAATACCTTTATTAATGATATCCTGCAACGATGGGGCCTTTACAATATATATGAAAAACACGGGCGATATCCGTGTACCGATCCGGATGAGCTCAAAAGCCTGTCGCCCGATCTGCTCATTCTGGCATCCGAACCTTTTCCTTTTCAGGAAAAACACGCCAGGCATCTGCAGGCGTGGATGCCGGGTGTGCAGACCGTCATTGCCGATGGGGAGCTTTTTTCCTGGTACGGGAGCCGTTTGCGCCATACTCCGGCCTATCTCAACCGCCTGGCCGCTTCCCTGCAAATATTGAAATAAAAGTGAGGAGAAAGCACCTCCGCTGCCCGGGGGAAATGTTATATTTGCTGCGAAAAATCAAACTGAAATATCATGAGCACGGACCAGATCATTCGCCTTCTCGGTGACAAAGCGGAATACCTTCTGCAGCATGAAAGCAAAAGCATTCCGCGAGATCTTTTGCACCTTCCCGGCCCCGATTTTATCGACCGGGTTTGGATCGACTCGGACCGCAATCCGCGGGTTCTCAATTCCCTGCAAACCCTCTTCAGTCACGGACGCCTGGGCGGTACGGGATACCTTTCCATTTTGCCGGTGGATCAGGGCATTGAGCACAGTGCCGGAGCTTCTTTTGCAAAGAATCCCCTCTATTTCGATCCGGAGAACATTGTAAAGCTGGCCATCGAAGGGGGTGCAAATGCCGTGGCTTCCACTTTTGGTGTGCTCGGAGCGGTGGCCCGGAAGTATGCACATAAAATTCCTTTCATCGTGAAGATCAATCACAATGAACTGCTGACCTATCCGAACAGCTATGATCAGATCATGTTTGGCAGCGTAGAGGAAGCCTGGAACATGGGAGCCGTGGCCGTGGGAGCGACCATTTATTTCGGTTCGCCCGAATCCAACCGCCAGATTATCGAAGTGGCGGAAGCCTTCGAGCGGGCCCACGAGCTGGGAATGGCTACCATTCTGTGGTGCTACCTGCGCAACAGCGCCTTCAAGAAAGACGGGGTGGATTACCATACGGCTGCCGACCTGACGGGCCAGGCCAATCACCTCGGGGTGACCATACAGGCCGACATTGTAAAACAGAAACTGCCGACCACCAATGGCGGCTACAAAGCACTGAATACGGGGGGCAGCAGCTACGGAAAACTGGATGAGCGCATCTATACGGAGCTGAGCAGCGATCATCCCATTGACCTGACACGCTATCAGGTGGCCAACGGCTACATGGGTCGTGCCGGTCTTATCAACTCGGGCGGGGCTTCAAGCGGGGCCTCCGACCTGGCACAGGCAGTCGAAACGGCCGTGATCAACAAGCGGGCCGGTGGCATGGGTCTGATTTCCGGAAGAAAGGCCTTTCAACGGCCAATGAAAGAAGGAGTGGAAATTTTGAATGCCATACAGGATGTCTACCTCAACAAAGAGATCGACATCGCTTAAGTATTTTGCACACTCCTCTTTTAATACTACCTTTAATTTCGTTCACCCGAATAAGGAACTTTTATGAGCTGGTTCAGACGACTTAGGGAAGGGATCACTACTTCTACCATCGAAAAAAAAGAAGCTCCGGACGGACTTTGGCACAAGTGCAAAGGCTGCGGAGAAACGATTCCGATGAAGAAATACAAAGAAAACCTTTGGGTTTGCCCTTCCTGCGCGCTGCACGGCCGCATCGATTCTTTGGAGTATTTCCAGTTTCTTTTTGATGATCCCGACCGGGTTTCCCTCCTTTTTGAACATCTCGACCCGGTGGACATGTTGCGCTTCGAGGATTTGAAACCTTATACACAGCGCCTGAAAGAGGCCAAAGCCAAAAACAGGGTCAGCGAGGCAATCACGGTGGCCACGGGCGACATCAATGAAAAAGCCTGGGTGATAGCCGCCATGAATTTTAAATTCATCGGAGGGTCTATGGGTTCGGTGGTCGGAGAGCGTATCTCGAGGGCTATCGACTATGCCATTGAGCAGAAACTGCCCCTGCTCATTATCTCAAAAAGCGGAGGCGCCCGCATGATGGAGGCGGCTTTTTCGCTCATGCAGATGGCCAAAACCTCGGCCCGCCTGACCCGCCTGGCCGAAGCCGGCCTGCCCTATATTTCGCTGATGACCGACCCGACCACGGGCGGTGTCACCGCCAGCTATGCCATGCTCGGGGATATCAATATCGCTGAACCCGGTGCCCTCATCGGTTTTGCCGGCCCCCGTGTGATCAAAGAAACCATCAAGCGCGATCTTCCCGAAGGCTTCCAGCGCTCCGAGTTCCTGCTCGAAAAAGGTTTTCTCGATTTTATCGTTCACCGGCACGAACTCAAAGAGAAGCTCACTGAGATGCGATCTTATTTTCTGGACTGAAGCTGCCGGCATTTTTTCTCCGAATAATAACTTGCTTTTTCATAACTTTGCACCTCGAAAAACAGTAAGAGAATTAAATCAGTATTACCATGCCTTACATGACGAAGGAAACCAAAACGGAGATTTTTAAAGAATATGGAGGAAGCGAAGAAAACACCGGATCGATCGAAGGTCAGGTAGCGCTTCTTACTTTAAGGATCAAAGAAATTTCCGACCACCTCAAAACACACAAAAAAGATCACTCCACCCGGAGGGCGTTGCTCAAAATGGTAGGTCAGCGAAAAAGACTGCTCAAATATCTGGCAAAACGTGATATCAATGGCTACCGTGAGCTTATTAAGAAACTCGGAATCAGGAAATAATCTCCTGTTCTTACCGAACGCATACAAGGGACTTGCTGCCAGCGGATGATTGACACCGGCTTGCTTGCGCAGCTTTTGCTGCGGCATGGCAATGCATGGTGACGGCCCGGCCGCTCTGCCCTTGTTTTTTTATATACATATACGATACATTACACGAAAACGAAAAGAAGATGACAAACGAAAGCGCATTTAAACAACTCTTCCCCAACTACAAATCCGTAGAATTTGACATGCCTGACGGCAAAAAAATAAAAATTGAAACGGGCAAACTGGCCAACCAGGCCCATGGTGCCGTCCTGGTCACTTGCGGCAATACCGTCCTGATGGCCACCGTGGTTTCGGCATACGAGCCCAAAGAAAACGCCAGTTTCTTTCCCCTCACCGTGGATTACCAGGAAAATTATTCGGCAGCCGGAAAAATCCCGGGCGGATTCTTCAAAAGGGAAGGCCGCCTTTCCTCTTATGAGATTCTTACCAGCCGGCTGATCGACCGGGCTCTGCGCCCCATGTTTCCGGACAACTACTATCATGAGACCCAGGTACTGGTCAAGTTGATGTCTTATGACAAAAACGATGTATTTCCCGATGCCTTGGCGGCTTTTGCGGCTTCCAGCGCCATCATGGCCAGCGACATCCCCTTCAACGGGCCCATCTCCGAAGTGCGTGTGGCACGGGTAAACGGTGAGTTTAAACTGAATCCCAACTTCCAGGAAATGGAAGAAAGCGATTTGGAAATGATCGTAGCAGCCACAATGGACAATGTGGTGATGGTGGAAGGCGAGATGAAGGAGGTAAGCGAAGCGGAGATGGTGGAAGCCATCAAAGTGGCACACGAGGCCATCAAATTGCAGTGCCGGGCACAAATACAACTGATGGAAGAAAGCGGCAACACGGTAAAACGCAGCCTGGTGCCGCAGAGTGAAAACGAAGAAGTGAAAGCCAGGGTGGAAGAACTGGCCAAAGAGAAGATATATGAAGTGGCCCGGGGCGGATACAGCAAGGTAGAGCGCAGCGAAAAGCTCAAAGCCATTAAGGAAGAGGTCAAAGGCCTCTACGAAGAGGAGGAAGAGAGCGAAGAACTGGAACTGGCCATGCGCTACTACAAAAACCTTGAGAAAGAGGTCATCCGTGAGGTTATTCTGAAAGAAAAGCGCAGACTGGATGGCCGGGGACTGGAAGAAATCAGGCCGCTGTACATGGAAATTGATGTATTGCCGCGAACACACGGCTCGGCCCTCTTTACCCGGGGCGAAACCCAGGTGCTGGCATCGACCACGCTCGGCAACAAGCTGGACGAGCAAATGATTGACAATGCCACATACAAGGGATTTGAAGATTTTATTCTGCACTACAACTTTCCGCCCTTTTCTACCGGTGAGACCAAGCCGATGCGCGGCCCGGCCAGAAGGGAAATCGGACACGGCAACCTGGCACACCGTTCGCTGAAGCAGGTAATGCCCGACAGCGAAGAGAATCCTTATACGGTGAGGATTGTAGCCGATGTGCTGGAGTCCAACGGATCCTCATCCATGGCCAGCGTTTGCGGAGGCTCTCTTGCCCTGATGGATGCGGGAATCAAAATAAAAAGCCACGTCTCGGGCATTGCCATGGGACTGATCTCGGGAGACAACGGAGAAGTGGCCGTGTTGACCGATATTCTGGGCGATGAAGATCACCTCGGTGATATGGACTTTAAAGTCACCGGTACCCGAAACGGTATTTGCGCCTGTCAGATGGATATTAAAATTGAAGGACTCTCCTATGAGGTGCTTGGACAGGCCCTCGAACAGGCCCGCAGAGCGCGTCTGGAAATACTGGATAAGATGTATGAAGTGATTGATCAGCCGCGCTATGAGTTTAAGCCTTTTGTGCCTAGAATTCACAAGATTTTCATTGCCCGCGATTTCATAGGTGCGGTGATTGGCCCGGGAGGTTCTACCATCCAGGAAATGCAGCGTGAAACCGGAACGACCATCACCATTGACGAAGTGGGCGATCAGGGTGAAATTGTAATCAGTGGAGACGACAAGGATTCCATCGAAGCAGCCATTCGGAAAATAAAAGCCATTACGGCTGTTCCGCAAACCGGGGAGGTCTATGAGGCCAAAGTGAAATCCATTATGCCTTACGGTGCTTTTGTGGAATTTCTGCCCGGCAAAGAAGGTCTCCTGCATATCAGCGAAATTTCCTGGAGCCGCATCGAGAAGGTGGAGGATGTGCTGAAAGTGGGAGATATGATCAAGGTGAAACTGCTCGACATTGACAAGCGCTCGGGCAAGTTCAAGCTCTCCAGAAAAGTGCTTCTCGATCCCCCGGCCCACATCAGGGAAAAGATGGAAAAACGGGACTCGGGACAACACGAATAAATATGCAGGTGTAAAAAATACACCGAAAATGAAACCAAGTGGAATGGGGAGCGTACCTATGGTACAAATACCCCACCATGAAGCATTACAAAATCAGGCAAAGCATCACGCAGCGGGAGACCCCCGCGCTGAACCGCTATCTTAATGAGATCGGCAAAGAGCAGATGGTCAGCTCCGAAAAGGAGATCGACCTTGCCCGGAGGATTCAGGAAGGTGACCAAAAGGCACTGGAAGAACTGACACGGGCCAACTTGCGCTTTGTCGTATCCATTGCCAAGCAATACCAAAATCAGGGCTTGCCGCTCAGTGATCTTATCAATGAGGGCAACATCGGCCTTATCAAGGCGGCCCAGCGTTTTGATGCCTCCAAGGGTTTTAAGTTCATTTCCTATGCTGTCTGGTGGATTCGCCAGAGCATTTTGCAGGCCATTGTGGACAATGCCCGCCTGGTACGTCTGCCGCTCAACAAGGCTGCCGCTTATCACAAAATAAACAAAGCCACCCGTGAGTTTCAGCAAAGCAATGAGCGTGTGCCTACATTGGAAGAACTCTCGGAGATGGTGGACCTGAAGCCCGCTACCCTGGGTGTGGTGATGAACAATTCCATCCGGCATCAGTCTACGGATGCACCGCTCGGAAATGACGAGGATTTTAGCTTTTCGGATACCCTCGAAGACCGCTCGGCCCAGGGCCCCGAGAAAGTGCTCATGTTCGAAACGCTGAAAAAGGAATTGAAGCGCCTGCTCGAAGTGCTGAGCCTTCGCGAGCGCAAGATCATTGAGATGTACTTTGGCATGGACGGGGCGCCCCGCATGACGCTGGCCGAAATCGGTGATCGCATGGGCCTGACACGCGAGCGCATTCGTCAGATCAAAGAACGGGCGCTGCGCAAATTGCGCAGGTATTCCGGAAACAAGGTACTGCAATCCTACTTTTACGATAGCTGAAAGGGAGAGAGTAAACACGGCAAATCCGCATTCCTCAGAGCGGGAGAATGTCTTTGTTGATTTCTTTCTTCAGTGCCAGCATCTGAATGGCTGCTACGGCACATTCCACCCCTTTGTTGCCATGTGCTCCGCCTGCTCTTTCGAGCGCCTGCGCTTTATTATTGACGGTCAGCAATCCGAAAATCACGGGGATATCCAGTTCGGAATTCATTTTTGCGATGGCCGTGGAGACGGCCTGGTTGATATAGTGGTCGTGAGAGGTCTCTCCTTTGATGACACAGCCCAGGGTGATGATGGCATCCGGAGATAATTTACGCGCCACCCAGGCAGCTCCGGCCACCAATTCGAAGGCTCCGGGCACATGAAAAATGCCGATGCTGTCCTTTGCCGCACCCCGTTCCATCAGGGTCTGCCGGCACCCCTCCAGCAGGGCTTCGCCTATCTGCCGGTTGTAGTCCGATACCACAATGGCAAAAGTCATATTTGAAGCAGCCGCAATGCGGTCTGTCTGATAATCGGACAGGTTTTTCTCAGCGCTTGCCAAGTCAGGAGTATTTTAGCTTTGCATCTACCAGCTTGAGGTACTTGACCACTTCCCGGCCCTGGGCCGAGAGCGGATATTTTTCTTCTATTTCCTGATACATTTCGCGGGCCTCTTCGTACTTGCCGAGGTTCAGGTAGTAGTCACCGGCCAGTTGCAGATAGTAAGGCGTGAAAAAATCGTGCTCCACGGCATGGGCGGCCCGCTCATAGTATTTGGCGGCTTTTCCGCTTTCGCCCTGCTGCGCGTAAGCGTGCCCCAGCAATTCATATTTGCGGGCGGCAAGGAGATCGGTACCGGGCGAGAAATCATCCAGATAATCGATGGCCGATTGCACATCGCCCAGCTTCAGATAGGAAACACCGGCATAGTAATTGGCAAGATTGGCTGCGCTGCTTGCCGGATATTCGTCAATGATATCCAGAAAACCCGGATTGGCTCCGTCTCCGTTGAGTGCGAGCGAGAATGAATCTATGCGGAAATATTCCTGGGGATAGCTCATCAGCGGCAAGGCTTCTTCTTCCTGCTTGCCGGCCCGGTAATCTTTGTAGATGTATGCCGCCACACCCAGCACGATGGCCAGCGTCACACCGATGAGGATGTTCTTGTAGCGGTTGTAAAAGTTCTGTGCTTCTTCGAGAAAATTGCGTTCCTGTTCTTTATGTTTCGTCATGGTCTTTTTTGGCTTAATCTTTTATAAACGGATAATCGGCTTGTACATAAATATCTTCATACAGTGCATCTGCGGAAGGGAAGGGTGAACTTTCGGCAAATGCAACGGCCTCTTCCACCTCTCTTTTCACTTCGTCCTGGATTTTCTTCAGTCCGGCTTCATCGAGGTATCCTTTCTCCAGCAGGTCGTGTGCCACGCCCGGGATGGGGTCCTTTTTGCGATAGGCTTCCAGCTCTTCACGGGTGCGATATTTGGCCGGATCCGACATGGAGTGGCCTTTGTAGCGATAGGTTTTCAGTTCGAGCACATAGGGGCCTTTTCCGGCTCTGCATTGCTTCAGCGCTTTTTCAAGGGCCTTGTGTACCGGCAGCGGGTGCATGGCATCTACCGCTTCGTGAGTGATGTCGTAGGCGCAGGCCATGTGGTGAAGGTCTTTCACCGGCCCCGACCGTTCGACCGAGGTACCCATGGCGTAATGGTTGTTTTCGATCAGGAAGATGACGGGCAGTTTCCAGAGGGCGGCCATGTTGAGTGTTTCGTGCCAGGAGCCCTGTTTGATGGCACCATCGCCCAAAAAGGTGAGGCTGACATTTTTATTCTCTTTATACTTTTCGGCAAAGGCAAGTCCTGCCCCAAGGGGAATCTGTCCGCCCACGATGCCGTGGCCGCCATAAAAGCGCCCGTCCACATGGAAAAAGTGCATGCTGCCGCCTTTTCCTTTTGTGCAGCCCGTCACTTTTCCGTAGAGCTCGGCCATGCCTTCATTCATTGTTACACCCCGCATCAGGGCCAGTCCGTGATCGCGATAGGCAGTGATAATCGGATCGCTCACCTCACAAGCCGAGTCCACCGCTGCCGCTATGGCTTCCTGTCCGATATACAGATGAAGAAAACCCCTGATCTTCTGCTGTGCATACATCTGTGCAGCCTTCTCTTCAAAGCGTCTGATCCGGAGCATCAGACGGTACCATTCAATGTAGGTGCCCTTTGTTATTTTTGCCATTATAGCTTCTGTGTTTTACTGGCGCAAAAATATAAAATTAAAAGGGAAAACCCATTGTTCGTCCACACGCTTCAACTTACTAATTTCAAATGCTATTCCCGTGCTGAGCTGGGTTTTGAATCGCAGATCACCGGCTTTGCCGGACCCAACGGAGCGGGCAAGACCAACCTTCTGGATGCGCTTCATTTTCTCTGCAGCGGCAAGAGCTATTTTAACCCGCCCGACCGGCAGAATATCCGATTCGGAGCCTCTTTTTTTCGTCTTTCGGGCGAGATTGAAGCCGGAGGGGAAAGAGACCGGGTACTTTGCATTCACGAAAGCGGCAGGCGCAAGCGAATTTCCGTGAATGAGGTACCTGTCACACGCATGTCCGGGTTTATGGGCCGCTACCCCGTGGTGGTCATTGCCCCCGATGACGTGATGATGATCAACGGAGGGAGCGAAGAGCGCAGACGTTTTCTGGATATGAGCATTTCTTTCTCCGGGAAGGATTATCTCGAAGACCTGTCGCTCTACAAAAAAGTGCTGCTGCAGCGCAACAGCCTCCTCAAGGACCCGGCACGCAGGGGCCGCGTCAATGAAGACCTGCTGCAGGCCTATGACCGGCTGCTTGTCCCGGCTGCCCATCGCATCTACGAGAGAAGAAAAGCTTTTCTTCAGCGTTTTATGCCTTATTTCACGCGCTTGTACAGCGAGCTGACGGGCGTCAGTGAGTTGCTCGAAATTCACTATCAGAGCGGTCTGCATGAAAAAGACATGAACACGCTCCTCGAAGAGGCCAGGCCCCGCGATGAAATGCTGCAACGAACCACGGCCGGCCCGCACCGCGATGACCTTCAGTTTCTTCTGAATAGCAACGAACTCAGGCACTACGGGTCGCAGGGGCAGAAGAAATCCGCACTCATTGCCCTCAAGCTGGCTCAGTTTCACTATCTGAAGGATCATACCGGACGTACTCCGCTCCTTCTGCTGGACGATATCTTCGACCGCCTGGATGAAGCCCGGAGCCGGCAGCTCGTGGAAATGGTACAGTGCAAGGTTTTCGGGCAGGTTTTTCTGAGCGACACCTCTGCCGGGCGATTGTTGCAGATTTTCGGCACCGGAGCGCTATCTTTTGATATATTTGAAGTGGAAGATGCCAGAATAAAGAAATTATGAACGACCACAATCAGGAGCGCCTTAAAGATGTCATTGAAGACTTTTTCAATGCCTACGGACTGAAAGAGCAATATCTTCAAAACCGCATCATTTGCGGCTGGCAGGAGATCATGGGCTCCATGGTGGCACGCCACACCAACGATCTGTTTATTAAAGGAAACAAACTCTTCCTCTATCTCGACTCGGCCCCCCTGCGGCATGAACTCACAATGATCAAGGCCCAGGTAATCAAAAAGGTAAACGAGGCGGTGGGGGTCGAAATGATCAAAGAGCTCATCATCAAATGAAAGTGATAAAATACCTTATTCCGATTCTCCTCTTCTCATCCCCGGGCCTTCATGCCCAGCGCGATGCCACCAGGGATATGCTGGAGATAGCGGCTGCCGGCCTGAGCGACAGCAGCGGACCGGAAAGCCGCTATTTCGTTCTGAAAGGGCGCAATGCCTATTTTTTCAGGCAATACAAAGAAGCGCTTGAATATGCGGGCAATGCGATGAAGCTTGATGACGGCAACAAAGATGCTTATGTGCTGGCAGCGGATGCCTATGCCGCCCTTGCCAAAGACAAGCGGGCCCTGAAATACTACCGGAAGGCGGCAGCACTGGATGGCGATGATCCCGTCCTGCTTTACCATCTGGCCCTGAGCAATATGAAACTGGGCCACAACGTGGCGGCCATGGAGAACCTGGACAGGGCCATTGAAATAGAGCCGGACAACAACGCTTTCTATCTACTCAGGGGGGAAGCAAAGATGGCAGTAGGCATTTTTGCAACGGCCATACAGGATTTTGAGGTGGTGCTTGAATTGAACCCGGGAGACGAAGAAGCCATTATAAAAACAGGCGTTTGCCTTCGCGAGATAGGCAATTATGCCGAGTCCATCGAAGAGTTGAGCAAAGCCGTATCAGCCAATCAGGGCAATGCGGATGCCTTCCTCGAACGGGGGAAAACCTACCTCCGGGCATTTAACAAAAACAAAGCCTGTGAAGACTTTCGAAAAGCCGTAGAACTGGGCAGCCGTGAAGCCGGCAAATTGCTGGAAAGCAACTGCGGCAGCAATTGATTATATCTTCACGATCCAGCCGTGGCGGTCTTCTTTCAAGCCTCTTTTTATGCCCATCAGCTCGGCTTTCAGTTGATTGGATATTTTTCGGCTTTCGATGGCCGGCAAAACAAGGCGTTCGCCTTTGTATCCGATTTCAGAGATTTGGGCAATGGTGGCAGCCGTTCCCGCCCCGAATGCCTCTTCCAGGCGTCCGCTGTGAAAAGCCTCAATGACTTCTTTAATCGTTACGATGCGGTCTTCTACGGGTATGCCCATCTCCTTGGCCAGTGTAATCACACTGTCGCGGGTGATGCCTTCCAGTATTTCGCCCGTCTCGATGGTCGGGGTGATGAGCTTGCCGTCTATGACGAAGAAAACATTCATGGTGCCGATCTCATGCACCTGCTCGAAGCGGCAGCCGTCAAGCCATAAAATCTGGTCGTAGCCCTCTTTTTTTACTTCGATGGCGGGCAGAAGAGTGGCCGCATAGTTGCCGGCCGTCTTGGCATATCCCGTGCCGCCTTTGAAGGCACGCACATATTTCTCGGCCACTTTCACCTTCACCGGATGATCGTAATAGGGGCCGACCGGACTGGTGAAAATGATAAATCGATAGGTGTCGGAGGGTCGTATGCCCACATACTCATCGGTGGCAAACATAAAGGGACGGATATAGAGCGAACTGTTGATGCCTGAGGGCACCCAGTCGCGGTCGAGTTCCAGCAGCTTCAGCAATCCCACTTCAAAGACTTCGCGGGGCAGGGCCGGCATCGCCATCCGGTGGGCTGAGCGGTTTAAGCGAAGAAAATTCTTCCGGTGCCTGAACAAATTGACTCCTCCATCGGCACTGCGGTGGGCTTTCAACCCTTCAAATATCAGCTGTCCGTAATGGAGGGCCGACATGGCCGGATTGTATTTAATCGCTCCAAAAGGCTCTATTTTAAGGTTTTGCCAGTGCCCGTCTCTGTACTCGGCCGTAAACATATGATCCGAAAAAATCTTTCCAAAGGGGATATTGTCAAAATCGACCCCGGGAAGCCGGCTTTTCTCTACGCGCTCAATTCGGATCTGATACTGATCTTTCGTAATCTCTGCTTGTTCCATATACTGCTTTTTGATTGATCAAAATATTGGAGGGATCTGATGTAAATTTGAAATCAGATTGTATTTCCCATTGCTGGGAATTTAAGTAAAAATGATCAAATAATGGGGAATATGAAGGTGGAATTAAATGATGTAAGTGCATATTATCTTAAGGAATATTCACAAGAAACTGAAAATTACCTGCTAAGGGGAGAGGCCGGGAGTGATGTGCTTTTTTTGCTCTGCAAAGAATCGGAGGAGGATCATCCGGAAGAAAGTGAAATGCTGACCCGCCTGACACAGGCCATTGGCCGCAATCCGGAGGAATTGGCCTTCGTGGCTGCAAGGAAGGAAGAACTCCCGCCCTATAAGCGGCTTAATAAGGATTTCTCTTTTGAATACATGATTGCCTTCGGAATTCAACCCTCTGACCTGGGCCTGAATATCGAAGCAAAAATAAATGAGATTGTCCGGATGGGCGGGCGCAGCCTTTTGTTCACCCGCAGCTACCGCAAGCTGGAAGGGGAGCAGGAGTCGAAGGCGGATTTGTGGCGATCGATGCAAGTACTTTTTGGACTGAAAAAAAGCAAGTGATGGAATTGATATTTGCCACGGGCAACCCGCACAAAGTGGCGGAAGTGCAGTATCTGCTGCCGGAAGGAATACGGATAAAGACCCTGCGCGAGATCGGCATCGAAGAGGAGATTCCCGAGACGGGCCAAACGCTGGAAGAAAATGCCCTTTTGAAAGCCGAATACGTCAGGCAGCGGGGCAGCCGGGATGTATTTGCCGAGGATACCGGACTGGAGGTGAAAGCCCTTCACAACGCACCGGGGGTGTATTCGGCACGCTATGCCGGCCCCGCGTGCGACAGCCGGGCCAACCTCGTAAAACTCCTGAAAGAAATGGAGGGTCAAAATGACCGGAGGGCCCGCTTCCGCACCGTCATTGCATTGATACTAAACGAAGAAATCCACCGTTTTGAAGGCATTGTGAACGGGCAAATTGCTGAAACGGCCAGCGGGAGCGGAGGCTTCGGATATGATCCGGTTTTTGTTCCGGAGGGATTTGACCGCTCCTTTGCCGAGCTGGGAGACGAGGTCAAAAGCCGCATCAGCCACCGCGCCCGGGCCATGAAAAAAATGATTTCCTTTTTAAACACGCTCCGCATACAACCATAATTCATTAAATTCCGTCATTAAATCAGTGCCAATGAGCACGTCCCGTGCAGCATATCCCGAGAAAGAGCTGATCAGGCAATGCCTGAAAGGCCGGGCCAATGCACAACGGCAACTCTACGAGCACTTTGCTCCGCGGATGTTTGCCGTTTGCCTGCGCTACGCCAAAAACCGGCACAATGCCGAGGATATTCTGCAGGAAGGGTTCATTAAGGTGTTCAAATACCTCAAGAACTTCCGGGGCGATGGTTCATTCGAGGGGTGGATGAGGCGAATTTTTGTGAATACGGCCATCGAGCATTATCGCAAAAATTCCAAAGTTTACAGTGTTGAGGATATCCCGGTCGACTACCAGGAAACAACCGTCAATCCGGCCATTCAGAATATGAGCGTGGATGAGTTGCTCGAGCTGGTGGAGCGATTGCCAAACGGTTATCGCATGGTTTTCAACCTCTATGTGATGGAGGGATTGAACCACCGGGAAATAGCCGGAGAACTGGGGATTAGCGAAGGCACCTCCAAGAGCCAGCTGGCACGGGCCAGGGCACAGTTGCAGAAAATGATTGCAGAAAGGGAATTAAAAGAATATGGAACAGCCATCTGACCATTCGTTTGACCGGGCATTCAGAGAAAAGATGCAGGGTGTGGAGCGCATGCCCTCGGAGTTGCCGTGGATCGGAATCTCGGCCGCCCTGGATCAAATGCGCAGAAAGCGCAGAAGAGGATGGCTCCTGGGCATGGCCTTTGCAGCGGCACTTCTTGCACTGCTGCTTCTCTTCAAACCTTTTTCATCAGATAATAGCACGGCCGGTGATGAGCAGTGGATCAATGCATTTTCCGCACTGCCTGCATGGGAAACCCCCGCTCTGCGAGGCGGGACAGAATCGGGAAGCGGGAACAGCAACAGCGAAGCATCTGCGCTATCGGGCACAGAAAGCACGTCCGCTGCCCCGGCCCTGAAAAGCGGCAGGATGGTAGAGCAGGGACTTGCTTCGAGCCCGCTTGCCGAGCAGCGAATGTCTTATGCCGCTGCGCGCGGGGATGTGAAGCCGGCCATGAACCCGCATAAGGATCCGGTTCCGCCCGGCCCGGGCATGCCCGGATACCTCTCTGCCATCCATGCATCGGGCATCCCCCGTGATGAGCAAATGTCTGTTGAACGAAAATCTTTTGTATTGCCTGACGGCAGTTTCGATCCGCTTTCCTTCCGCATGCTGCGCATCGGATTTATCGGCATGGCACAGGCGACATCGCTCGGCAGCAGCGGCATTGACAATTTCCTGGCCGATGCAGCGGGCCGCAAGCGGATGAAGGTACGGGCCGCTTACGGACTGAGTGCCGCCCTTGATTTTTCGCGTTCCTTCGGGGTGGAGGTCAACCTGCTCATCAGCAGCAGCGAAGGCCAGGCATTTAAGGCCGGTGGCAGGCGCCCCGACCTGCGCAGCAATTATATCCGCGTGCCCGTGATGCTTAAATATCGCTTTCTGCGTGCCGGAGCCCTTCGCGGACTGCCCGAGGCATTTTGTCTGAAGGCCGGAGTAGAGTACGGGCGCCTCAATTGGGTGAACATGGATGAATTCTCCAACTTTATTGAGCCTTCACAATTCAACCCGACAGAGTTCGGGGCCGTTGCGGATATTTCTTACGAAAAATATCTCAGTCCGCAACACATTCTTACCAGCGGCTTTCGTGCACGGCTGGGAAGTCCCGGCAAGGCAGGAAATGCCTCTGTCCGCTCGGCAGCACTTGCATTCTATTTGCAACTGCATTACGGCTTTTTTAAGAGGAATCGTTGATTTTCAGTGTTTCCCGCCCGCCAGCGCGGTCAGCAAAAGCGCCATTATTCCGATAATCAAAAGAAGTGAATAGAAAAGGGAGCGCCAGATGGATACCCCCGTTTCCCGGTGGTTTCGTATGGCCAGAAAAACGGCTGCAAGGATCATGATCACAAGAAGCAAATAAAGCCATGCATTCATGCCTGCAAAGATAATTCCTTCCCCCTTCTTTCGTTCATGCAGCGATGTCGTTTGCTTCCGATATTTATTTTTTCAATGTAATAGGAACCCGCTGCCTTCGCATAGAGGCTGAAATTGAGCATTTTTGCAGCAGCTCAATGAAAAGTTGAACCATGAAATATCTACTCCTCTGCTTTTTTTTCTTCCCTTTTGCCATGTTTGCACAAACACATACCATCAGCGGCTATGTGAAGGATGCCGAAACGGGTGAGGTGCTGATAGGGGCAAATGTGTACGATCTGAAGACCCTGGAAGGGACGGCCGGCAACCGCTATGGTTTTTTCAGCCTGACACTGCCCGCAGACAGCGTGTTTCTGCGTGTTTCCTTTGTCGGCTATCGTCCGTTTACCCGGACTTTTCTGCTGCTCGAGGATATGGAAATAAATGTGGAATTGCAGCCGGCCAGTGAACTGGAAGAAGTGGTGATACGCGGGGATGCCATAGAGAAGATTGAAGAGCGAAGCCAGATGAGCAGCATTCATCTTCCCATCCGGCAGATCAAGTCCATCCCGGCTTTTCTGGGAGAGGTGGATGTGCTGAAAGCGGTGCAATTGCTGCCGGGTGTGCAAAGCGGCAATGAGGGCTCGAGCGGCATCTTCGTGCGCGGGGGCAGTCCCGATCAAAACCTGATTCTTCTGGACGGAGTGCCGGTCTATAATGTGTCCCACCTTTTCGGATTTTTCTCGGTTTTCAATGCCGATGCCATCAACAATGTGGAGCTGATCAAGGGGGGCTTTCCGGCACGCTATGGCGGCCGCCTCTCTTCGGTGCTTGACATCACCATGAAGGAAGGCAACCAGAAAAAGTTCTCGGGCTCCGGCTCTGTCGGGGTGGTGGCTTCCAAACTAACCCTCGAAGGGCCCATCGTCAAAGACAAAGGTTCTTTTATTGTCAGTGGCAGGCGCACCTATCTCGACCTCTTGGCGCGGCCTTTTATCAAGCGTTCGATTGACGGCAATGCGGGCTATTACTTTTACGATTTCAACGTCAAAGCCAACTACCGGATCGGAGCGCGCGACCGCATCTATCTGAGCGGATACTTCGGCCTGGATGATTTCTATTTTAAGAATACCGACAGCTATGAATCGAACGGAAATACGCTGCGAGACAGCTACGGGGCGGGCCTCGACTGGGGCAACCGAACGGGCGTTCTTCGCTGGAACCATCAGTTTGCTCCGAAGCTCTTCAGCAACCTGACGCTCAACTACAGCCGTTACCAGTTCAACACCCGGGTAGAGGTATCCGAAGAATCCCTCGTCAACGGACAAGTGGACCGGTCGGCCTTTCTGCTCCGGTATTTTTCGGGTATCCGCGACTGGGGCGCTTCATATACCTTCGACTTTATTCCCCGCCCGAGCCACTATCTCAAATTCGGTGGAAGTGCCGTGTATCATACTTTCAAGCCGGGAACCGTTCAGCTGCAAATAGAAAGCGGGCAGAATGAAATCGATACTTCCCTGAACAATTCATTTACCGATGCCTTTGAATATCGCTTGTTTTTTGAAGATGACTGGCGCATCAGCGATCTGCTCAAAGTCAATGCCGGTGTGCATCTCTCCGCCTTTTATGTGGATCGCGAGTGGTTTTCATCCGTTGAACCGCGCATTTCGATGCGCTATATGATTGCAGACGGACTCAGTCTGAAAGGCTCGTACAGCCGCATGAACCAATACATACACCTTTTGACCAACAGCGGCATCGGCCTGCCTACGGACTTGTGGGTGCCGGCCACTTCACGGGTTATTCCGGAGCAGAGCTGGCAACTGGCCACGGGCCTGGCCAAAAGCATGAAACACGGCATCGAGCTGAGTGTGGAAGCCTACTACAAGTCGATGAAGAACATCATCGAATACCGCGAAGGAGCCAACTTTCTTCTGAATGAAGGCTGGGAGTCGCAGGTGGTCAGGGGCAGGGGATGGAGCTATGGCGGGGAGTTCTTTTTACAGAAAAAAAGCGGCAAAACCACCGGATGGATTGCCTACACCCTCTCCTGGACCTACCGGCAGTTTGAGGATCTGAATTTCGGGAAGCGCTTTCCTTTCAAATATGACCGGAGGCATGATGTGTCCGTGACCATTGCCCACCGCCTTAACGAGCGCTGGGAGCTGGCAGCCACCTGGGTCTATGGCACCGGCAATGCCATTTCGCTTCCCGTGGCGGTTTACAAAGGCGATGCCGGCCTCTTTGCCGGGAGTTCATACGGCCTCCCGGTTTATTACTATCCGGAGCGCAACAACTACCGCATGCGCGCTTATCACCGCCTGGATATCGGAGCCAACTACAGCAAAAAGACGAGCTGGGGACAGTGGGGCCTCAACTTGGCTGCTTATAATGCATATAACCGGAGGAATCCCTTTTTTATTTATCAGGGGCTGGATGAGTTCAGCGGTGAAAGGGCTTTCAAGCAGGTCAGCCTCTTTCCGGTCATTCCTTCCCTGGCCTTAAACTTTGAATTCTGATGATTATGAAACGAATACTTCCTTTGGCATTGCTCAGCGGCTTCAGTGCAATGTTCTTTTCCTGTGAGATGACCGTTGATGTCGAGCTTCCCGCAAGCGATCCCGTGCTGGTGGTCAACGCACAGCCCGAAAGCGGAACCCCTTTGCTGGTGGACGTGACCCTCAGTCAATCGGTGCTTAGTAATGATCCCGGTGTTTTTCCTCCGCTGACGAATGCCCGCGTACTGCTCATCCGAAACGGAAGCGACAGTCTCTATGCAGACTATTTTGATCCGCTCAAGCTTTATGCTTTCCCGCTGATTCCCGCGGAGGGAGACTTCTTTGAGTTGCAGGTTTCGCATCCCGGCTATCCCGCGGTGCGTGCCGAAGCCCGAATCCCGCAGGCTTTAAAGATTGAGAACGTCACACTGGAACACCGCGTGGAAAAGGACCGCGATGGCAATGAACTGGCGCGCCTGAGCTTCGACATCTCAGATCGCCCTGACGAGGCCGATTATTTCAGCCTTGAGCTGAAATATCTGGGTACGGACAGCATCGTCAATTCCGCTTGCTTTCAAAGCGATGAACCGGTTTTTTTCAGGCAGGGAGAATTGCAGGAACCGGGTGACCGGAGCTGGTTTTGCGAAGAATTCTACTTTGACGACAGCTACATGACAGAGCATCCCTACCGGGTTACGGTCTATCTGATGGAAAGTGAATTTCAGCTTGCCCGTGAATTGATTCTGCGCCTGAAGACCCATGAGGCGGCTTCCTATTTGTACAGAACTTCCCTGGAGGATCAGCTGGCGGTGTACGGAAATCCCTTTGCCGAGCCCGTGATCGTGTACAGCAACATCGAAAACGGACTGGGAATCTTTGCCGGAAGTGCCGCTTCCGAGAGCCGCATCCCGTGGTAGGGGCCCCGTAGCTTTAAAATAAAAAAAGCCGCTCTCATTTTTGAAAGCGGCTTTCTTTGTGCTTCTTTTGCTATTATCTTTTTTCCCTGATACGGGCTTTCTTGCCTTTCAGTTCACGCAGATAGAAAATACGCGCTCTTCGCACTTTTCCTCTCTGGTTTACTTCAATTTTTGAAATATTGGGAGAATGCACGGGGAAGATACGTTCCACACCGATCTGGTTGGCCGAGATCTTGCGAACGGTAAAGGTTTCCGTAATGCCGCTTCCCTTTCGCTGAATCACGATGCCTTTGAATGCCTGAGGGCGTGTTTTTTCGCCTTCCTTGATCATATAGGTTACCGTGACAGTGTCTCCGGCAGCGAATTCGGGAATTTCACGCTTTGTGCTGATTTCCCCGTGTATGTCTGTAATCTTGTCCATGCTTGTATTTCTTGCCTTTTGCTAAAACGAATGCAAATTTAAATAGTTTTTGTAAGAAAGTGCGCAAATTCAAAAAGAAAAAGAATCTCAAAGAGGAGCTACTCCTCGTCCAGCAAGTCGGGTCTTCGCTGTCGGGTTCTTTTCAGGGCTTCTTCTTCGCGCCAGGCTTCGATGGCCGCAAAATTTCCTGAGAGCAGTACATCGGGCACCTTCCATCCGCGAAACTCGGCCGGCCGGGTATAGACGGGCGGAGAAAGGATGCCGTCCTGGAAACTGTCGCTGAGGGCGGAGCTTTCGTCTCCCAGCACACCCGGCAGGAGGCGACCGATCGCATCAATGAGTACAAGAGCCGGCAGTTCTCCTCCCGTAAGGACATAATCCCCGATCGATATTTCCATAGTCACGAAGTGCTCCCGTACGCGCTCGTCTATGCCTTTGTAATGCCCTGCAATGATCAGCAGTTCTTTTTTCAGCGAGAGCCGGTTGGCCATCTTCTGTTGCAGGCGAGGTCCGTCCGGGGTCATGTAGATGATCTCATCGTAGCGGTGCTCCTTTTGCAACGATTCAATGCAGCGTACCAGCGGCTCGGCCATCATCACCATGCCGGCACCGCCTCCGTATTGATAGTCGTCCACCTGTCCGTGTTTGTAGGGGGTGTAGTCGCGCAGGTTGTGCAGCTGCACCTCCAGGAGGCCTTTCTCCCGGGCACGTTTCAATATGGAGTGGCTCAGCGGGCTCTCCATCAGTTCGGGCAATATGGTAATCACATCAATCCGCATCGAGGTATATGTCTAAGAGTCCGTCAGGCAGTTGCATATCCAGGCGCTGTTTCTTCTCATCGATTCGCAGAATGAGGTCTTCGTTGAGGGGAATCAGAAGCTCCCGCTCGTGAAAATAAAGCAATGCCAGCTCCTGTCCCGGCATTTGCAGTATTTCTTCGATTTTCCCCAGTGTTCCGTGCTGCTCATCATGTATTTCGTATCCGCTGAGATATCCGTAGTTTCCTTCCGCTTCGGCCGGGCTTTCGGCTATCATCTCACGGGGCAGGTAAAGAATCCGGCCGGCCAGTTGGTAGGCTTCCTCTTTGCTGCCGGCCTCTTCAAACTTGATCACTGCATGATCGCTTTCCCATTCGATGCTTTCGATGAAGCAGGGAAGGGGCAGGCCGTTGTCGTCTTCAATAAAAAAGGCTTCGATTTGATCGAAGCCTTCCTTATCTGTTTCGAGCAAGGCTTTCAGATGACCACTTGTGCCTTTGGGCGATGCCAGGCGACCGATCACTGTATAGCCTTCCATCTTTATTCTCCTTCCTTGCTTTCCTCTTTTTCTTCTTCCGCTTTTTCTTCTTTCGGCTCTTCGCTCTTCTCTTCTTTCTGTTCCGCACTTGCTTCCGGAGCGCTTTCTTCGGCCGGAGCTTCCTCGCTTCCGCTTGCGGCTGTTTCGGCTGCAGCTTCCCCTTCGGCCGGGCTTTCACCGCGCTCGGCAGCAGCGGCAGCAGCTACCTCATCGATGGTCTCGGCTTTCTTCTCTTCTTCGGCTTCGCTTGCTGCTTTTTCTTTGGCTTCGGCATCTTCTCTTTCTTTGGCAGCAGCGGCAGCCCGGGCAGCTTCTTCTTTCTCGCGTTTTTCTTTGGCGATTTTTTCGTTTTTGTTGAACTCGGCCATGGCATCCTGCTCGGCCTTTTCTTTGGCTTTGCGCATTTGCTCCTCGCGTTCGATCATGAAGGCTTCAAAACGCTTCTCGGCTTCTTCTTCCGTGAAAGCACCCTTTGCCACTCCCCGGTAAAGATGTTTTTTGTACAGCACGCCTTTGTAGGAAAGGATGGCACGCACCGTATTGGTCGGTTGCGCTCCGTTGAGCAGCCATTTCATGGCGGCATCCACGTCAATGCTGATTTCGGCAGGAATGCGGGTCGGGTCGTAATGCCCCAGTTTTTCAATGACTTTGCCATCCCGCTTTACGCGCTGGTCGGCCACTACAATGTGATAAAAAGGCCGCTTGGTTCGGCCAAAACGCTGAAGTCTGATTCTTACGGACATATTGAATATGTTTTTGGTTTGATAAATCCCGGTTTTTTCCAGGATAAGACCTGGCGGGCCGGGTGATTTCTTAAAGTGCGGCAAAAATAAGGCTATTATTCGTAAAATGAAAGCATTGCAGCCGGGGAATCAAATCCGGTGACATGCGAAGGGCCGGGGCAGGCTCCGGAAGATGGCAAATGGCGGCCCTGCATTTTTTCTGCTTTCATAATAATGCCGTAATTTTATCTGTGGGCGTTTCCCTCTATCCTCAAAAATATTAAAGGCATGAGAAAAAAATGCATCTTGCTCTTTTTGATGCTATCTGCCGCCTTTTCCGGACTCCTGGCCCAAAGGCCGGTTTTGTTGATGCACAATGTAAAAAACGGAAAAGAAAAAGTCGTCCGCCAGGCCGATATGATCCGGGTGAAGGACCGGGAAGGAAATACGTATAAGGGCCGCATGGCCATAGTGAACGACAGTCTGCTGGTGATAGGGGCATCCGGAATTGCCATTCAGGATATCGTGGAAGTGCGCAAAGTGACGCTGGCGGCAAAAATTCTCGGGGGTTTGCTGGCCGGTACGGCCGGCCTGGCTACGGCCTATGGGGCATACGGCATCATTGTCCTTATTTCGGAAGGAGGGTTTGCCAGTGTTTTTGCCATAATTCTTGCCGTTCCCGTGGCCATTGCCGCGATTCTTACGGGCACAGGTTTGTTAATCATGAACTCGGGCAGGCGCTACAAAAATTCAAAGTGGAATTTTTCCATTGCCCCCGGCCCATCGAAAACGAAACCGGCAGGCAGCCGCTAAAATTCAAGTGAAAGTGTCATTCCGTTGACCGGATCACCGGGGTAGCTCAGGGCCGCAAAGGGCATCAAACGCAGTCTCTTCCCTTCTTTTTTCTTCGAGAGGTCATCGCTCAGGTCGAAATTGTAGAGGTGTGCATCCACAATGGCATCGACCACATTGAGGAGATAAATGCCCACCGTGGCGAGATAGGCCATGTCACGGTAATTTTTCCATTGCTCGGCTTCGCTCCTGAGTTGTGAGGTAAGGTAGGCCGATGTAAATCCGGTTTCATATTCCGAAAGGGGGTCATCGTCTGTCCGCGTGGCATAGGCCAGGGCAAAATCGCGGTAAAAGCCATTGTAATAGGCCGAAAAACCGGCAGCGGTGGCTACCAGCCCGAAGGCCAGGGGGGCTTTCCAGTATTTGCGGTTGTAGAGCTGCCCCAGGCCCGGAAGGAGCACGGAATAATAGGCCGCACGCAAAGGGGCATGATCCTGAGGCGCTTGTTTCAGTCTGGCAACGACATAGGCATCCAGCGCATTGATGCCGTAGGCATACAGCGTGAAAAAAACCGAGTAGCGCTTGTAGTCTCCATAGCGGAAAGTATTCCGAAACACTTCCATATTCGAAAGGCCGGGGTAGGGATCGTCAAGCAAAGTGTTTTGCCCGATGCGCACGAGGGTCGATTTTTCATAGGCCGAACTGAGCAGCGAAAAGCGGACGCTTCCGTACACACCGGAAGCGGCCAGCGAAAACATGAGCGGGGCTTTGACAAACTGGCGGTTGCTCCATTGCCCGTAGCCCGGCAGGAGGACTGAGCGCATGGCCGTCTTTTCGGGGCTGAGAAGCGGGGCCGTTGAATCTGCTGCGGGAAGGCTGTCCCGGGCGGATAAATAGAGGGAAAAAAAGAGCAGAAAGAGGAAAGCCGGCAGCTTAGCCATTTCCACCTTCTTCGATGATCTCGAGTATGCGGTTGAGGTCGTCATCCGAGTAGTATTTGATAACGATCTGTCCTTTGCCGCTATTGTCGTACTTCATATACACCCGCGTGCTGAGAGCGGTGGCCAGGCGGTCTTCCACATGCTTGTATTCCGGGGGCAGGGGGCTTTTTTCTTTGGCCGCTTTTTTGATTTTTCGCAGGCCGTTTCTTACCAGGGCTTCGACCTGGCGCACCGACAGGTTTTTCTTAATGATTTCTTTGAAAATGAGCAACTGCTCTTCCACGTTTTCCACGTTGATGATGGCCCGTGCATGTCCCATGGTGATTTGTCGCTCTTTGATGGCTTTCAGAATATCCGGGGGCAGTTTCAGCAGACGCAGGTAATTGCTTACGGTGGTACGTTTTTTCCCGACCCGCTCGGCCAGCACTTCCTGGGTGAGGTCGCATTCTTCCATCAGGCGCTTGTAGTTGATGGCGATTTCCACGGCATTGAGGTTTTCGCGCTGTATGTTTTCGATCAGGGCGATTTCCAGCATTTCCTGGTCGTTGGCCGTGCGTATGTAGGCCGGCACTTCCGTCAGGCCGGCCATTTTGGCGGCACGGATCCTTCGCTCTCCGGCTATGAGCTGGTATTTTCCGCCACCGATCTTTCGTACCGAGATGGGCTGAATGACCCCGTGCACACGGATGCTGCCGGTAAGTTCTTCCAGTTTGTCGGCATCAAATTCGTTGCGGGGCTGAAAGGGGTTGACTTCCACCTTGTCAATAGGGATGGAGCTGACGGCTCCTACGGCCTGCAGTGCATTTGCTGACGGGCTTTTTTTGCTGTCCGCGGACAGGTCATCGTCCATGTTTTGAAGAAGGGCCCGGATGCCCTTTCCCAGGGCTTCTTTTTTATTTGCGCTCATCAATGTCCTCCAATTTGTCTTCAATGGCCGCATCGCTGATTACCTGTTCTATTTCTTCCCTTTCAATCAGCTCGCGCGCCAGGTTGAGATGGTTAATGGCGCCTTTCGAGTCGGCATCGTACATGATGGCCGGTTTGCCGAAGCTCGGGGCTTCGCCCAGGCGCGTATTGCGGTGTATGATGGTATTGAAAACAATATCCTGAAAATGTCTTTTGACTTCGGCCACCACCTGGTTGGACAGGCGGAGGCGGGTATCGTACATCGTCAGCAGAATGCCTTCGATCTGGAGATCGGGGTTCAACCGGTTTTGTACAATCTTAATCGTGTTCAGCAGTTTGCCCAGTCCTTCGAGGGCAAAATACTCGCACTGTACCGGGATGAGTACCGAGTCGGCACCCGAAAGCGCATTGACCGTGATCAGTCCGAGGGACGGAGAGCAGTCAATCAGAATGTACTCATAATCGGCCTGGAGCTTGTCGATGACCTTTTTCATGATCTTTTCCCGGTCGGGATGGTTGATGAGTTCGATTTCGGCCCCCACCAGGTCGAGATGCGAGGGCATCAGAAAGAGATTGGGGGTGTCGGTCTCGAGAATCACATCGCCCGGGGGCACTTCATTGATCATGCATTCATAGATGCTTTGCCTGACCTCTTTCGGGTCGAAGCCCACGCCCGAAGTGGAGTTGGCCTGCGGGTCGGCATCGATGAGCAGGGTTTTCCGCTCAAGGATGGCCAGACTTGCGGCCAGGTTGATGGACGTTGTGGTTTTCCCTACTCCGCCTTTTTGGTTAGCTATTGCTATTACTTTCGCCATATCCTTTTTTCCCTTTCTGTAAAAGTGCTGTAAAATTCCGAATTAAGCGGGACAATTTATATTTCCCTTGTTTCTCCGATCTCCATAAACTTCAATTCCACCTCTGCGTTTCTGAACTTCCTGACCGCTTCATCATGATCGATGCGGATCAGCTCGAAGGTGTCGTAATGCATGGGAATCACATGATTGCATTTCAGAAAACTGGAAGCCTGCACGGCATCGTCAATGCCCATGGTGAAGTTGTCGCCAATGGGCAGAAAAGCCAGGCAAAGATCGCACTGCCGTCCGATGAGTTGCATGTCCATGCTGAGGGCCGTGTCTCCTGCATGATAAAAGGCACATTGCGGAGTATCGATGAGAAAGCCTCCGGGGTTGCCCCCGTTGCTGCCATCGGGCAGGGCACTCGAATGAACGGCATTTACATACTTCACCTTGCCGAAGTCAAATGCCCATTGTCCACCGATGTTCATCGGGTGTACCTTCTCCACGCCTTCTTTTTCGAGCCAGGTAGTGATTTCAAAATTGCTGATGACCGTGGCACCGGTCCGATTTGCAATGCGCTTCACATCCGCAATGTGGTCGTAGTGCCCGTGGCTTACCAGAATATAATCTGCCGGAATCTGATCCACATCAATATCCGATGCCAGCGGATTTTCACTGATGAAGGGATCAAATAAAAGATGACGCCCGTTTATCTCCACTCCGAAACAGGAATGGCCATAATAGCTTACTTTCATGATTGACAGCTTTGAAGTGAGAATGATTTCAATTCATTGATAAAGTTAAGAGAAATGCCAGTTCAAATGCTGAAATTTGTAAACAAATACAGCACACAATGTTAATAAAATGGAGATGATCACCATCCTGTCGGGGACCAATCGAAAAGACAATCTGAGCAGCCGCGTGGCGGCCGTCTATGCCGGGCTGCTTAAGAAGAAGGGCCTCCGTCATCATCTTCTTTCGCTCGAAGACCTGCCCGAGGACTTCCTCAGGGCTTCTCTCTTTCATGATACGGCAAAAGCCCCCGGCTTTGAGGCCTGGCAGGAAAAATATCTTGTTCCGGCAGGCAAATTCATCTTCGTCATGCCCGAATACAACGGTTCCATTCCGGGGATTCTCAAGCTGCTCATCGACTCGGTAGATATCAAAAGGGTTTTTTATCACAAAAAAGCCATGCTCACGGGTGTATCGAGCGGACGGGCAGGCAACCTCCGGGGCCTCGATCACCTGACAAATATTCTGAATTATCTGAAAGTAAGCGTATATCACAATAAATTGCCAATTTCGAGGATCAATGAAGAACTGGATGAAAGAGGATTTAAAGCGGCAGATACGCGCAGGGTGGTGGAAGACCAGCTTCTTGGTTTTCTTGATTTTTAGTTTGCTCTCCTGCGGCAAGCGGCAGGAAGCCCCCCGTGACGGACCATTTCGATACAACATGGTCAACGGGATCAGCAGCCTCGATCCGGCTTTTGCCCGCAATCAGGCCAACATGTGGGCCGTGCATCATCTTTACAGCGGCCTCTTACAGTTTGATTCCAGCCTCCGCATTTTGCCTGCTCTTGCCCGCAGCTGGGAGATTCTCGACAGCGGACGGACGTATATTTTTCATCTCCGGCAGGATGTTTTTTTTCATGATGATCCGGTCTTTGCCGCTGGCAAGGGCCGCAAAGTGGTCGCCTCCGACTTTGTTTTCAGTTTCATGCGCCTGATCGACCCTGCCACCGCCTCGCCCGGATCATGGATATTCAACGACCGGGTGGCAGACGAAAATCCCTTTGTGGCAGCGGACGACAGTACTTTCGTCATCCGGCTCAAAAGCCCCTTTGTGCCTCTGCTCGGCATCCTTACCATGCAATATTGCAGCGTAGTTCCGCGGGAAGCCGTGGAGCGCTACGGCCGCGATTTCCGGAGCCACCCTGTCGGCACGGGCCCCTTCCGCCTGCGCCACTGGGAAGAAGGCGAAGCCCTTATTCTGCAGCGCAATCCGGCCTACTTCGAAAAGCTGAATGGCGAAGCGCTGCCTTTTCTCGATGAAGTGATTATCACTTTCAATGCAAACAAGAGCATGGAGTTTCTGCAGTTTATGGACGGGCAGCTTGACTTCGTTTCCGATATCGATGCCAGCCTGAAGGACCTGATCCTCGATGAAGAAGGGCGGCTGAGGGCCCGCTATCACAATAAAATGAAACTCCTTCGCTCCGATTACCTGAATACCGAATACTTCGGATTTCTGCTTGATTCGAGCCTGCCTTCCATGGCCGGCAGTCCGCTGCGTTTCGCTGCGTTGAGGCAGGCAATCAATATGGGCTTCGATCGGAGGGAAATGCTGCGCTACCTGCGCAACAACAAAGGGACACCGGCCCTTCACGGAATGATCCCCAAAGGTTTGCCGGCCTATGACGAAGACGCGGCCTATGGTTACGACTATGACCCCGACTCGGCAAGGGCCCTTGTTGAGGGATTGGGCTACAGCACGGAGCATCCGGCCGAAATCAGTATCTACACCCCTCCCTCCCATGTCGATATCTGCGAGTACCTGCAACAGCGGCTGATGGACATAGGGATAGACCTGCACATCAAAACGAGCTCCTTCGGCCTGCTCTACCAGCGCATGGTGCAGGGCGAGGCGCCTTTCTTTCGGGCCTCATGGATTGCCGACTATCCCGATGCGGAGAGCTATATGGCGCTTTTCTACAGCAAACACGGTGCTCCGCCCAATTACACGCGCTATTCCGATCCCCGGGCCGACTCGCTCTACCGCCTGGCCGTGGCAACGGCTGATGAGCGCCTGCGCAACAGGATATACCGGGCCATGGACAGCCTGGTCATGCTTTCGGCTCCCGTGGTGCCGCTTTATTATGACGAGGTGTACCTTTTTGTTCAGCCCGGCATTCGCGGCCTGAGTGTGAATCCGATGAACCTGCTCGACCTGCGAAAGGTGAGAAAAATCGTAAATTAAGAGGATGGACTGGGATATTCTGATTCTTGTATTGGCCGTTTTGCTGCAAATAGCCGGACTGGTCGGGTGTTTTGTGCCGGTGCTGCCCGGCCCGCTGCTCAATTTTGCGGGGCTATGGATCCTCGATTACACGCGCTGGGCCGATTTTTCCCTTTCGTTCATTCTGCTTTTTCTTTTCCTGGCGCTGGCGGCCCAGATCATCGACACGGTGATCCCGCTTTGGGGGACAAAAAAATACGGGGGCAGCCGCTGGGGGATACGCGGGGCCACCATCGGCCTCCTCATCGGATTTCTGTTTTTCCCGCCTTTCGGCATCCTGCTGGGTCCTTTTTTCGGAGCCCTTATTGCCGAATATCTTCACGGCCGCAATACGCAGCAGGCGATGCGCAGTGCCTGGGGCTCGCTGATGGGATTTCTGGCCGGCACCGGACTGAAACTCATGGTGTCGCTGCTGATCCTCTTCTTTTTCATACGGGTCCTGCTCTTTTGAGGAGGAGGGGCTTTACTGCGGGCCGTAAACCGCAAAAGGTACTATCACCTCTTCGAGCGAGAGGCCTCCGTGCTGAAAAGTGTCTTTATAGTAATTCACGAAATAATTGTAGTTGTTCGGATAAACAAAGTACTTGTCTTCCGCAGCGAAGATATAGCGCGAACTGACGTGCTGGCGCGGAAGACGTGCATCGTGCGGGTTTTTCACTTCAAAAACTTCCTTCGGATTGTAGTTCAGGTTTTTGCCCGTCTTGTAGCGCAGATTGGTGGTGGTGTTTTTGTCTCCCACCACCTTCACCGGATTGTTGACCCGCACCGTACCGTGGTCGGTGGCAATGACAAGGTTGAAAGGCTTGTCCGAAATGCGCTTGAGTGCTTTGAGAAGGGGCGAGTGCTCAAACCAGCTGCGGGTGATCGAGCGGTAGGCCGCTTCATCGCGGGCCAGTTCCCTGAGTACTTCCATCTCCGTTCGGGCATGGCTGAGCATGTCCACAAAGTTGTAAACGATCACGTTCAGGTCGTAATTGAAGATGTTGTGTATGTTGTCCACCAGTGCATTGCCCGATTGATTGTTGACGATCTTCTGGTAGCTCATCTTGATGTCCAGGCGCATGCGGGTAATTTGCTCCTTCAGCAAGTCCTCTTCGTGCATATTCTTGCCGCCTTTTTCTTCATCGTTGAGCCAGTACCTCGGAAAGTCCTTTTCGATGTCAAGGGGCATCATGCCGGCAAACATGGCATTGCGGCTGTACTGTGTGGAAGTGGGCAGGATGGCATACATCGAGGATTCTTCCTGCAGCTTGAAGTGCTCGTTGAGGAAAGGCATGATAACGCGCCACTGATCGTAGCGCAGGTTGTCGATGAGCAGAAAAACCGTGGGCATCGACTTATTGACGAGGGGAAAAAGTTTCTCCTTCAGCACGGTGTGTGACATCACCGGGGCATCTTTTCGATCATTCACCCAGTCCAGATAATTGCGCATCACGAATTTGCTGAATTCCCGGTTGGCTTCCTGCTTTTGCATCAGCAGCACCTCCTTCATGTCACTCGTTTTGGATTCTTCGAGGCTTAGTTCCCAGTGCAATATCTTTTTATAGATGGCCGCCCACTCTTCGTGGTCGAGTTCGTTTTGAAAAGCCATGAAGATGCTTTGAAATTCCTGCTGGTAGGCCGAAGTGGTTTTTTCGCGCACCAGGCGGGTATTGTCAATTATTTTTTTGAGTGTCAGCAGTATCTGGTGCGGCTTTACGGGCTTGATCAGGTAATCGCTGATTTGCTGCCCGATGGCATCTTCCATCAGGTTTTCCTCTTCGCTCTTGGTGATCATCACCACCGGCAGGCCGGGGTGCTTTTCCTTGATGCGGCTGAGGGTCTCCAGGCCCGAGAGCCCCGGCATGTTCTCATCCAGAAAAATTACGTCATAAGCCGTTTCGGCACACTTTTCTATGGCATCAAGGCCATTGCTCACCTCATCCACCTCATAACCTTTGTCATTGAGAAAAAAAATCTGGGATTTCAGCAGGTCGATTTCGTCATCTGCCCAGAGTATTCGGATATTATTGTTCATGTTTTCAGCTAATTTTGTGCAAAGTTACGTTTATTGAAAAGGCAATCGGCCCTTAAAAGTTTGCTTTCGACTATTAACTCCCAAATTTATCTGCAGCATATGCAGGGGGAGAAAAAAATTAAAAAAAGGATCATTTGAATAAGCGCAAAATAGTTAACGATCCGGTCTACGGCTTCGTTTCCATTCCGTACGACATAATTTTCGACCTCATTGAGCATCCGTGGTTTCAGCGGCTCAGGCGCATCCGGCAGCTGGGGCTCACCGACTATGTCTATCCCGGGGCTTTGCATACCCGCTTCGGTCATGCCCTGGGTGCCCTGCATCTCACGCAGCAGGCCATTGCCGTTTTGCGCTCCAAGGGCCATGTTATTGACGAAGAAGAGGCCAAAGCCGTAAGCATTGCCATTCTATTGCACGACATCGGCCACGGGCCCTTTTCGCATACGCTGGAGAACACCATCCTGCCTTTTCATCACGAGCGCCTCTCCCTGGCCATTATGAATGCCCTCAATGAAGCCTTTGACGGTCGTCTTTCCCTGGCCATACGAATCTTTAAAGATGAATATGAAAAGCCTTTTCTTCACCAGCTGATCTCGAGCCAGCTCGACATGGACCGCATGGATTACCTCAACCGCGACAGTTTCTTTACGGGCGTTTATGAGGGAGTGATCGGTTACGATCGCATTATCAAGATGCTGGAAGTCAAAGACGGCCGGCTGGTAGTGGAGGCCAAGGGGATTTATTCCATCGAGAAATTCCTCATTGCCCGCAGGCTGATGTACTGGCAGGTCTATCTGCACAAGACCGTCCTGAGTGCCGAGATCATGCTCCGCCACGTGGTGCAGCGGGCCCATCAACTGGCACTGGCCGGCAAGCTCAGTCACAGCAGCCCGGCTTTCGACTACTTTCTCTTCACTCCGCACGAAGATTTGCAAAAAGAAAAGGCCGTGCATATTCTCGAGCCTTTTTCGCAGCTGGACGACAACGACATCATGGCTGCCGTCAAAATTTGGCGCAGGCACGATGATCCGGTGCTGCGCCTGCTTTCGGGGCGACTGATCGACCGGAAACTCTTTAAACTCGAATTCAGCAACAAACCCTTTGACCCCAGGATGATCGAAGACCTGCGGAAAAAAGCAATGCGGCTCTTCTCCGTTCCGGCCAGGGAGGCCGGCTGCTTTGTGACGGCCGATTCGAGCTCCAATCATGCCTACAAGCCCGAGAGCGAGCAAATCGGCATTTGCTACAAAGACGGAACGGTGAAAAACATTGCGCAGGCCTCCGAACAGCTCAATATGGGGGTACTCTCACAAGCTATGGTAAAGTATTATCTTTGCTACCCCAAAGAATTAAGCCCGAATCAATGACCACAAACGCAGGCCAGATTGCTGACTTACTGAACGGAAGAATAGAGGGAAACCCCGAAACCGTTGTCACGCACCCGGCCCGTATTGAGGAGGCCGGACCGCAGTCGCTCACCTTCATTGCACATCCCAAATACAAGGAATATCTGGCCGCTACAAAGGCCGGAGTGATCATTGTACCGGAGTCGCTCGAACTGGAGAAGCCGGCCGGCAGCACCCTGATCCGGGTGGACGATGCCTACCGGGCATTTGCCCGTTTTTTGCAGTGGGTGGCCGATAAGCGCAGCGCGTTCAGCGGCATCCATCCTTCGGCCGTCATTGACGGGGAAGCGGTGCTGGCAGAAGATGTTTCCGTAGATGCACAGGCCGTCATCAGCAAGGGGGCCGTAATAGGCAGGGGTGCCAAAATCGGAGCCGGAGTGTATGTCGGGCAAGATGTGGAGATCGGTGCGGAAACGCTGCTGCAGCCCGGAGTGGTGGTTTATCACAGTTGCCGCATCGGCAGGCGCTGTATCATACATGCCAACAGCGTCATCGGCAGCGATGGATTCGGCTTTGCTCCGCAGGAAGACGGCAGCTACGGCAAGATCCCCCAGCTGGGCAATGTGGAGATTGCCGATGAGGTCGAAATCGGAGCCAATTGCTGCATCGACAGGGCCACCATGGGCAGCACACGCATCGGGAAGGGGGTCAAAATAGACAACCTCGTGCAAGTGGCACACAATGTGGAAATCGGGGAACATACCGTGATTGCGGCCCAGGCCGGCATCTCGGGATCGACCAAAATCGGCCGTTACTGCCGCATTGGCGGGCAGGTGGGTTTTACCGGCCACCTCAGGATAGCCGACCGTTGCCAAGTGGGGGCGCAGTCGGGGGTCGGCAAAGACATAAAAACACCCGGCAGCCGGCTGAACGGCTCTCCGGCAATGGACTATTACCGCTCTTTGCGGGCCGGGGCGGTCTATCGAAGACTGCCCGAGCTGGAAGAAAAAATCCGTAATCTGGAAAAAATAATAAATTCGCAGGCTCAGGACAGAAAGAATGAATAAAAATCAAAGTACGATAAAAGAGTCCGTCACCCTGGCGGGCATCGGCCTGCATACCGGTCGCGAAGTGGTCATGACCTTCCATCCCGCAGCCCCCGACTTCGGCATTCGCTTCAGACGCAGCGACCTGCCGGGCATGCCCGAGATAGAAGCTTTGGCTGAATATGTGAGTGGTGTGGCACGCGGTACGACCCTGCAAAAAAACGGAGCCCGCGTGAGCACCGTTGAGCATGTGCTGGCCGCCCTGGCCGGATTGCAGGTGGACAATGTGCTCATTGACCTGAACAACGAGGAGACACCCATTATGGACGGCAGCTCCAGGGTTTTTGTGGAAGTGCTGCGCAATGTGGGCATTCAGGACCAAATGGTGCCGCGCAGATACTTTGAGGTGAAAGAGCCTCTCTGCTTTGAAGACCCGGCCAAAGATGCCAAATACAGCCTCCTGCCGGCAGACGGCTTTGAAGTGGAGGTAACCATCGACTACAACTCAAAGGTCCTGGGCCGGCAAAAAGCTACGCTCCCCGAAATCGGAGTCTTTAATGACGATTTTGCCGCCAGCCGGACTTTCTGCTTCCTGCACGAGCTCGAAATGCTTCTCGACCGCGACCTCATCCGGGGGGGTGACCTCAGCAATGCCATCGTGGTAGTCGACAAGGCCGTGGAAGACCAGGAGCTCAAACGCCTTTCGGTGCTCTTTAATAATCGCGAAGTAGAAGTAAAAGAAGAAGGCATTCTCAATAACATTGAGCTGCGCTTCGAAAATGAACCGGCCCGCCATAAACTGCTCGATGTAGTGGGTGACCTAATGCTGGTCGGACGACCCCTCAAGGGCAAGGTGATTGCCGAAAAACCGGGCCATGCCTCCAACGTTGAATTTGCAAAACTTATCAGAAAAGAAATGAAAAAAAAGTCCAAATCGCCCCTCTTGCCCCATTACGATCCGACCGTGCCACCGGTGTACGATATCAATCAGATCAAGGAGTTTCTGCCTCACAAGTATCCCTTTCTCCTGGTTGACAAGATTATCTCACTGAACGATACACGGGTCGTAGGTATCAAAAATGTCACCTACAACGAACAGTTTTTTCTCGGCCACTTCCCGAATGAACCGGTCATGCCCGGTGTGCTCATTATCGAAGCCATGGCTCAGACAGGCGGCATTCTGGTGATGAACACACTGCCCGACCCGAAGGAGTACATTACCTATTTCCTGAAAATCGACAATGCCCGTTTTAAGAACAAGGTGGTGCCGGGCGATACGCTCATTTTTGAAATGGAGCTTACCGGCCCGATCCGGAGAGGAATATGCGAAATGCACGGAAATGCCTATGTAGGCAATAAACTGGCCGCATCGGCAAACTTAATGGCACAAGTCGTAAAGAAGGAAATATAGATCATGAATCAACCGCTTTCATATATACACCCGCAGGCGAAACTGGCCGACAATGTCGTGGTAGAGCCCTTTGTCACCATCTCGAAGAACGTGGAAATCGGGGAAGGAACCTGGCTGGGCCCCAATGTGACCATTCTCGAGAATGCACGCATCGGAAAAAATTGCAAGATTTTCCCCGGAGCCGTTATCTCGGCCATCCCCCAGGATTTGAAATACGCGGGCGAAGAGACCTGGACGGTCATTGGCGATCACACAACGATACGGGAGTGCGCCACCATCAACCGCGGCACCAATCACTCCAAAGAAACGGTGGTGGGTGAGCATTGCCTGCTGATGGCCTATACGCACGTGGCCCACGACTGCCGGGTGGGCAATCATGTGGTGATGGCCAACAACGCATCGCTGGCGGGCCATTGCACACTCGATGATTATGTGATACTGGGCGGAGGAACGGGTGTTCAGCAGTTTACGCACATCGGAGCCCATGCCTACGTCTCGGGGCTGGCCATGGTTCGGAAAGACATCCCTCCGTTTATCAAAACCGCCCGAGAGCCGCTGAGTTATGCCGGAGTCAATTCGGTGGGGCTTCGCAGAAGGGGTTTCAGCAGCGAGGAGATCAACCACATCCAGGATATTTACCGCATCCTTTTCGTTCAGGGCTACAGTACCAGCAAAGCCATTCGCCTGATTGAGGCCGAATTGCCGGCCACGGCCCTGCGCGATCAGATTCTCAATTTTATCAGAAACAGCAAACAGGGCATCCTCAAAGGCTTTTTTCAAAAAGGACTTTGAGGCCCGGTTTCTTTTCCGAAACAGGGATAAAACGCCATGAAAATTTCACTTCAAAATGCCGGCAAACGCTACAACAGGGAGTGGATATTCCGGGGGTTAAGTACGGAGTTGGAAGCCGGAGAGAGCTATGCCCTGCTCGGCCCCAACGGAAGCGGCAAATCGACCCTGCTCAAGGCGCTTTCTTCTTACCTGCGACTTTCCGAAGGAAGCATCGCCTACCGCGAGGGAAGCAGGGAAGTGGACCCGGAGCAAGTCGCTCCCCGCATCGGCTTTTCGGCTCCCTACATGGAGTTGATTGAAGAGCTGAGCGTGAGCGAGCACCTTTTTTTCCACCAACGATTCAAACCTTTTATCGAAGGCCTTGATGTGGAAAGCTGCCTGGCATACCTGGGCTTTGAGCGCCACCGCGACAAGGCGGTAAAATCGCTGTCGAGCGGCATGAAACAACGCCTCAAGCTGATGCTCGCCATCGGCAGCCGGAGCCGCATCCTCCTCCTCGATGAGCCGGCCACCAACCTCGATTCCGGGGGCGTCAGCTGGTATCACCGCCTGCTTTCGCACTACAGGAACGGCCGCACGCTTGTCATCGCATCCAACCGCAAGGATGAATATGTGATGTGCAAGCATTATATTCAGATGGAAGATTACAAAGTATAGAAATGATGAAACTGGACATACTGGCCATTGTGGCCCATCCCGATGATGCCGAGCTGAGTTGCTCGGGCACCCTGATCAAAGCAGTGAAAGCCGGGCACCGGGTAGGAATAGCCGACCTCACGCAAGGCGAACTGGGTACCCGCGGAACTGCGGAGAAACGCATGCAGGAAGCCGCCCGCGCCTCCGCGTTGATGGGCATTCATGTGCGCGAAAACCTGGGCCTGGCAGACGGATTTTTTGAAGTGGACCGCGAGCATCTGATGGCGGTTATCCGG
>JALSIH010000213.1 GCA_026981615.1 Chitinophagales bacterium
CCTTAAATTCAAAGAGTTCCTCGTCCACCTTCAGGCTAAGAAAGCTGCCCTTAATGTTCATCTGGCAGGAAGTGCCGGTGCCCAATAATCCGAAGATCAAAAAGAGCAGAATACATTATTTTTTTTTCATACCTATTTTTTAATTGTTATCCAATGCATTACAAATATATAATTTTTATTAAAAAAGCAAAAAGCCTTCTTAGCGGGAAATGTACCGGAGCCGGAGGCAAGTGAAAGACAGAAAAAAGCAGTTGCCCTGGCGACAACTGCTTCCGTATATTTCCCCCAAGAATCCTTTGGACTCAGAACTCTCCGGCAAAGGAGCCCCCGGTGATATCAACGACCTTGGCCGTGCCCGTATTCACACCTTTTCCGCTAAAGGTACCTTCCATTCCATTGCTTTCATAGCGGGTCACCTCTACGGTGAGTTCGCTTGCAATGACTTGTGATCCGTCATCAAGGGTAAGCAATAAGCTGACATTCGAATTGAGAGAATCAAGTGTATAGCTTCCTTCTCCGTCCAAATTCTCAATATTAAATGACATGCTCACTACCGAGCCGTCATTAAACATCATTGAGAAAATATCCAGCGCCTTCGTACAGAGCGCATCGTTGTACTCTACAAGCTCTCCGTCTACTTTGGCCTGCAAGTGGCAACCTTTGATTTTTTTGCTACATGAACTGCTCATCACAAGCAAGCCGCTGAGGAGGAGAAAGAAGATAACTTTAATGCTTTTCATGGGTTTGGGTTTTGTGATTATTAAAAACAGATGAAAAAATATTTGCAGCGGCAATATACTAAATAATTTAAGAACCTTCTCATACGCATAGAAGGCGGGAGGAAAATCCGGTCGATTCAATAAGAAAAGCGGGAAGGCGGTCGGACTGCGGAAGCTGCCGTCCGGCTAATCAGAGGGATTTCATGAGTTCCCGGATGTCATCGATGATTTTGGAGGAAAGATTCTCGGCTGTGCTTTCCGAGTCGCTTTCGGCATAGATGCGGATAATGGGCTCGGTGTTGGATCGTCTGAGGTGCACCCAGTCATTGTCGAAGTGAATTTTCAGTCCGTCCGTTTCGTTGAGCGGCATGCGCCGGTACTTTTCACGCAGGGCGAGGAAGACCCGTTCGAGGTTCACGTCTTCATCCAGTTGAATTTTGTTTTTCGAGATATGATAATCGGGATATTGAGCGCGGAGCATGGAAGCCGATTTTCCGCTTTCGGCCAGGCTGCTGAGAAACAAGGCGATTCCCACGAGGGCATCGCGCCCATAGTGCAGCGCCGGATAGATCACTCCGCCATTCCCTTCCCCACCGATCACGGCATTCATTTCTTTCATTTTGGCAACCACATTGACCTCTCCCACCGCGCTGGCAAAATACTGCCCCCCGTGTTTTTCCGTGATATCCTTCAGGGCTTTGCTCGAAGAGAGATTCGAAACGGTGTGGCCTTTTTCGCGGCTCAGCACATAATCGGCCACGGCTACGAGGGTGTATTCTTCGCCAAACATGCTGCCGTCTTCGCTCACGAAGGCCAGGCGGTCGACATCCGGATCAACGGCTATTCCCAGATCGGCTTCGCTTTTGAGCACCGTCTGTGCCAGCTCGCTCAGGTTTTCGGGCAGCGGCTCCGGATTGTGGGCAAATTTGCCGTTGGGCTCACAGTGAATCTCCACAATTTCTTCGACCCCGAGGGCTCTGAGGAGTTGCGGCACGGCAATGCCTCCGGCAGAGTTGACCCCGTCCACCGCGATTTTAAAGTGCGCAGCCGCTATCGCTTCAGGCCTCACGAGCGGCAGACGCAGTATCTCTTCTATGTGCTGTGCCACCGCATCATCCAGGATGTTTCTTTTTCCGATCTTCTGATATCCGGCAAAATGAAAATGCGGATGCCCGGCCATTTCGAGGATGGCGGCCCCATCGGCAGCTGAGATGAACTCGCCTCTTTCGTTGAGCAGTTTGAGGGCGTTCCATTGGGCCGGATTGTGGCTGGCCGTGATAACAATGCCACCTGCAGCCGCATGTTTTGTGACCATTACCTCGACCGTAGGGGTGGTGCTGAGCCCCAGATCGATCACATCAAGGCCGAGGGCCTGCAGGGTGGCCGTCACAAGGGCCGTCACCATGGGTCCCGAGATGCGGGCATCGCGCCCGACAACCACGCTGCCTCCCCGGTTTCGCTCCCGGATCCACTGCCCGTAGGCTGCGCTGAATTTGACAATATCCGGAGGGGTGAGGTTCCGGCCCGGCTCACCGCCTATGGTGCCGCGGATGCCGGATATGGATTTGATGAGTGTCATAATCGTTGCTTGATGCTGCAAAATTACGGCAATTCGATGGCACTTCTGCTCCGGGCTCCTCTGATTTTCCACGTATTTACAATTTCCATATTATTCCAATAACAAGTTTTCCTTATTTTTAACCGGAAGAGAAATTTGCTAACATTTTAAACCCAAGATCAGATGGAATTAAAACACAACTTACTGGATCACCCTTTTTATCAGTCGTGGAACGAAGGAAACATTACGAAAGAGCAACTGGCCGGATACGGAGCTGCATATCAGGAATTCATAGATGAAATGCCGGCCATGTGGAAAAACGCGGTCAACGGATTGAACGCGATGAGCGATGATGCCCGGAAGGTCATTGCGGATGAAACTTCTCACATCGAGCTCTGGCGAAAGTGTTTTGCCCGGCTCATGCCTGTCGACAATCATCCGGGAATGAGCGATGTGCTGGAAAAAATAGCCGCCCTTTCGCCCTCGGCCCAGCTGGGTGTGATCCACGCTTTCGAGGTGCAGCAGCCGGCTGTGGCCAAAACAAAAAAAGAAGGTCTGCTCAGGCACTACGGTTTTACGGCCGAAGAATGCATTTATTTTGATGAGCACATGAACGAAGCCGAACACATTGCCTTCGGCCAAAAGCTGGCCCGCGAATTTGCCGATGAAAAGGAATTTCAATACGGTTTTGCCTATGGCGCCAAATTGATTTACGACAGTCTCGACCGCTTTTTATAAATATATTTTAGACAGAAAAGAGAAGCTGTTTGAGCAATAAATTCCATCTTCGGCATGTTGCTTAAGCAGCTTTTCTTATTTAACGGAAACCTATGAAAAAATCAGTCTTTTACCTGCTCTTTCTCCTTCTATTGGGAGCCTGCATTCCCAATGTGAACCGCAATGTACAAGTGGAGTGGCAGCCGGAATTCCTGGGCCCCGTTGCTTTTACACAACTGACACCCGATGCGGTGGCGGCAAGCATCGAACCCAAAGCCCAATATCTCATGGATGCGGCCGATCTGGGCATACCGGGATATCAGACCGGCAGCCCCGTCAACGTGCCCGCCCTGGGGCCCCTCAACCTGCCGGCAAGCTATGAGTCGCTTTCGAGTATGATCAATACCCTGGAAGCCGATGAGGCGGTTTTTACCCTCTCTTTTCAGAACAACATGCCGGTCAATATCAAGCAGGGTACCCGCATCGTGGCATTCGACAGCGCCACCCAAAACATCATTTTCGATCACATCATCGACCGCGACATTGTGCCGGGCGACAGCTACAGCAACAGCGAGACGGCCTACCAAAAGGTGCTCAGCAGTTCCTGGGGCATGCAAATTCGTGATTTCCGCTCCGATGGCGGCAGCAATGTGCAATTTAGCGGCAGCCCTTTGATCGTCCGCTACAAACTGAAGATCATCCGCTTCCTGAAAGCTACCCTCAATCCGGGAAAGGAGTTTTCCTTCGATTTCACCACCGACATCACCCTGCCATCGGCCGACTCGCTCAATGTGCGCGATATCCACGGCTTTCTCTCTCTATTTATCGACAACAATCTGCCTGCCGAAGTGGAGCTGAGCCTGCAGCTGCTCAATCAGCAAAACGATACCCTCTACCGCTTCTTCAACGGATTGCCCGCACTCATCCCGTCTGCACAGCTCGATGCACAGGGTAATACGGTAGCCCCGGTGCCCACGGATTTCCCGGAAATAGTTTCTCTCGATACCCTGCAGACATTTACGGATGTCACCCGCCTGACCGGAAAAATCCGTTTCCGCTCGCCCAACATCAACGCCTATCCGATAGTTGATACGGACAATTATTTTAAGATCAAACTGGCTGCCCGGCTGGGTTTCACAATGGATATCACACAATGAAACGAATAACAAGCGCCATCCTCTTTCTGATTTTGCTGAGCCCTTCGCTGCGAGCGCAGGTCAACAGCAGTGTTTTTTACAGCAACGATCACAACATCGAACTGGCCGCCACATTTCCTTCGCTGCTGGGGCTTGACCGCGCACGTGTGCAGATAGATTTGCTGGGTTACTATGCCTACCTCAATTCCACGGCCTTCAGCTTCAACTACCTCCGGCAGTTCATCAGCAGCAATCTGCTGCAAAACAGCGACATCAACCGGATAAGCAACGGCCTGAGCAGCAAAAACCGTCTATATATGGGCTCAAGCTTCCGCCCCATCGAGCTCTATTTCAAGATCGGGAAAAACCTGACCCTCGGTGCGGGCGGCAAGCTGCGTACGGACCTGCGCTTTTCCTTTGACGGCAAACTGCCCGAAGTGCTATGGAAAGGCAATGCAGCCTATGCGGGTGAAACGATCAATCTGCTAAGCATGGACGGGCTTATTGAATCGCCTGTGGAGCTCTATGCGGCTGCGGCACTCAGCATCCCCAACTGGGAAAACATCAGCATCCGCGCGGGCATACGGCCCAAGGTGCTCATTTCTTACGGAGCGTTTCAAATAGAAGACTCGAAAGTGGACCTTTACACCGAAGAAAACGGAAGCTACTTTGATCTGAATTATCAATTCCGGGCCAATATGGCCTTCCCGGGCGATACCCTGCCCAACCGTTTTGGCCCGGCCATGCAAGCTTATACCTTGGGCATAGACCTCGGAGCCAGCGTGATACTAAACAAAACTTACTACTTTTCGGCCTCTCTGCTGGATGTCGGAAAAATGCAGTACAGCATGAATGTCAGGAATTACAGCGGAAGCGGAAGCCTCCGCTATGAGGGAATTGAAATCAGCGATCTTTCCGGCAATCTGAACATCAACGACTCTACACTCACCGCCTCGCTTGACTACAACAGCACCCGCGAATCGTTCAGTACTCCGCTCCCCTCGCGGCTGGCCATACAGGCCATGTATCGCATTGCCCGAAAGAAAAGCAACGGAAGAGAGTACCATCTTTTCTCGGCAGGCATCACCCTCATTCAGGGCCTCAACGCCCGGAGCACCTTCGGCAGCCAGACCTTCGTATCGCTGGGCGCCCATGTCAATCCGGGCGGATTCTTCAACGTGGGAGCGAACATCAACAGCTACAACCTCAAACAATGGGGCCTCGGTGCCAATGCATCCTTCCGCCTCTTCGCCTTCCGTTTCGGTGTGGGCAGCAGCAATATTTTTGCATTTACAGGCAATGAACCCGGGAGCTATGGTGACCTGATGATCAGTGGCGGGCTGAACTTCTAAGTCGATTTTTCGTATCCTGTCGGAAATGCTTAGCAGGATGACAAAGCTGTCATGCTGCGTTTTGTACCGATCGAATGAAGTGAGTATAGGGGTGATCATCCCGATGTTTGCAATCCTCAATCGGGATTTGCGTCCTGAGGATCGCTTCGCTCTGCACTGACGCTACGATCAGGGCAAGTCAGAATTATAAAAAACATGCTTGAACTTTTGAGATTCCCGGATTTGTCGTATTCTTTTTAAAAAGAAGAGGATCGCGAATTTTACATTCAGCGGCTTCAACCTTTTAACGAGCCCTCTACAGAGCTCCACTGCGCAATCCTAAAAAGAAACATGCAATCCCGCAGAGGGATTGCATGTTTCTTTGATATATCCGTAGAGTTGCACCAGGAAAAATACAGACTTATCGAATGCGCATAAATTCTCCCCGGCCGGTTTTTGTATTGAAGCCGTACATTGAAAGATGATTATTACTTAAATTCCGCATCCGTTGCATCATCCAATTTATCCGCTACAATATCAAATATTTCGCTATTATTGTTTTCATTGATAAGAATGACCCCGTTCACTCTTTGAGCACTGTCCAGCATTCCACCCGTTACAGTGGAAAACCATAGCGCAGGGCTAAAGTCAATTTCAGCAATGGCAGAACTTCCGTTGTCGAAGGTATGCGCTGATGCCTCCGCTTCGAACACCTCCCCTGAGTTAAATTCGAATCTGACAGGTGTAGAAACCCCTGAATCATTCGTATAAGTACCCTCAGCTACAATGGATGGAATTGAGTCCTCATCCTGAATCTCAATTCCTAAATTAATATCTCTATATTCCCCTGGCGGTATTGTCACATCAACTGGCGGAGTTGCAACTCCGGTCATTAAGTCAATCTTTGAAATTTGTTCATGGGTAATTGACACAGCCCCTTCCGACACTCTGTCACCATCAAAAACAATTTCCCTGATGATCACATATCCATCGTCAAAATCCAGTTGATTATTTGCAGAAGCGGTTTTGTTGCTTATTTGTACACTTTTGGTCTTCATCTTTAAAGAGACGCTCATTGTTGTTATTTTATTTCTGTCACATCCTGTAGTGATGAGAAACAACAATAGAGACACGATAATCACTGTGAACGGGAAAGACTTTGTCATTTTCATAATCTTACAATTTTTAGCCATATTTTAAAGAATATAATGTTATTAATAAGAATCATGTATCAAAGTTATAATTTCTTGTTTCATCTTTGAAGCAACAAAATTAAGTATTTAATGCGTAACTCCACAATTTTCTTCCGGAAAAGAGAAACCTCTCATCCCGCATAATTATTTTAACTTTGATTTAACGGTACACGCATGGAGTTATTGCTCCGATAAGAAATGGACATTAAAACCATGGACAAACAGGTAAGTCATCAGGCAGCCTGCTCGACCTTTTTCCAACTCCTCCACTTTTTTAAACTTCCCAAGTAACAGCTACAAATCACTCATCACGATTCACAAAGCATCCGGGTCAATGCAGCCCCTGCTCGCCCAGCCAGCGCTCGGCATCGAGGGCGGCCATGCAGCCGCTGCCGGCAGCCGTTACAGCCTGTCGGTAGATTTTGTCCTGTGCATCGCCCGCAGCAAATACACCCGGAATATTGGTATGGGAAGAGCCCGGTTTCGTGAGCAGATATCCCGTTTCGTCCATATCGAGCCAATCTTTAAAGATATCCGTATTCGGTTTGTGACCGATGGCGACAAAAAAGCCCTGAATGGGAATGACACTTTCCTCGCCTGTCTCGCGGTTGCGCACCTTCACGCCTTCCACTTCCTGCTCGCCCAGTATTTCGACCGTCTCGGTATTCCAGTGCACGATGATGTTTTCGCTTTTCAGCACCCGTTCCTGCATCACTTTGCTGGCACGCATCTGATCTCTGCGCACCAGAAGGTGCACTTTCGGACAAAGCTTCGAGAGGTAAAGGGCCTCTTCGGCAGCCGTATCGCCACCGCCCACCACGGCCACATCCATGCCTTTGAAGAAAAAGCCGTCACACACTGCACAGGCCGATACTCCGTGGCCGTTCAGTCGCTTTTCGCTCTCCAGGCCCAGCCACTTGGCCGAGGCACCCGTGGCAATGATCACACTCTGGCTTTTCCATACTTCGGCATCGTCCACAATCACCTTGAAAGGCCGCTCCGAGAAGTCCACCTTCGTCACGGTGCCATACTTAATCTCCGTGCCCATGTTTTCGGCCTGTTTTTTAAAATCTTCCATCATCTGCGGCCCGAGCACCCCGTCCGGATAGCCCGGATAATTCTCCACATCGGTAGTGATCATAAGCTGTCCGCCCGGCTCATAGCCCGTCAGCAGAAGGGGTTTCAGATTGGCACGCGAGGCATAAATGCCGGCCGTATAGCCTGCGGGCCCCGAGCCGATGATAATCACATTCCGTATTTCTTCATGTTCCAGCATAATTCTTGTTTTTTATGTTTTTTGAGACTGCAAAATTAAGCTATTTAGGTATGATAATAGTGTCATATGTCGGACTATATCCGCCCCAGATACCGAGTCCGTTGCGGACATTGCTCTGTATGTAGGTGGGCGTGGCAAAGGGCCCTCCGCTGCGCCATTGATCTTCAATGGTTTCCCAGAAACGGAAATGATCATAGTCGATCATCGCGATTTTGACAACCACGGTATCGCCCGCTTCGAAAAGGCCGTAAGAATGGAAATCGATGTCGCTGTTGCGCGGATAGCCCCGCTCAAGGATGAAAGTAAAGAGCTGCCCGTTGGCAAACTGGTCGTCCAATACAGAGCGGAAATAGTTGGGATAAAAGGGCTCTCCGTTGCGCTTCGTAAAATAGCGGTAGAAATTGCCCAGCGTGTCGGGTTCGCGAAAGCGGCACCAGAGCCAGTAGAGGCTGTCGCCCCGGGAAGTATCGGGAATGGC
>JALSIH010000214.1 GCA_026981615.1 Chitinophagales bacterium
GATGGTCACCTCGGGTTCGAAGCCGAAGCGCCTTTCTTTCAGCGACAGTGATTTCAGTATATCCGCCCTGAAGAGCTTGTAACAGCTTTCCATGTCCGTAAGGTTGAGGTTCGATACCATATTGCACAGGAATGTAAGAAATTTATTGCCGATGCTGTGCCAAAAGAACATGATTCGGTGGGGATGGCCGCCAATAAACCTCGAACCGTAGACTACATCGGCCAATCCATCGAGGGCGGGCTGTAAAAGGCGATTGTATTCCTGCGGGTCATATTCCAGGTCTGCATCCTGGATGATGATCCAGTCACCCGAGGCGGACTGTATGCCGGTGTGCAGTGCGGCCCCTTTGCCCCTGTTCACGGGGTGCTCAAGGTAGCGGATCGGCATTTCGGGGTGCCGCTCCATGTAGGCTTTTATCACTTCTGCCGTGGCATCGCCCGAGCAGTCGTTGACGAGGATATACTCCTTTTCGGTTTCCCGGATGAGCTTCACCTCCCGGATTTTATCCAGAATGAGGGCCACGCTTTTTTCCTCATTATACACCGGAATGATGATGCTGAGCGTTTGAGGATTATTTTTTTTCATCAAAGATTTCTGCTTTAATATTTCGTATTCGTATTTCTTTATTTCCGCCTGCACTCCAAAACTTTATCACGATCCGGTCAAATGCTTTTTCGGGGCGGGGCAGATCAAGATAGATATCTTTTTCCTCTCCGCGATGCAGCTGCCGCTGCAGTCGCATCATGCTTCCGGCCACCGTTTCCTCTCCGTTTCCGAATTCCACGATAAACTGCGTCATGGTCCAGAAATTCCACTCTTTTTCTTCAATGGAAACATGAACGGATACCCGCAGCCAGTCGAAGCGGGCCGTATCTGAGAGCAGGGGAACAGTAATTTCTTCACTCGACTGATTTTCGCTGTTGAGAAGCACTTGCCTGCTGTTGTCCGAAAAAATCTTCCGAACATTTTCGCGTTTGCCATCAAAGAGCGATTTTACCTCATCGAGTAGTTTTCGTTTCTCGGGGTCGTGATCGTTGCGCAGCAGGGCCTGCCAATAGTAGGCCCGTGTCACCTGTCCTACGGGCAGCAGGCCGCCTTTGTGGGCCTGGTGGGTAAAGAAGAGGTTCAGCGCGGTGAAGAGCAGCAGGGGCCATGCGAGCAGGAGTTTCCACCCCGGTGCCATGCGCAGGAAGCGTGCAAAGAAAGCCGTCAGCGGGAAGGCCAGCACGGGATAGGCCTGCACCATGCTGCGCTGCCCCAGCGATCCGCCATACCACCAGATATCCCAGGCAAAGGCGATGTATATAAAAAGGACGGTGAAGAGAAAAACGGAGAAGAAGAGTTTGCGCTGATCGCGGAAGAGCGGATAGAAGCCGGCAAGGGCAAAGATCATCAGCGGAGTGTAGGTCAGCCAGCCGCTTTTGTAGCTGAAGAGTCCGTTCTTGATGTGGGGATTGAGCCAGCTGAAGCCCTGATCCTGGTACGAATAGACAATCCAGTCGCCCGAGGCATGGTGCCAATAAAAGAGCTGCAGGCTGCCGGTGAGAACGCAGATGAGGATGGCAAGGCCCGGGGCCCTCCGATGGGTTTTGAAAAAGCGAAGCCGCTCGCGGAGGGCCGGCTTGCGGAAGATATCAAGGCCCCAAAGGAGCGGGATGAGCAAAGAGATGATTTCGGTGGGCCGGGTGAGGGCTGCAAGGCCCACCAGAAAACCGATGCCGGCTGCTTTCTTCAGGTCCGGACTTTGGTAGAAGCGGATGCTCAGGTAAATGAGTATGCTGTAAATCGTAAAGAGATAATTGTGGGTCATGGCTCCGTCAATGGCGGCATAGTCCAGGTAATTGCTGCCCACAGCGATGGCGAGCAGCGTGAGGGCCGCGGCTTTGTCGGGGAAATAAAAGAGGAGGATCTTTCGCAGGAAAAAGAGGCCGAGCAGGGCATAGAAGAGGCTGCCGAGCGAGATAAGGAGTTGATAGGGAAAAGAAAAGCCGTCAGCCGGATAGCGTGTACTGAGCGAAGCCCAGCCGTGGGCGATGAAAAAGAAGGGCGCATATTGCAGGGCCTGGCCGAGCGGATATTTCATCACATAGTTTCCCGATGGATGCAAAAATCCCTGCTGAAAGTCGGGCGTGGGCCGGTATTTCCTGAGGAGGCTGTCTTTAAAGGCGAGCTGGCGCAGGTCTTTGTAAATGAAAGCGGCCGGCAGGTAGAGGTAATATCCCGACACGTCCCACGAGAGGGTGGCCTCCGTGTCTTTTTGCTCCCATTTGGGATAATAAAAGAAATGCACACTGAGAAGGAAGGCCGAAACGAAGATGAGGGTGATTTTGGAACAGGAGTGCTTCATGAAGCTTCTAATATAAGAAAAGAGAGGCGGCTTTCGCTCCGTGCGCAGCCGTTTTTTTCGTTCGCTGGCTTATTTTTCGGGCTGCTGCATGGCAGCTGCTCAGAAGAGGCCGAAAAGCTCGCCCTGCACCCGTTGAACGACTTCGGAAAGGTCTTCCGTGTTTTCTTCAAAATTGATATTGTCCACATCAATGATGAGCAGCTTGTGCTCGTAGGTCTTGATCCAGCCTTCGTAATATTCGTTGAGCCTGCGCAGATAGTCGAGGCGGAGGTTCTCTTCGTACTCGCGGCCTCTTTTCTGAATATTGTTGACCAGGGCCGGAATGCTTGCCTTGAGGTAGATAAGGAGATCGGGCGGCTCGACCATCGAATCGAGGGTTTCGAACATGCCCAGGTAGTTTTCATAGTCGCGGGTGGTCATCAGCCCCATGGCGTGGAGGTTGGGCGCGAAAATACGCGCATCCTCGTAGATGGTGCGGTCCTGTATGACCGTCTGATTGCCCCGCTTGATCTCAATGATCTGCCGGAAGCGGCTGTTGAGGAAATAGATTTGCAGGTTGAACGACCAGCGCGGCATGTCCTGGTAAAAGTCATAGAGATAGGGGTTGTTCTCCACATCTTCATAGTGGGGCACCCACTGAAAATATTTGGCCAGTTTGGTTGTCAGGGTGGTTTTTCCCGAGCCGATATTTCCGGCTACGGCAATGTGTTTTACTTTGCTTTCTTTTTTTTCTGCACTCACTTTTGCTCGCTTTTAGTCAATTCCGATCAGTTTTCGAACTTCTTCGATTGTTTCCCGTGCCGAGGCCCGGGCCCGTGCGGCCCCTGCTTCGCGTATTTCGCGTATGTAAGCGGGTTTTTCGCTCAGTTCTCTGATTTTTTCTCTGATCGGGGCAGTGAATTTAACAATATCTTCTGCCAATTGCTTTTTCAGATCACCATATCTGATGCGCGCCTCTGCATATTCTTGCTCGAAGAAGGCCAGTGTGGCGGGATCCGATACCTGTTTCATAATATCGAAAAGGTTTTGCACCGGCTCCGAAACCGGCATTCCCGGCCTCTCGGGGCCGCTGTCGGTGACGGCCCTTTTTACTTTCTTCAGAATGGATGAAGGCTCTTCGCCCAGAAAAACGGCATTTTTCTCTCCTTCCGATTTGCCCATCTTGCCGCTGCCGTCCAGGCCGGGGATTTTCACCAGCTCCTTGCCGAAATTATAGGCCTCGGGTTCGGGAAAGAGGGGCCCGTAGAGGTGGTTGAAGCGATTAACAAAGTTGCGGGTCATCTCCAGGTGTTGCTCCTGATCCTTGCCCACGGGCACCCTGGTGGCTTTGTGAATGATGATATCCACCGACATCAGCACGGGGTAGGTGAGCAGGCCGGCATTGACATTGCCGGCATGTTTCCGGATTTTTTCTTTGAAAGTGGCCACCCGCTCCAGTTCTCCTTTGTAAGCGAGCATATTGAAATAAAGATAAAGCTCGGATATCTCGCGGATATCGCTTTGCACGTAGAGGGTGGCCTTCCCGGGGTCGATGCCGCAGGCCATCATCTCGATGAGTAGTTGCTCTGTTCTCTTCTTCAGGTTTTCGGGCTTGGGATGGGTGGTGAGCGAGTGCCAGTCGGCCACAAAGAAAAAACACGCTTCGCGCTCCTGCAAAAGCAAAAAATTCTTAATCGCTCCAAAATAATTGCCCAGGTGCAATGGCCCGGTCGGGCGTATTCCGCTCACTACTCTTTCCATGCGCCCGAAAATACAAAAAAACGGTATTTTCGAGCCGTGCGAACCCTATCCCAAAGGCTCTTTACTGCTTGGTTTTACCTGGTTTTTGCCTTCTTCTTTCTGATGATTTACCCCTATGTCCGCTTTGCCATCGGCAAGCCCGCGCATCATCTTCGTATCCACCGCATGCGAAGCTGGGGCTGCCGGCAGGTGCTTCGCTTTTCGGGCTGGCGCCTGCGCTGCCACCGCGATCTGCGCCATTTTGACGGGCCGCGGATATTTGTCAGCAATCATACTTCGGTGCTCGATATCGTGGTGGGTCTTGCCCTCATACGCGATGAAGTGCACTATGTGGGCAAAGCCGAACTGGCCGATATTCCCCTCTTCGGCATTTATTTCAAAAACATGGACATACCGGTGAAAAGAGAAGGCTTTGAAGGGCGGAAAAAGATGATGGCCCGGGCCGAAGAGGACCTGAGAGAAGGAAAACACGTCTTTATTTTTCCGGAAGGAACCACCTCCGTAGCATCTCCGAAACTGTTAAAATTTAAAAAGGGCGCCTTTGTGCTCTCGAAAAAGCTCGGCATTCCCATCGTTCCGATTACTTTTGTAGATAACTGGCACTTATTTCATTACGACCATCCGGAGTGGCGCAGGCCGGGCGTTTTGCGAATTGATGTGGCAGATGAATGCCTTCCGGACGAATTTGAAGATTTCAATGAAATGAAAGAAGCAGCCCGGGAAAAGATAGAGCGGACAATGAATAAATATTTTGACCATGGAAGTTGACAAGGCACTGATAGAACGGCTGGCCGGGCTTGCCCGGCTGAAACTGAGCGAAGAAGAAGTGGCGGAATTTCAAAAGGACCTCGGCCGCATACTCGCCTTCGTGGAAGAACTCAATGAGCTGGACCTGGAAGGTGTGGAGCCGCTGGAGTACATCACGGCAAACAGGAACATACTTCGCGCGGACAAGCCCCGTTTGGAGTTGGACAAAGAGGATGCATTGAAAAATGCACCCCTGCATGATTCCGATTACTTTAAAGTGCCCAAGGTGCTCAAAAAACAATAAAATGGAAAAAATTATCCGCCTGAGCGAGATTACGAAATACTATAAGTTGGGAACCGTAGTGATCAAAGCACTCAACGGGGTCACCCTCGATGTGGACCGAAACGAGTATCTCGCCCTCATGGGGCCCTCGGGCTCGGGCAAGTCCACCCTGATGAACATCATCGGCTGCCTGGATACGCCTACGAGCGGGCGCTACTACCTCAACGGGACATCGGTTGACAGCATGAGCGATGACGAGCTGGCCGAAGTGCGCAACAAAGAGATCGGTTTTGTTTTTCAGACTTTCAACCTTTTGCCGCGCCTCTCGGCCCTCGAAAATGTAGCCCTGCCGCTGGTCTATGCCGGTATGAAAAAAAGCGAGCGCCTGAATCGTGCAGCGGATGTGCTGGAGCAGGTAGGCCTGGGCGACCGCATGGATCACAAACCCAACGAACTCTCGGGCGGGCAGCGCCAGCGGGTGGCCATTGCCCGGGCACTGGTCACCAGGCCCTCCATTATCCTGGCCGATGAGCCGACCGGCAACCTCGATACCAAAACTTCCATGGAGATTATGGAACTCTTTGACGAAATACATTCCAACGGCAATACGGTCATTCTTGTCACCCATGAGCCGGATATTGCGGAGCATGCCCGGAGGGTGGTCAAGCTGAAAGACGGAGTGGTCGAAAAAGATTACCTCAATCCCGTGGGGGAATTGGCGGGATAAACGAAGCGGGGAAGCAGCTATGAAAATATACACGAAAAAAGGCGATGACGGCAGCACGGCCCTTTTTGGCGGCAGGCGCGTAATGAAGCACGAGCTGCGCATCGAGGCGTATGGTTCCGTAGATGAACTCAACTCTTTTTTGGGCCTTCTCAGTGACCAAAAAGAGCTCGAAGACTTTCGCAGCGAGATTACTGCCATACAGGAGCGGCTCTTTACCCTCGGCTCGGCCCTGGCCGCAGACCCCGAAAAAAGCAATCTGAAAAAGCCCGAGCTTCCGGATGCCGATATCGCCATCCTCGAACTCAAAATGGATGAGATGGAGGAGCAGCTGCCGCCTTTAAAGAATTTTATTCTGCCCGGGGGCCATCCGGCTGTTTCGCTCTGCCATGTCTGCCGTGCCGTCTGCCGCAGGGCCGAACGCAGGGCTTCCGAACTCGCATCCCGCGAAAGCGTGGACCCTGTCATTCTGCGCTATCTCAACCGCCTCTCCGATTACCTCTTTGTTTTGTCCCGCTTGCTCGCAAAAAGAACGGGAGCCGAAGAACGCCCCTGGAAACCCCGCGGATAGGGAACTTTCTCGCAGCAGGCCCCGATTAGCTTTGCTAAAAGCACGGAGGTGAAAAATTTACCTTGACTGTTATTGATATTTGTATATTTTTGCGAAAATTTAAAGGAGAAAATAGATATGTATTGGACTTTGGAATTAGCAGCTGCTTTGGAAGATGCTCCGTGGCCCGCCACAAAAGACGAGCTGATAGATTTTGCGATCAGGTCCGGTGCACCCATTGAGGTAATAGAAAATCTCCAGGAGCTTGAAGACGAGGGGGAAGTGTATGAAGGCATCGATGATGTCTGGCCCGACTACCCGACCCATGACGATTTCTTTTTTAATGAGGATGAGTATTGAGCTATTGCCCTGAATTTTGAATCGATAAACGCGCCCCCTCCAGATCAGCGGGCGTTGTGATTTTAATATTTTTTTCTTCTCCTTCTATTATTTTAATTTTTCCACCGGCCTGTTCAAAGACGCTTGCATCATCGGTAAAGGCTTCGCTCCAGGCCTGCTTGTAGGCTGCTTTGAGTGCCGCAAGCGGAAACCCCTGCGGGGTCTGTACCCGCACGATCGATTTTCTGTCCAGCGGATAGCTTTTGCCGCCTTCCACTCTTCGGAGCGAATCTTTTACGGCTATGGCCGGGATCACTCCCAGGTTTGCCTCTACGGCTGCGGCCACTTTTTTGACCAGTGAGGGGCTCAGGAGCGGCCTGACGGCATCGTGAATCAAAACGGGCCGCACTGCTTCGGGCAAGGCAGCAAGGGCGTTTCTTACCGACTCGAAGCGCGTGCTTCCCCCTTCGACCAGGGTGATGTCCTGTCCGGGAAGATATTTCTGCCGCAGGCTTTCCATTTCTTTTTTCCAGCCCGGATGAATGGCAACGATGACGGGCGAGGCAGGGAAGGCCTCGAGAAAGACCCGGATGCTCCGGATGATCAGCGGGGCATCGCCCAGCATTAAAAACTGTTTGGGTATTTCGCTTTTCATGCGCCTGCCGCTCCCTCCGGCTACTATCACCACATGGATTCCGCTGCCTTTCATGGCACTAAATTAAAAAAGCAGCCCGGTCCGGACTGCTTTTATTTTCTTTTGCTTTTTTCTCAGATGATCAGCAGGGCATCGCCATAGGCATAAAAGCGGTATTTCTCTTTGATGGCCACCTGGTAGGCTTTCATCAGCAGGTCGTAGCCGGCAAAGGAGGCGGAGGTGATCATCATGCTCGATTTGGGAGGATAAAAATTGGCGATCATCGCATCGGCAATGCTGAACTGGTAGGGCGGGTGCATGAAAAGGTTGGTCCAGCCTTCACCGGGCTTTAGCTTGCCCATGGCCGACACACTCGACTCGAGGGCCCGCATGGTGGAAGTGCCGATAGAGACAATTTTCTTCCCTTCTTTTTTGGCTTTGTTGACAATATCCACGGCCGGCATGTCCACTTTGTAGTATTCGGCATCCATCTTGTGCTTCGAGAGGTCCTCCACTTCGATCTGGCGGAATGTGCCGTTGCCCACATGCAGTGTGACCTCGGCTACTTTGATGCCTTTCAGCTCCGTGAGTTTGAGCAATTTGTGGCTAAAGTGCAGCCCCGCATTGGGAGCGGCCACGGCTCCTTCGTATTTGGCAAATATCGTTTGGTAACGCTCCTGGTCGATCTCCTCGGCCTCTCTGCCGAAATAGGGCGGGAGGGGTGTCTGTCCCAGGCTCTTGAGCAGGTTGATAAATTCCTCATATTCCCCATCGTGCAAAAAACGGATCGTACGGCCGCGGGAAGTGGTGTTGTCAATCACTTCCGCTACCAATACATCGTTCTCTCCGAAGTAGAGTTTGTTGCCTACCCGGATCTTTCGGGCGGGGTCAACCAAAACATCCCAAAGCCGCATATCGCTGTTGAGCTCGCGGAGGAGAAAAACCTCAATACGGGCTCCGGTTTTTTCTTTCCTGCCATACATCATAGCCGGAAAAACCTTCGTATTGTTGGCCACCAATACATCTCCTTCATTGATGTAA
>JALSIH010000215.1 GCA_026981615.1 Chitinophagales bacterium
AGGTGCTCAGTTTTTCCGGATCGGTTTTTCCTTCTTTTTGCTTTTGAGCAAACATTCTGAATAGCAGCGGAATCATGAGCAGGGTAAAAAAAATGGCAAAATCATGGGTCGAGTATATATGCATACCAGTCAGTATTTCTTTGATTCCGATGGCACTGACAATACCAGAGAGACCAATGACGAGCACCGGCTTGAAATAGAAATTATGGCTCTTCCATTGCCGGTAGCTGCCCGATAGGCCGGCAAAGAAGATGGCAAAAAGACTGTTTGAAATCATAAGTTGAACCATGTCGGTGCTTTCGATGCTCTGAGCGCTGAGGCGCTTGAGGAATACCGAAAAGATCAGAATGTAGATAATTCCGCCACCGATGCCAAGCAAACCCGCGATGAAGCCCCCGGCAAATCCGGAAAGCACCAAGAATGCTATGTGGATCGGGTCTATCAATGGATTTAGTTGGAGGGTAAAAGAATGCTTTTATAAAGTTCTTTGTTTGCAAGAACTTCTACTGCCTTTATGATAATCGGATCATCGCGGAAGGAAGAGCGGATGACCCCGCTTTGGGAATAATAGCGGGCCACAATCTCTTCTTTGAGCAGTCGCTTAATTTCATCGCTAAACTTCAGAAGGTCATTTTCCTTGTCTTTTGCAAGCTGATCTCTCAATTCGGCCAGCGAGGGCTCCACGGCTTCCATGTAATTTTCTTTTTCAAGCTGTACTTCCAGCTTGTCGATCAGTTCTTCGCTTCGGGTTTGGTAGTGGTATTCTTTGTCTTCAAGAAAGCCCATGAACTCATTGAAAGTCGCATCACTGATTTCAAAACTTTCCGGTGCGGGTATGCTGTCGTGTTCGCTGTGGAACTTTGTGGCAAAGTCAAAAATCAGATCATTGCGCAGAAGACTGATGGAGATATTTGAAAGTTTGGGTTGAGGCACTTCCACATCCGGATAAATACCGGCTCCGTCATACACTACGCGTCCGTGCTCGGTCTTGAATGCAGAGCGAAGGGAGTCGGGCAATTTATTGGCATGGCCCTCATTGTCTTTGTGTGAATAATCAATGGCCTGAATGCATCGCCCGCTGGGGATGTAATACTTGGCTGTGGTGAGTTTCAGGATGGTTTTATAACTCAGCTCGTGCGTGTTTTGTACGAGGCCTTTCCCAAAGGAGGTCTGGCCGACAATGACGGCCCGGTCATAATCCTGCAAGGTACCGCTTACAATTTCCGAGGCCGAGGCCGACCCGCTGCTGATCAGTACCGTGAGGGGTATCTCCGTGTCAAGGGGTTGGTTCAGGGTTTTGAAGTCTCTGTTCCAGTCACTGACTTTTCCTTTGGTACTGACCACCAGTTTGTTTTTCGGTATAAAAATGTTGCAGACATTTACGGCTTCATTGAGCAAGCCGCCCGGGTTGCCCCGCAGATCAAGGACAAGACCCTTCAGCTTATGCCCGGCTTTCAGGGCTTTGAATGCTTTGCTTACATTTTTTCCGGCATCGCGCGTAAACTGGGTGAATTTGATGTATCCGACCGAGTCATTGATCATCCCGTAAAAAGGAACATTTTCAATTTTTATTTCTTCCCTTTCCACCCGGATGAGCTGGTCCTGAAGAAAGCCCTCTCGTCTGACGAGCAGATCCACGGTAGTACCGGGGTTGCCTTTGAGCAATTTGCTGGCATCCTCTACTTTCAAGTGCCGGGTGGACTGTCCGTTTATTTCAATAATCAAGTCACCCGCCTGCAGGCCGGCTTTGAGAGCCGGTGAGTTTTCGTAAGGTTCGATGATGGCTATGTAGTCGCCCTTTTGGCGGATGACGGCTCCAATGCCGCCATACTTGCCCGTGGTTTGAAAACGGTAGTTTTCCAGTTCCGCTTCCGAGTAGAAATTGGTGTAGGGGTCAAGAGATGCCAGCATGGCATCGATGCCGGTGCGGATCAACTCATTGGGGTTGATTTCATCCACATAATAAAGATCAAGGGTCTTATAAATATCTGCGAAAATTTCCAGGTTTTTGGAAATTTCGAAGTAATTGTCAGTCGCAGCAAGGGAAAAAAGGGCGCCTGCTGCGAATAAGTAGATCAGGAAATGCTTTTTAATTCTTTTTATCATCTTTCTTTTTCTTTTCCGGTACCGGGTCATATCCGTGCCCGCCCCAGGGGTGGCAACTTAAAATTCTTTTGACGGACAACCAAGTTCCTTTTATCGGACCATGAATACGCAGGGCCTCGATGCTATATTGCGAACAAGTGGGTGTATAACGGCAGGATTGGGGGAAAAGCGGGGAAATAGCGTATTGATAAAAACGAATAAATAAGATGAGTACCCGTCCGATCATGATAGCTGCTTCTCGATGCTTTTCTCCAATTGCTTTAAAGATAAAAGAAGGGAATCGGAAAATTCATCAAAAGCGACTTTGCTTTTACCGACATAAATAATCATGAGGTCGATGCCGATTTGCTTTTTTTCGGCAAGCTGCAGCAGCGGGTGTTTCAGTCGCCTGTACGATTCACGCATCATTCGCTTTATCTGATTGCGGTCTACGGCCCTTTTGTATCGTTTTTTGGAAACAGAAAAGGCCACTCTCAAAGGAGAGGGCCTTTTGTATGATGTGGTCCGGTAATAAATAAGAACGGGATAGTGAAATATTTTTTCTCCATGAAGGAAGACTTGCGAGCCGGCTTTTTTGCCTCTGAGTATTTCCTTTTTTCCGAGGGTATTTCTGTGAAATATCCGGTTCACCGGTAAGAGAAATTATTTAAGTCGTCTTTCACTGGAAACACTGAGTTTTTTACGTCCCTTGCGCCTCCTTCTTTTCAACACGGCCGTGCCGTTCTTGCTGCTCATGCGCTCACGAAAGCCGTGCTTGTTTTTCCTTTTTCTTCTTGATGGTTGAAATGTTCTTTTCATCGTTAATCCGGATTTTTGAAATGGACTGCAAAGATATGTAAATCTTACATTTAAAGAGCAAGAATTACAAATTCTGCTTTATCCGTTCATTGAAATAAGAAATTCTTCGTTTGACTTGGTACCCTTCATATTTTGAAGGATGAACTGTATGGCTTCCTCGGTTTTCATATCGGCCAGATGCTTGCGCAGAATCCACATGCGTTGCAGGGCTTCTTTGTCAAGGAGCAGGTCTTCGCGTCTTGTGCTGGACGATACCAGATCAATGGCCGGGTAGAGGCGCTTGTTCGAGAGCTTGCGGTCAAGCGTGAGCTCCATGTTGCCTGTTCCTTTGAATTCTTCAAAGATGACTTCGTCCATTTTGCTTCCCGTATCGACCAATGCCGTGGCAAGGATCGTCAGCGAACCACCGTTTTCGATGTTTCTGGCTGCTCCGAAAAACTTTTTTGGTTTGTGCAATGCGTTGGCTTCTACCCCTCCTGAGAGCACCTTGCCCGATGCAGGTGCCACGGTGTTGTGTGCACGGGCCAGACGTGTGATCGAATCCAGCAGAATGACCACATCATGTCCGCACTCCACCATTCTTTTTGCTTTTTCGAGAACGATATTCGAAACCTTTACATGCCGGTCGGCAGGTTCGTCAAAGGTTGACGCCACCACTTCGGCATTTACGCTGCGCTGCATATCCGTCACCTCTTCCGGGCGTTCGTCTATAAGCAGAATCATCAGATAGACCTCCGGGTGGTTGCGGGCGATCGCATTGGCGACAGCTTTGAGAAGGAGGGTCTTACCGGTTTTCGGCTGGGCGACAATCATTCCCCGCTGGCCTTTGCCTATCGGGGTGAAAAGATCCATGATGCGGGTAGAGAGATCGCTCGATCCCGTTGAAAGATCCAATTTCTCTTCGGGGAAAAGCGGAGTAAGGTAATCAAACGGAACGCGGTCGCGCACCTCATCGGGTGTCCGTCCGTTGATGGAGTCCACTTTCAGCAGGGCAAAGTATTTCTCTCCTTCTTTCGGTGGGCGAATGGTTCCTACCACGGTATCTCCGGTTTTCAAACCGAAAAGTTTGATTTGTGAAGGTGATACATAAATGTCATCCGGAGAAGAAAGGTAGTTGTAGTCGGCAGATCGAAGAAAACCGTATCCGTCAGACATCATTTCCAGAACGCCTTCACCGGCCACGGCACCGTCCAGGTCAATATCGAAGGGGTTGTCTTCCTTTTTTTCGTTTTTACGATCGCTCTCGCGGCTTTCCTGGCTTCTTCTGCGGTTGTTGTCGCTGCTCCTGTTCTCGTTGCCACGATTGCGGTTGCGATCACTCCGTTGTTCACGTGGCGGCCGTTCTTCTTTCTTTTCTTCGCTCTTCAGGCTTTTTTCTTTGTTCTCGCGCTTGTTTTCTTTTTTAGCCGTGCTTTCTTCAGCCGGAGTTTCTTCTTTCCTGGCGTCCGTTTCAGCAGCAGAATTTTCTGCGCTTTCGTTCTTGCTTTCTGCTTCGCTTTTTTTCTTTCTTCGGGCGATGGGCCTTTTTTTGACGGGTTTTTCTTCGATTTCTTCGCTGCTGTCATTTCCGGCAACGGCCTGCTGATCAAGAATTTTATAGATTAATTCCTGTTTGGTCAGCGATTTATGGTTCTTGATCTTTAAACTCTTGGCGATATCTTTCAGCTCGGGAACGAGCATATCATTGAGTTGCAAAATATCATACATGATAATTCTTGTTATTTGGAAAGGTGATTTAAAATTTGGGCAATAAAAATGGGGTTCAATTGAAATGCCCTTGAAGATGGGCGAATTGCTGCTGCAAAGCTAATGAATACGCCATGATAATTCAAATAGGGTAAAAATCATTCCCTTTTCAAAATAATGGGCGGCTATCTTTGTAAAAAAAAAGAGAAAAAATGCTTTTGATAAAAGAAATAAGGGAGAGGAGGGAAAGTATAAAAGAGAGACTCCGGAAAAGGGCATTCAGAGATACGGACTTAATTGATGAAATCATTAACCTGGATGATAAAAGGCGTAAGATCAAAGCGGAGCTGGATGATTTGCTGAATAAGACAAAGACGCGGTCAAAGGAGATCGGAGACTTGTACAAATCAGGAAAAAGAGAGGAAGCGGAGCAAAAGAAAAAAGAGATGGCATCCCTGAAAGATGAGGTAAAGGCATTGGAGGATGAATTTCGAAAAGTGGAACTCCGCATAGCGGATACCCTTGAGCGCATTCCCAATCTGCCACACGAGAGTGTTCCGCCCGGTACGACAGATGCGGACAATGTGATTGTAAAGGAAGGCGGAAGCATGCCCTCATTGCCCGATGATGCACTTACACACTGGGACCTGGCCGCAAAGTTTGATTTAATACGTTTTGAGGAAGGGACCAAAATTACAGGATCGGGATTCCCGGTTTTTAGCGGAATGGGGGCTCGTCTGCAGCGGGCATTGGTCAATTTCTTTTTGGACCGGGCTCTCGGGGCGGGATATCATGAGTTTTCGCCCCCGCTGCTGGTAAACAAAGATTCGGCATTTGCCACCGGTCAGCTGCCCGACAAGGACGGTCAGATGTATTATATCAATGAAGATGATCTTTATCTCATACCGACTGCCGAAGTTCCCCTGACAAATCTTTACAGAGATAAGCTACTGAAGGAGGAAGACCTGCCGCAAAAACTGGTGGGATATACTCCGTGTTTCAGAAGAGAGGCCGGGTCTTACGGAAAAGATGTAAGAGGCCTGAACCGCCTGCACCAGTTTGACAAGGTAGAAATTGTTCAGATAGTGCACCCTGAGAAATCGTATGATGTACTGGAGAAAATGATGGCACATGTCGAATCGTTGCTCATGGAGCTGGAATTACCATACCGCATACTCAGACTTTGCGGAGGAGACCTTGGTTTTACCTCCGCGTTGACTTTTGATTTTGAAGTTTTTTCTGCCGCCCAGAAAAAGTGGCTGGAGGTGAGCTCCGTGTCAAATTTTGAATCTTTTCAGGCCAATCGCTTAAAACTTCGTTTCAAAGACAGGGATGGGAAAAATCAGCTCTTGCATACATTAAATGGCAGTGCCCTGGCTTTTCCCAGAATCATTGCCGCCCTGCTTGAGAACGGTCAAACAAAAGACGGGATAGAAATGCCCGCTGCTTTGCACCCTTATCTTGGATTTGAGAAGATTGCATAAAGAGCCGCCCTACAGTTTTATTTCCAGTTCCTGCTCCCAGTCGGGTTTGATATTAATTGTCTGCGGATAGATGTAGAGGCGCTCTGCCTCTTCTTTCAAAATAAGACTGCCGGCATCCCAACTGCCGTTTCTGTTCTTGTCGATAATTATACGAAGCAGATAACTCCCGGGAGCCAATTCCTCAAAACGAATTTGATGTTGACCGGCCGGCAGTATTTTTCGTATCTCATGATTGGGAGATTTCAGAACAATTATTTTTTGCTCTGCGGCTGCACTGTCGTCCGGGACAAGCAGCACCAGCGTGCTATTGTGCTTAATGGGAGCTTTAACAGAAAGCGATATTTCCTTGTCATTTAGTTGATTATTAATAAATAAAACAGAGGAGTCAGCTATTTTGAGAGAACGATATTTTGCGAGCGAATCGGGGGAAATAGGAAGGAAAAGACTGTCATTATGAATTTCGGGTTTAATCCTGAGCGTATCATTTTCGGAAATCAATTGAAAATCGCTTAATACATATAAAACCAAAGAGTTAAATATTATTATAAAATAATCCTTATTGCTTTTTTCTTTAATAATATCTCCTTTGGGAAAGGAGGCGGGTAGCGAACAATGGACAGGGAAAGTATCCCCGCCAAAGGAAAGAAATCGAAGCTTGAGGGAGTCCGGAGGGCTGTGAAGAAAGAGCAGGGAGCTATCGGCTGATACGGAGCGAAGGGTCCCCTTGCCCGAAAACAATTGGAAGCGTTCACCCGGTAGGAGCGGTCGGTCGGAAATAAGGCGAAAGCTGCCCGGACCAAAAGGCTGACAGCCAATTTCGGGTCGTGGGTTAATTTCCGGGCTTAAGCGCAAAGCGGGGAGGGTGCTGTCATGACTCAGTGTCAGCGTATCAAAAAGATAGGCAATGTCTTCCTTATATGGGTCATAGCGCAGGTTTCTGTTTCGGTCGACAAAGGCAGCAAGCCGGTAAGAGCCCGGAGACAAGTATCTGATTTCGAAATCACCCTCTTTGCTGCTGTAAGCAAGAAAATCAGGGTCACCCAGAAAGGCGGAGTCGGACAGGTTTTTATACAGAGCAATCAGAATACCTTCTTTTTTCTCTCCGGTCAGAGCGTCTGTCACCCGTCCCCTGATACGGAGAGAATCAAGTTGATCGCCTGTGGAAAATGCATAACTGAGGCCATTGAGAATATTGCCCTCGTTGAGATCGGCAATGTGGCCGGCAAAGTTGATATTGTACGTGGTATTGGCCTTGAGAGAATCTTCAAAAAAAATGATTAACTGCTTCTTTTTGACTTTGAAGCGCATTGGCAGATGTGGAGAAGAAATGGCGGCATTTTTATTCTTAAGAACGATAAATTCGTCAAAAAGAAGGCTCACATGATTTGCACTGAAGTGAACACTCTCATTGGGAGGGCTGGCGAGGATCAGGCGGGGCGGGCTTTCGTCTTTCGGGCCTCCGCCCGGGCTGCCCTGGCGGGCGCATGACTGAAGGAGAAAGAGGAAAAGAAGGAAAAGAAAGTAATAGCGCTTCATTTATCGTCCGATGTGAACCATTAAGATGGAAATGTCCGCAGGGCTGATACCGCTGATTCTTGATGCCTGTCCTATGCTGGCAGGCTTGATTTTCCTGAGTTTTTCACGCGCTTCTGCCGAGAGGGCCGATATGCGTTCGTAATTAAAATCCGGAGGAAGTCTCAGATCTTCGAGTTCAATCATTCTTAAAGCCATTTCCCGTTCTTTGTCGATGTAACGCTGGTACTTTATTTGTATTTCCGCCTGCTCTATTTCTTCTGCACTGTAATCGGAGAGATACTTGTGGTACTCGCTCATTCGTTTCAAAACATCGGAAAGCGCAATGCCGGGACGGGTAACAACTCCATAGGTTTTGAGTTTTTGCCGGATGGGACTACTTCCCAGCGATTCGAGCAAGGGATTTATTGTCTGGGGATCCACACTGGTCTTTTTCAGCCAGTTTATCAGCTCGTTCACGCGTGATTTCTTTTTTTCCACGCTTTCGTAGCGCTCCGAATCGATCAGACCCAGACGGTGAGCAATGGGAGTCAGCCGAAGGTCGGCATTGTCCTGGCGAAGCAAAAGGCGATATTCTGCGCGTGAGGTAAACATTCTGTAGGGCTCTTCCGTCCCTTTGTTTATCAGGTCATCAATCAGTACACCAATGTATGCCTCGTCACGCCTCAATATGAAAGCTTCTTTTCCCCGTATCTTTTGTACGGCATTGATGCCGGCCACGAGTCCCTGGCCGGCAGCCTCTTCGTAGCCGGTGGTACCGTTTAT
>JALSIH010000216.1 GCA_026981615.1 Chitinophagales bacterium
CAGCGATCCGTATCCGGCTGCGCGGTAGAACAAGGGGGCACTTGTTTTCTAAACTGTACACTTCGGGCAATTTCCCAAAAAAGACAGGCTGCTGCTTAGAGCCCTATTTGTAACTTTGTTCATTCACCTCAGGAGAAAAAATGGCGGCAAAAAAGCCTGTAAATAAAAAAAGAAACGGAAAGAAACCCGGGAAACGCAGTTCGGCAGGAAAGAACATCTGGCGAAGCGAGCGCCTGCCGCTTATGGCCGGCTTGTCGCTTATTGTACTTTCCCTCTTTCTGCTCATCGCATTTCTTTCCCACCTCTTTACCTGGACGGCCGATCAGAGCACGCTCGGAAGCCTCAGCCGACCTTGGTCGCATCTTTTTGACCGCAGTGTCGAAAGCGCCAATCATCTCGGGCGACTCGGAGCCATCATCAGCCATCAGTTTTTTTATCGCTGGTTCGGGCTCTCTTCCTTTTTTATCCTCTTTTTCTCCTTTGCGGCCGGGTTCAATATGATTTTCAGGAAAACCCTTTTCCAACTGGGAAAAATATTCCGGCACCTGCTTTTCTTCCTCATCTGGATGCCCGTGGCCCTTGATTTCCTTTTTTACCGGGCCGCCTTTCCCTATGGGGGCGGATACGGCCGCACGGCAAATGCCTGGCTGAACGACTTCCTGGGTACGGCAGGCACAGGCATCCTCCTTTTCTTTATCCTCTTCGCCTATCTCGTCATCACTTTCAACATTGACCTGGCAAAATGGGGACATGCCCTTGCACAAAAAAGAAAACGCAAGAAAGACAAAAAGGCCGGTGACGAAAAAACGGAGAAGAATTTGCCCGGAGATATCCGCGAGCGCGAGGACCTGGAATACGGCAAAGAAGAAGCCATTCGACTTGAAATGCCGGTGGCCGCAGCAGAAGCGCAAACACCCGGTGAGGGAGCAGAGGTCACAGAGAAGGAAGAGGAAAAGACAATGCCTGCCCCGGAAAATGAAGTCACCGCGACCCGGCACGATGATGAAGTAGAACTCGACATTTCGGAGCGGGAAGAAGAGAAAGTGCTGACGGGCAAAAAAGTGACGGCCGAGAATTACGACCCGACTCTCGACCTGCCCCGCTACAAATATCCGACCCTCGACCTGCTGGAAGATTACGGAGACAAGAAACTCAGCATTGACAAACAGGAACTGGAAAGAAACAAGGACCAGATTATCTCCACGCTGAGCAACTACAATATCTCCATTTCCAGAATCAAAGCCACGGTAGGGCCCACCGTCACCCTTTACGAAATCGTACCGGCTCCCGGGGTGCGCATTTCCAAAATTAAAAATCTGGAAGACGACATTGCGCTCAGTCTCGCTGCCCTCGGTATCCGCATCATTGCACCCATTCCGGGCAAAGGCACCATCGGCATCGAAGTACCCAACCGAAAGAAAGAGATCGTCTCCATGCGCTCGGTGCTGGCCTCCGAAAAGTTTATCAAATCCAAATACGAACTGCCCATCGCCCTGGGCAAGACCATCGCCAACGAGCATTTCATAGCCGATCTGGCCAAAATGCCCCACCTGCTGATGGCCGGAGCCACCGGTCAGGGGAAATCGGTAGGACTCAATGCCATCCTCGTTTCGCTGCTCTACAAGAAGCACCCCTCGCAGATCAAGTTTGTACTTATTGACCCCAAGAAGGTAGAACTCTCGCTGTTCAAACGCATCGAAAACCACTTTCTGGCTACGCTGCCCGACAATGAAGAAACGATTATCACGGACACCTCAAAGGTCATTGCCACACTCAACTCCCTGACCAAAGAGATGGACATGCGCTATGACCTGCTCAAAGAAGGCCATGTGCGCAACATCAAGGAATACAACGAAAAATTCGCAGCCCGCAGGCTGAATCCGGAGAAGGGCCATCGTTTTATGCCCTATATCATTCTTATCATTGACGAATTTGCCGACCTGATGATGACGGCCGGCAAGGAAGTGGAACAACCCATTGCCCGCCTGGCCCAACTGGCCCGTGCGGTCGGCATCCATCTGATTGTGGCCACCCAGCGGCCTTCGGTCAATATTATCACGGGTGTAATAAAGGCCAATTTCCCGGCACGGGTGGCCTTTAAAGTGACCAGTAAAGTGGATTCGCGCACCATTCTCGATTCCAGCGGTGCCGACCAGCTCATCGGCAGGGGCGATATGCTGCTATCGGTCGGGGGCAATCTCGTGCGCCTGCAATGTGCTTTCATAGATACGCATGAAGTGGAACAGGTCACCGACTTTATCGGAGAGCAAAAAGGCTATTCCGATCCCTACTATTTGCCCGAAGCCGATGATGAAAGTACTAACTTTGGGGGCTTTGATGCATCCGACCGCGATGAAATGTTTGAAGAGGCCGCCCGCCTGGTCGTAAGCACCCAGCAGGGCTCCACTTCCATGATTCAGCGAAAGATGCGCCTCGGCTACAACCGGGCAGGGCGCATCATGGACCAGCTCGAAGCAGCCGGAATTGTAGGCCCCAGCGAAGGCAGCAAAGCCCGGGAAGTACTGATTCATACCGAGTATGAATTGGAACAGTTTTTGAAAACCTTATGAGAAATCGAAAATCATGATATCGAAATTCATCATCGCCCTTCTTATCAGCATTCCTGCCCTTCATGCCCAGCAAGACAGCAAAGCGAGCGAAATACTCCAAAAGGTGGAAGCAAAGTACGACAGCTATAAAACCATGAAAGTGCTCTTTGAGCAGAAGATCGAAAATCCGGAAAGCGATCTCGAGCAGCAAAGCGAAGGAACGCTCTATCTGGCCGGCAGGAAATACAAACTCATCACCGAAGGACAGGAAGTGATCTCGGACAGCAAAAAGGTCTACCTCTACTTTACCGAGGAAAACGAGCTGATTATCGATGCGGCAGACCCCGATGAGAATGCCTTTACCCCCTCCGATCTCTTTTCACTTTACAAGAAAGACTTCAAATATGCCTATGCCGGCAGCCCCGTTATCGATGGGAAGAAGATGCATGTCATCCTCTTTTCACCGAAAGACCCCGATCAATATGACTTTCACAGCATCAAGCTCTATGTCAATGCCGGCAACTATTCCATTGAACAGGCCGAGCTGAGCGACAACATGGCCAACAAGGTTACATACATCATCCGGAAGGTAGAGCCCAACATAAAACTGAGCAGCGATTTCTTCCGTTTCGACCCATCGAAATACAAGGACATCATCATAACCGACAATACGGAGTGAGGAAAAAGCAAATACAGGGAAAGCCATCCGTCATGCGGGTGGCTTTTTTTATGTCCAAAGCCCGGCAAAGCGACTTCGCTTTGCGCAATTCTCTTTAATTTCGAGGCCGAAAACATCACTAAAAATTTAAATCATGGCTCAATCATATGATCTCATTGTAATCGGAAGCGGACCGGGCGGATACGTGGCGGCCATCCGGGCCTCGCAACTCGGGATGAAAGTTGCGGTTGTAGAGCGGGAAAGCCTCGGAGGCATCTGTCTGAACTGGGGATGCATCCCCACAAAAGCCCTGCTCAAAAGTGCCCAGGTTTTTCAATACTTCAAACATGCCGAAGCCTACGGCATAGCAGCCGGAGATTTCAATCCGCAGTTTGATAAAATGATCAGCAGAAGCCGGGCCACGGCCGACAAGATGAGCAAGGGCATCAGTTTCCTCTTCAAGAAGAACAAAATAGATACCCTGTCAGGGAACGGCAGGCTGACAGCCGGCAAAAAGGTGCTGGTGACGGATGCCGAGGGAAAAAGCAGCGAATACAGTGCTCCGAATATCATCATTGCCACGGGCGCCCGGTCGAGGGTATTGCCCAATCTGCCCCAGGACGGCAAACGAATTATCGGATATCGCGAGGCCATGGTATTGCCGAAGCAACCCGAAAGCATGATCGTGGTGGGAGCCGGAGCCATCGGCTGCGAGTTTGCCTATTTCTACAATTCCATCGGCACCAAAGTGACCATCGTGGAATATATGGATCGCCTCGTGCCGGTCGAAGACGAAGAGGTATCGAAAGACCTGGCCCGTCAGTTTAAAAAACAGGGCATCACGGTTAAAACGGGCAGCTCGGTGGAAGAAGCCAAAGTGACGGACAAAGGCGTGAATGTCCGGATTAAAGGAAAAAAAGGGGAAGAGACCCTGGAGACGGAGATTGTGCTTTCGGCTGTGGGCATCACCCCCAACCTCGAAAATATCGGCCTCGAAGAACTGGGCATCAAAAAAGACAAGCAGGGCCGCATCGAGGTGGACGACCACTACCGCACGAATGTGCCCGGAATTTATGCCATTGGCGACATTGTTCACGGGCCGGCCTTGGCACATGTGGCATCGGCCGAAGGAATCACCTGCGTGGAGTCCATTGCCGGCCTCAACCCGGAAGCCATCGACTACGGCAACCTGCCGGGATGCACCTATTGCCAGCCGGAAATCGCCTCTGTCGGGATGACCGAAAAGCAGGCCATTGAGGCGGGCTACGAAGTAAAAGTGGGCAAGTTTCCCTTTACGGCCTCGGGAAAAGCCACCGCTGCCGGTGCAACGGAAGGCTTCGTCAAAGTAATATTCGATGCCAAGTACGGTGAGTGGCTCGGTGCCCATATGATCGGTGCCAATGTGACGGAAATGATTGCCGAAGTGGTGGTAGCCCGCAAGCTGGAAACCACCGGACACGAAATCATCAAGAGCGTGCATCCGCACCCGACCATGAGCGAGGCCATCATGGAAGCTACGGCAGCGGCATATGGTGAGGTGATTCACCTCTGAGACAAGCAAAAGCAGAAGGCATGTGGCCGGGAGATCAATTTATACCGTTTGAACTCAGGAACTGCGAGGGAGAAAAGCAAAGGGTGGAACCGGCCCCTTTTCAAAAAGGCCTGCTGATTCTCTTTCTCTGCAATCACTGTCCCTATGTGCACTATTATGCTAAACGAATCCGGAAAATCGTATCCTTCTGCCGCAAAGAAGGCATCCTTGTTTTCGGCATCAACTCCAACGATGCTTCGCGCTACCCCGAAGATGCTCCGGAGCACATGCCGGCCATGGCGGAGAAACTGGGATTGGAGGGAGCTTACCTTCACGATGCCGGGCAAGAGATCGCCCGGCAGTTTCGGGCCGAACGAACGCCAGAAGCTTTTCTTTTCAACCCCCACGGCAGCCTCGTTTATCGCGGAGCCATTGACGACCAGGCCAAAGCGCCCCAATTGGTGAAATCGCATTATCTTGAGGACGCCCTGAAGGCGGTTCTCTACAACGATATGATACAAAACGAATATGAGCCCCCGGCAGGCTGCTCCATCAAATGGAAAATCAAAAATGAAAGATAAAGTCGTCATCATAACGGGTGCCTCTTCGGGCATCGGGAAAGCCCTGGCTGAAGTTTTTTCGCAAGCAGGTGCGCGGGTGGTACTGGCTGCCCGCAGCAAAGACAAGCTCGATGCCATCGCAGCCGGACTGCCGGGTGAAAGCCTGACCGTACGCTGCGATGTGCAAAAAGAAGAAGATTGCAGGCAAATGATCGAAGAAAGCATTGCCCGCTTCGGGAAAATCGACATTCTGATCAACAATGCCGGCATCAGCATGCGCGCGCTCTTTGTTGATCTCGACCTTGAGGTGATGAAGCGTGTGATGGATATCAACTTTTGGGGAAGTGTTTACTGCACGAAATATGCCCTGCCTCATCTTCTCAGGCAGCGCGGCAGCCTCATCGGTATTTCGTCCATTGCCGGTTACCGGGGCTTGCCGGGGCGCAGCGGATACAGTGCTTCCAAATTTGCCATGCAGGGCTTTATCGAAAGCATTCGAACCGAGCACCTCAAAGACGGCCTCCATGCCATGATTGTCTGTCCGGGATTTACGGCCAGCAACATTCGCAACACCGCACTGACCCATGACGGCAGCATGCAGGGCGAAACCCCGCTCAAAGAAGAAAAACTCATGCCGGCCGAAGTGGTGGCCCGGAAGGTACTCCGTGCCACACGGAAAAGAAAACGCACCCTCATCCTCACGCTTCAGGGAAAACTGACGGTTTTTCTCAACAAATGGCTTCCCGGATGGATGGACAAGCAGGTGTACAATCATTTTAAAAAAGAAGCCGACTCTCCGCTTAAATAAAGGGAATGAACGATCTGAAAGAAATCATTGAAAACGCCTGGCAGAACCGTGAACTGCTGAAAGAGAAAAGTACAAGGGATGCCGTAGCGCTGGTTGTCAAAGAGCTGGACAAAGGACGGTTGCGAACGGCCGAACCGTCAGAGGACGGATGGATTGTAAACGAGTGGATCAAAAAGGCCGTCATACTCTATTTCCCCATCCGTGAGATGGAAGTCATGGAACTGAGTCCTTTCGAATATTATGATAAAATCCCTTTGAAGAAAGGATATAAAAAGCTGGGCGTCAGAGTGGTGCCGCCTGCCACGGCAAGGCACGGGGCGTATCTGGCTCCCGGGGTGATCCTGATGCCCTCGTATGTCAATATAGGAGCCTACGTGGGCAGCGGCACACTTGTGGATACCTGGGCCACCGTAGGATCTTGTGCACAGATTGGCGAAAATGTTCACTTAAGTGGAGGTGTGGGCATCGGGGGCGTACTGGAACCCGTGCAGGCCAGCCCGGTTATTATCGAAGACCATGCCTTTATCGGATCGCGCTGCATCGTGGTGGAAGGTGTCCGGGTGGAACGTGAAGCCGTATTGGGCGCCAATGTGGTGCTTACACAGTCGACACGCATCATCGATGTAAGCGGAAAGAAGCCCGTTGAACACCGCGGTTTTATTCCGGCCGGGTCGGTCGTTATACCGGGTACTTTCCCGAAAAAATTCAATGCCGGCAGCTATGAAGTAAGCTGCGCACTGATCATCGGAAAACGCAAAGAATCCACAGATAAGAAGACTTCTCTGAACGAAGCGCTCAGAGGATTTAATGTAAGTGTTTAACTTTAAGAGGTATTAGACCTCTTAATATATGAACAAATCATTATTTCTTCTTTTGTTTCTGAGCTGCTTTCAGCTGGCCGCCCAGAAGCAGTATATCCAATGCGGAAGGCTCATTGACGGCAAATCGGACAAGGTCCGCAGGGAAATGACCGTCATCGTTGCAGACGGTAGAATTGAAAGCATTGAAAAGGGATTTCTCACACCGGAAAACGAGGAGGACCGGCTCATTGATTGCCGGCATCTGACGGTCATGCCGGGATTGATGGACATGCACGTGCACATCGAAGGGGAGACCTCGCCCGATCACTATTTAAAAAGATTTACACAGAACCGGGAGGTCACGGCCTTTGAAAGCCTGACATATGCGGAGCGAACGCTGATGGCCGGCTTCACCACGGTTCGCGACCTGGGAGGCAGCGGAGTAAACATTGCCCTCCGCGATGCCATAAACAAGGGCCTTGTCACCGGTCCGCGCATATTCACCTGTGGCAAGTCCATTGCCAGCACAGGCGGCCATGCCGACCCGACCAGCGGTTTTCGCAGAACCCTTGAGGGAGATGCCGGCCCGCGAGAAGGCGTGGCGGATGGTGTGGCCCAATGCACGGAAGCCGTCCGGTGGCGCTATAAAAACGGTGCCGACCTGATCAAAATCACCGGGACGGGAGGGGTGCTCTCCATGGCAAAAAACGGAGAAAATCCGCAATTCAGCCGGGAAGAGATGAATGCCATCGTACAAACCGCCAAGGATTACGGTTTTCATGTGGCCGTGCATGCCCACGGTGCCGAAGGAATGAAAAGAGCAGTGCTGGCAGGTGTGCATTCCATCGAGCACGGCACACTCATGACCCCGGAAATTATGGACCTGATGATTGAAAAAGGCACCTGGTATGTTCCCACCATCACAGCCGGGAAATTTGTGGCGGAAAAAGCGAAAATTCCGGGATATTATCCCGAGGTGATCCGCCCAAAAGCGCTGGCCATCGGGCCGAAGATACAGGCCACCTTTGCGAGGGCTTACAAGAGAGGTGTCCAAATAGCCTTCGGCACCGATGCGGGGGTATATCCCCATGGCGAAAACTGGAAAGAGTTTCTGTATATGACCGAGGCCGGAATGCCTCCCATGGAGGCCATTCAGTCGGCTACCATGGGCGGGGCAATGCTCCTCGGAATGGAAGATGAACTGGGGTCTGTGGAAGCCGGCAAACGGGCCGATATCATTGCCGTGGAAGGCAACCCCCTCGAAAACATAGCGCAAATGAAGCAAGTACGCTTCGTGATGAAAGACGGTGTAATCTATAAATCTGAACTTTAAATCCGGACACAGTGAATTACAGAGCAAAATTTGCCCTCTGGGGTGCCCTCTTTGGCCTGGCCTTCCCGGTACT
>JALSIH010000217.1 GCA_026981615.1 Chitinophagales bacterium
TAAATTGTGTATTGAAAACACAGTGAATGAAACCCCGGACATTTATATCAACGGGGATTACAACAGCGATATTAAATCCGGAGAAGAAGAATGTGTGGACGGAATCACTTGCGGTACGGTCAGTATCACGGCAGTGGATGTCGTCAGCAGTAAAAGCTATCTGCGCACCGGGCAACTTGCCAGCTGCAGCACGCGCAAGGTGAAATTTTAAGCTTTTTCGCTTTTTTTCATTTAGCGGATGATGAGTTTGTATAGATGACTTTGGCGTACTCCGTTGCTAAGCCGCAGGAAATACATGCCCGGGGGAATATCCTTGACCGAGCGGGTTTCTTCGTGGATGCCGGGCCCTTTTATCCCGTCATCCCAGGCCCGTATCGAACGTCCTGTGACATCTGTGAGCAGGAAACGGTTATTGCCTGTTTTCAGGTTGGAATAACGAATCCGGATATGCTCGCTTGCCGGATTGGGGAAGATGTGGATGATTCCGAACTGGGGCGAGAATCCGTTGGGATTGTCAACGAATGCCAACTGACAATCACTGTAACTTTCCGCATTCAGGAGGCTTTTGTACAAATTGAGCCGTCCGTTGCTGACGGTACGTCCGTTGAGGTCAGAAAGAGTATCGGTACCGTTAAGAATAAATTCTTTCACCAGCAGTGCCATACTGTCGGGAAAAAGCATGGCGTCCTCAATTATTTTTTGGCAGGAAGAGGCATAGATGAGGGCGATGGCACCGGTGACCTGTGGAGCGGCAAAAGAAGTGCCGGAGTATCCGCCTGAATATTGATTTCCCGGAGCCGTGGACTGGATATCTTCGCCCGGTGCTCCGAGGTCTATGCTGATCTTTCCGTAGGCTGCATCGGGCGATAGACGATCATTCTCATCGGTGCTTGTCACAGCGATCAGATAGGGCGATGGGCAAGTGGTCGGTATGTCGCCTACCTCGTCCACATCATCAAAATTGTTGGCCGTGGCGGCCACACTGAGAATGCCGGCTTCTCCGAGGCTGTCGTATATGGCACACCATATCGGGAAGCTGTCGGGATTTCCGTAATCGATGCCAAAAGAAGCATTGCTGGCCACAATAAAAGCGCCTTCTTTGCCTCCGCTCGCATTGTATCGCTTCCGGAACTCCAGCAAATAGGAGTAGGCCTCAACCACCGAAGCTTCATTGACTTCCACCGCTATCGGAAGTATTTTTACATCCCAGTTGATGCCGGCCACCCCGATGCCGTTGTTGCCTTTGGCTCCGATAATGCCGGCAATGGGGGTTCCGTGCTGTCCGGCATAGATGGAATCATTGCCGAAATAGTAATCCCATCCGTTGTAGTCGTCCACGTAGCCGTTTTGGTCGTCATCTATTCCGTTTCCGGGCACTTCGCCCCGGTTCTTCCACATATTGGCGAGCAGGTCTTCGTGGTCAATGTCCACTCCGTCATCCAAAATGGCAATCACAATGCTGTCTCCGTTGGCTGTGGTGCCACCGGTCGTTATGTCCCATGCTTCCGTGGCGTCAATATCGGCATCGAAGCGTCCGCCCTGTTGCCCCGTATTGCTCCGGTCCCATTGGTTTGCGAAAAGAGGGTCGTTTGGTTTCTTGCGAAATGTGATCCTGTGGTTGTATTGCAGCGAGCGGATATGCGGATTGTTTTTCAGCCTTTTCATCCGGGCTTTTTGCAGACTTTCATTTTCAGGTAGGTCGATGAGCCAGATATTCAGGGCGGGCGAAAGGCAGCGATTGACCTGCAAAGGCGGAAGGAGGTCCTTTTCACCGGCAGGACTGAGGTCCTCAATTCCCGCCCCGTCTTCAAGCCAGACGATAAGCTGGTTCAGGTGTTCGGGCTTCTCATTGCCGCCAGACCCTTGAGCCGCCAGCCGGGAGGAAGGCAAGAAGAAAAGAATGAAAATGTGTAAACAAAAAATATGACGCATAATGAAGGCGCTGCTTGTATGCACTTATAAAGATAAGAAATATTAAAAAGTGCATTTAAAAGAAAGAAAATATCGACTGATTTCCGGTATCTGAATGGAGAAGCGCTGCTCAGTTCAGGCTTCGGAAATCGACCGGTACCACCCGCGATACCCCCTCTTCGACCATGGTGACTCCGTAAATGACATCCACCTCGTTCATGGTTTGCTTGTTGTGCGTCACGAGGATAAACTGCGATTCCTTGCTGAATTCCCGGATAATATTGGTGAACTTGCCGATGTTCACATCGTCAAGCGGGGCGTCCACTTCATCAAAGACACAGAAAGGGGCCGGCTTGATGAGGTAAAGGGAAAAGAGCAGGGCAATGGCCGTTAATGTCTTCTCACCGCCCGACAGCTGATTGATGCTCAAGGGCCGTTTTCCTTTGGGTTTGGCAATGATCTCAATCTTGGATTCCAGGGGATTTTGAGGGTCGAGCAACTGCAGGCTGCAATCATCGTCCTCTGTGAAAAGCGTGCGAAACACCTTCTGGAAGTTGTCCTGCACACGGGCAAAGGACTCCATAAATCGTGATTTCGCACTTTCGTCTATTTCGCGGATCGTTTGCAGGAGGTTGTTGCGGGCATCCAGCAAATCCTGGCGCTGCGAGCTGATGAAATCAAAGCGCTCTTTCATTTCTTCAAAGGCTTCCACAGCCATCGGATTGATGTCTCCGTAGTTTTCCAGCCGGTGTTTTACCTTGTTTACGCGTTCATTGAGCGAATCAAAATCGAGGTCTTCGGGCGCTTCGCGGTTGAGCAGGTCGTTGAGCTCTACATTGAACTCGACACTCAGCCTTTCTTTCAACGAAGCGAGATCGAGTTTCAGTTCATTCATTCGTTCCTTCAATTCATTCAGGGTCTTTTCTTCTCCTTCTTTTTCTTTGCGCAGCGACAGGTATTCTTCGTCCAGCGCCTGGATGACTTCTCTTGAGCCGTAGTAATTTTCCTCCGCATCGCGGACGGCTTTTTCTTTCAGCTGCCGCTCTTCATAGAGTTTTTCCAGTTTTGCAGCGGTTTCTTTCACTTCTTTCTCCAGGCTTGTTTTCCTTTCCCGGAGTTCCGCGAGTTCTTTCTTGCTCTCATTCAGGTTTTTCCGGGTCTTTTCCAGTTGATCGCGTTTGAACCCGTATTCCTGGCCGATGCTTTTGAGCTGGTTTTCTTCCTGATGGAATGCGATGTTTTGATTGTTAAAGGCTTCCCTCCTCTCGGTAACAAGGGCATTCAGGCGATTAAAATCTTCTTCATGGCGTTTGCGCTTGTTGAGGATATCCTCAAGGCGGGTCTTTTCGCTTTTTAATTGGGATTCAAGGGCTTCGTTTTCCTTTAGAATGGCTTTGATCTTGCTTTCCGAATCGAAGGATTTCCCCCGGGCCTGTTCTACCGAATCCAGATAATGCTGTATGCTGGAGTCAAGAGATGCTTTCTTTTGGCGAACGGCTGCCAGTTGCTCACGTATTTCGTTTACCGTGCTGCCGTTGATTTCGGTTTTGAGCTTCTCATGGCTTTCTTCCAGTTGCCGCACTTTCTTGCTCAGGCTCTCCACGGCCTTTTCCATGCGGGTGATTTCCTTGCCCAGTTTTTCAAGATTTTTCTTGCGCCCCAGTTTTTTGCCTTCAAACAATCCGAGCGCCCCGCCCGAAACCGAAAATCGGCCTTTGGTCAGCCGGCCGTTGCGGGTAATGAATACGGGGCTTTTGGCTACGGATTCAGACTCTGCTTTGGCATATTCGGGCCGGTATTCTTCTGCGAAGTACACGTGATCCAGCAGAAATGCGGCCAGTGTATGGTATTTCTCTTCGACTTCGAGAACATCAAGTGCACTTTGCAGCTCCGGCAGAACAATGGTGCTTTGCGGCCGGTAGTGGTCCAGCTCGTCCAGAATAAAGAAATGGGCCCGTCCTTTCGAGGCATCGTGCAAAATATTCACACACTGAATGGCTTCCTCTGCCGTGTTTACCACATAATAATTCAGATAAGGCTCCAGATAGTTTTCGATGGCCGCACGATATTCTTTCCTGGCCGAGATGATATCGCTCAGAAGGGGCGCCTTTTTGGTAGCTTCCACCTCTTTGCGCAGGAATTTGATCGACTCCGGAAAGCCTTCGAGGCTGTCAACCAGGTTTTTTGTCAACTTATATTCGTTTTGCCTGGCATCCAGTACCCGGCTTTCTTCGGCCAGTTTTTGGCGGAGTTGGCGCAGCAGTTTTTCATTTTCCTCCAGTTTCTCCTTTAAGCGCTGCAGCTGTTTTTCCTCTTGCCGGAGCTTTTTCTCCAGCGCATCTTCTTCTTTTTTCAGCCGGGCCTGTTCCTCCTGTAGCTCTTGCAAGAGGGAGGTGCCTTCGGCCTCCTGGGCTTCGCCTTTTTTGATTTCCTGGCGTAGGTTTTCGAGCATGGCTTTGTTGACGGCTATTTGCTTTTCCTTTTCATAAAGTCCTTTTTCCAGCTTCCGGTTTTCCAGCCGGGCCTGCTCGAGCAGCGAAGCTTTGTTCTCCAGGGCTTCCTTTTCGCGGTCAAGCTCTGATTTGAGCGAGTCCAGTATTTTTTTCTGATCCTGCACTTTTCCCGCCCGGGTGTCCCTTTTTTCTTTCAGCTTTTCGATTTCTTCCCCAAGCCGTTCAATTTCTTTCTCGTTTCGCCTGCTTTCGCCCTCCAGGCGTTCGATTCGTTCCAAGGTGTTTTTGAGTTTTTCTTCGAGCAGGTTTCGCTTGTTTTCGTTTTGCTGGATTTCAAGATTCCAGGCATTCAGGGCTTTTTGTGCAGCGCTCAGGGCTTCTTCCTTTTTTACGTTGCCGGCTTTGGCTTTCGCCAGTTCGGCTTCCACCTTCCTCAGCCGGGCTTCCACGGCATTGCGGGCATCTTCGGCCGCGGCAATGCGCTTATTTATCGTCTCAAATGCCGACTTTCGGTCGCTCAGCATGAGCACGGCCAGATCAATGCTTGCCGCTTTGTATTCTTCCTTGAGTTTGTAATATCGCTTCGTCCTCCGGGCTTGCCGCTCAAGGGATTTGAGGTTCCCCTCGATTTCAAAAAGGAGGTCTTCCACGCGGTCCAGGTCGCCCTGTGTGGCGTTGAGTTTATTAAAAGTTTCTTTCTTGCGCTTTTTGTATTTCTCGATGCCAGCAGCCTGTTCGAAGAGTCGCCTCCTCGAGTTGTCTTTGTCTTTCAGCAGGTCATCGACCATGCCCAGTTCGATGATGGCATAGCTGTCGCTGCCAATGCCGGTATCCATAAAAAGACCCGTAATGTCTTTCAGACGGCAGGGCACTCCGTTGATCCGGTACTCGCTCTCTCCGCTGCGGTAGTAGTGTCTTGAGATGGTGACCGTGCTGTATTCGGTGGGCAGTATGTTTTTTGTATTCTCAAAAGTAAGAGATACCTGCGCCAGGCCGCTCGATCTTCTTTTTTTCGTCCCGTTAAAAATGAGGTTTTCCATCTTCTCGGAGCGCAGTTGAGAGCTTCGCTGCTCGCCCAGCACCCATCGGATGGCATCTACGATATTGGATTTTCCACAGCCGTTGGGTCCCACCACGCCCGTGATGTTTTCATTGAAATGAATAACGGTTTTGTCTGCAAAACTTTTGAATCCTTTTATTTCGAGTGACTGGAGTCGCAATGTGCTGTTTTTTTAAGGAAACCGAAATTAAATCAATTTTAAGAAATCCCCGTTTTTCAGCCTTTCGGCCTTGTTGATAACCAATTGCGGCAACCCCGGCAATCCACATAGTAAGCTACAAAAAGTTGATAAATAGCACCTTGTAGTGGATTAATAAGTGGATAATGAGTGGAAATCGGGGATTTCGCTGACAAAGCTGGTGCGCCCCTTCAAATGGTCGATGCGGGCACAGTAGCTCTCGCGGCCATTGCTCACCAGCAGCCACGGCACTTTCAGTGCCAGATTGTAGCGCCCGGCCTGGTCAAAGACTTTTTGGGTGATTTTGATTTCAGGGGCTTTGCATTCTACCAGCAGCAAGGCTTTTCCGCTCCGGTCGTGCACGAGAATGTCATAGCGCTTCCGAAGCGAGCCCACGCTGATCTGCTTTTCCACGCTGATGAGGCCGCGCGGCACTCCGAGTACTTCAATGAAATAGTGCAGGAGCAACTGGCGCACCCATTCTTCCGGATCGGCTTTCACCTTCTTTTTGCGTACGGGGTCCCACAGGGCAGGGCCCGGCCCCAGGCGGGCAGCCATTTCGTGCAGGTCGAGTTGAATGGGTTTCATATTGCAAATTTACGGGCTGAGGGGATAGAGACGGAGGGGGCGGAGGTGGAAAGATTCGCGGCAGCATGCAAGTGCATTCGCCAGCTCTTGGTTAACTTTGGGGCATGGATACGAAGGAAGAAATTGTAAAAAACTGGTTGCCCCGGTATACAGGTACCGAGTTGGGAGAATTCGGGAAATATATTTTATTGGTCAATTTCAATGACTACGTAAAGAAATTTGCCGAAATGCACGATGTAGAGCTGCGGGGCCAGAGCCGCCCGATGCTCAATGCCACGGCCAATGGAATCAGCATCATCAATTTCGGCATGGGCAGCGCCAATGCCGCTACCATTTGCGATCTCCTTGCGGCCATCAACCCCAAAGGCATTCTCTTCCTCGGCAAATGCGGAGGCCTTAAAAAGAAGAATGAAATAGGCGATTTGATTTTGCCCATAGCGGGCATCCGCGGGGAAGGTACTTCCAATGACTATTTCCCGCCCGAGGTGCCGGCTCTTCCGGCTTTTGCTTTGCAAAAAGCCATATCCACCACCATCAGAGACCACCGGAAAGATTACTGGACAGGTACCGTATATACAACCAACCGGAGAGTCTGGGAGCATGACGTAAAATTCAAGAAATATCTTCGCAGCATCCGGGCCATGGCCATTGACATGGAAACGGCTACCATCTTTTCGGTATCCTTTGCCAACAAAATCCCGGCAGGAGCTCTTCTGCTGGTATCCGATCAGCCGATGATCCCCGAAGGGGTAAAGACCGAAGCATCGGATGTGAAAGTAACGGCCCGGTTTACGCACGATCATCTTCAGATCGGGATTGACTCACTGCGCCAGCTCATCAACAACGGAGAAACGGTTCGCCATCTGCGATTCTGAAAATGAAAGAAGCTCAAAAAATAATTGAATCACTCAGGAAAGGGGATGTCCGGCCCGTGTACCTGTTGCAGGGAGATGAACCCTATTATATCGACCAAATAACGGACTACTTTGAAACGCAGCTGCTCGATGAGTCGGAAAAGAGCTTCAACTTTCATCTTTTTTACGGCCAGGACCTGGATGCCACCTCTCTGATAGAGCGTCTGCGCAGCTTCCCGATGATGGGGCAGCGGCAGGTGATCATTTTGAAAGAAGCACAGCAAATGCGTACATTCAAAGGTCTGGAGCCTTATTTCGAGAATCCGGTAGCCTCTACTGTTTTTGTAATCAATTACAAGGGAAAGAAGATTGCAAAAAATACAAAAATCTACAAGCACATTGCGAAACACGGAGTGGTTTTTAACAGTCAGCGGCTTTATGAAAACCAGGTTCCGGGCTGGATCGGGCAATATGTGGCGGAGAAAGGTCTGGAGATAAGCCCCAAGGCCACGGCTTTGCTGCTGGAATATCTCGGAACCGATCTCTCGAAAATCATAAACAGCCTGGAAAAACTGACCATCAATAAAGAGGGGACATCAGTAATCAGCGAAGAAGAGATTGAAGCACAGGTCGGAATCAGCAAGGACTACAATGTCTTCGAGCTCGGCAATGCGCTTTTGAGCCGCGATGTGGCGAGGGCCTTCAGGATCATCCGATACTTTAAGGCCAATCCCAAAGCGGGCCCCATGCCGGTGATTACGGCTTCATTTTACATGCTTTACAGCAAATTGCTTCTCTGGCACCGTTATCGCCCGTCCGGCTCTTCCGATATTGTTAAACTCTTGAAAATCAGTCCGTATTATACGAACGACTACAAACGGGGAGCCTCAAACTACAATGAAAGCCAGGTGAGGAAGGCGATTGAAATCATAGCCGCGTACGATCTGAAATCAAAAGGCGTTGATGTGGCAGAAAACAATGACGGAGCCCTGCTCCAGGAATTAACCTATAAAATTTTGAATGTATGAGATATCTGTTGTACCTGGCGATTGCCCTTTCTTTTTCTTCCTGTGCCCTTTTCATGGGATCGCAGAAGGCTCCTTTTAAAATAGAAGACGCCAGCAGCCGGAAATGGTATGCCGGGGTAGCCGGAGGAGGCATGGGCATCAACTATCAGTTTGTCTTGAAAGTGAAAGGCGCACCCGACTTTCGGGTAGATACGGTTTGGATTGGCACGCGGCCTTTC
>JALSIH010000218.1 GCA_026981615.1 Chitinophagales bacterium
GTATATCTACACCAACCTTGATGCGCCCAATTATCGCCTGGTGAAAGTGGATGCCTCCGATCCGGGGCCCGAAAACTGGGTGGATGTCATTCCCAACCAGGAGAAAGCGGTGCTCTCAAGTGTTCGGATAGCCGGTGACAAGCTCGTGGTGCAGTTCATGAAGGATGCCAGCGACCATCTCTATATTTATGATCTGGACGGGAAGGAGCTTAAAAAGATCGAGCTGCCGACCATCGGTTCGGTCGGGGGCGTTTCGGCCAGCAAGGAAGACCCTTTTATCTTCTACTCGTTCACTTCCTATACCTACCCTACGACCATCTACAAATACGAGCTCGAAAGCGGGGAAAGCAGTGTCTTTTTTAAGCCGGAGGTGAAGTTTGACCCCGCAGACTATGAAACACGGCAGGTTTTTTACCGCAGCAAAGACGGAACGAAAGTGCCCATGTTTATCACCATGAAAAAGGGACTCAAACAGGACGGGGACAATCCGACTCTGCTATATGGATACGGAGGCTTTAACATCAGCCTGACCCCCGGCTTCAATCCGGCCAACCTGGTCTTTCTGGAGGCAGGCGGCATTTATTGTGTGGCCAATCTGCGGGGCGGAGGTGAGTATGGCGAAGCCTGGCACGAAGCGGGTATGAAAGAGAAAAAACAAAATGTCTTCGATGATTTCATTGCCGCAGCCGAATATCTGATAGACGAAAAATATACCCGGCCGGAAAAGCTGGCCATTCGCGGGGGCTCTAATGGCGGTCTTCTCGTAGGTGCCGTCATGACACAGCGCCCCGAACTTTTTGCCGTGGCCCTGCCGGCCGTGGGGGTGATGGATATGCTTCGCTTTCACAAATTTACCGTGGGCCACGGATGGGTGGTGGAGTATGGCAGCAGCGACAGTGCCGCAGAGTTTGAGTACCTCTACAAATACTCTCCGCTGCACAATCTGAAAGAAGGGGTTTCATATCCGGCCACGCTGATCACCACGGGCGATCATGATGATCGTGTGGTGCCGGCCCACAGTTTCAAGTTTGCCGCCACCCTGCAGGAAAAACAGGGCGGAGACAAGCCTGTTTTGATTCGCATCGAGACGAAAGCGGGCCACGGAGGCGGTAAGCCCGTCACCATGATCATTGATGAATACACGGATATCTGGTCTTTCGTTTTCTACAATCTCGGGATGGAATACGCAACTTCACAATAGCCCCGAGCCCAAGAGAAAAAAGAGCAGCAGCAAGCCCCAGATGGCAGCCAAAAAGTGCCAGTAGATGCGAATCAGGTCGAGGTGCAGAAGCCGGGCCGGATCGCTGAAGTAGTAGAGGGCGGTTCCCTCGTTGCGCGTATAGCGCCATGCCGGCCAGGCAAAAAGCAGCAGGATGGCCACTCCCGCTGTCATGTGCACGGCATGCAGCCCCGTCAGCAGATAGAGGTAGGAGGCGGCAGCAAAAGTGTTCACAAATATGCCGTGATGCTGAAGGACATACCAGGCCCCGATCTGGCTGGCCATGAATGCCAGACCGAGAAGCAGAGTGACCGTCACCAATCGTGCATAGCGTGTCCGCTCTTCGGCCATGAAGGCCTTCCGGGCTTTTTGAATGGCCAGGCTGCTGCCGCCAAGCAGGAGGGTGCTGAGCAAAAAGAGCTTTGGAAAGGGTACAGGCTCTGCAGCCTCATTTCGGCTGAAAAGAAACGCAAGCATCAATACAATAAAAAGCATGGCAATGCCGAGCATGGCAAAACTCAGGATAAGGCGGTAGGGCAGATATCGTTCGTGGACATGCTGTCCGTAGATGCGATTCTGTTCACGGGTTTCCGGTCTTTTCACGGCTTTCTTTTCTCAATGCCAAAGTTGCTGATAAATTGGCACTCTTCGGAGAAGAAGAAGGGGATTTCTTTTCCCGGAAAATCACGGCCTCTGTGAGACCCCATGCATTATCCGTGTTTGCAATGTGTAGGCTTTTGTCTGAGAAAAGAAAGTGATTTATGATTGATTATCATTGAATTATATGACAAAAGTTCTTTCCGCAGGTGTCAATTTTGCAATCTGAAACTGTCAAATTTTCGCGAATTCCTGCCTGGCACGGGAATTGAAATCCTTGGAAGTGCAAGGCAAAAAAGAGATTGAAAAAAATAAATTTCTTAACCAAAAAAAAGGAGGATTGAGTTATGGGAACCTTAATGAAAACAGCTCCGAAAACCGGCTGGTCTGCAATGAGCACATGGCCAACCTTCTTTGATGACTTTCTGACCAGGGATCTCTTCGACTGGACACTGGGCAATCGCACCGGCACAAGCGGCACATTGCCTGCCGTAAACATCCGTGAAACCAACGATAGCTACGAGTTGGAAGTCGCTGCACCGGGCATGAAGAAAAACGACTTTACGGTGGAATTGGTGGATGACATGCTCGTAATCTCTGCCGACATTAAAAATGAAGATGTCGTGGAAGACAACGACTACACCCGCAGAGAGTTCTGGTATCAATCTTTCCAAAGAGCATTCAGACTGCCTGAAAACATGGTGGAAAGCGACAAAATCTCGGCAAGCTATCATGACGGAATTCTTCACATCACGGTTCCGAAATCGGAAGAAGCCAAAACCAAACCGCCTAAAAAAATAAAAGTGGTTTAACACTGGCTTTTGCTTGATGTGATTGCCATGAGTCCCGGACCAGGGAGTCATCATCCGATCCAATGGCCCCGGCCTGCCGGGCCGGGGTTTTTTATCCGGTTTTCATAGTTCTTGTTATTCCGGTTTTGCTATCCCGTTCAATTCCACCTGATGGCTTCCGCAACTGAGGTTCGGGGCTTTTTTATTTTTTCCCGGAAATCCGTTGAAAATCTCTAAACCGGCATAGATCAGGAAAGAAAAAATTTCTATTTTTATCCCGCAACGGTTCGCTGACTCCGATTCGGGGGGAAGCGATGAAAAGGGAATCCGGTGGAAATCCGGAACTGTACCCGCAGCTGTAAGCTCAATGGATTCGCTAAAGAATCACCTTTTGCCCATCCAGTGCCACTGTCATTTAACGGAATGATGGGAAGGCCGGCAAAAGAGAGAGCAAGTCAGAAGACCTGCCATTGCAAGTAATTCGCAGCCTTCGGGGATAAAGGCAAAGAATAGCAGGCATCTCCTTTTTTGTCCGCATCATTCTTCAGATTATCCGCTTCCGGCTTGCGTAAAATGAAAAGTATATGCGCATTGCGGTCACTCTCTTTATGCTTTTTCTCTTTCGATTGGGGATCTCGCAGGCACCGCCCGATACGGTATATCACCTGCCCGGTGCCGTGGTGAAAGGCGACCGCTTCAGCCTCTTGCCGGCAGGATCGCTCAGCGACAGTCTTTCCCTTTCGCGGGCAAAAAAATACGGCCTTTCACTGGCCGGAGTCCTCTCGGAGAATACATCGGTTTTTTTGAGGGAATACGGGCCGGCCGGTCTGGCCCTGGCTTCGGTGCGCGGCACGGGAGCCCAGCAGATGGCCATTCTCTGGAACGGATTGAATATCCAAAGCCCCATGAACGGACAAAAAGACCTGCGCCTGCTGCCGGCTTTCTTTTTCGAAGATGCGGAGATGGTCTACGGTTCATCGGCCGGACTGGCAGGCAGCGGAGCCATTGGCGGCACCCTCCGGCTTTCTACGGCCATGGCTGCGCTCAGGGGATGGAAGAGCGATGTCACCCTGGCAGGCGGGTCTTTCGGAATGAGGGCCGGGGGCGTCTCACTTTCCTACGGAGAGGCTCATTACCGGGGCAAAATCTCTCTCTATGCCTCCCGGAGCCGAAACGACTATCCCTTCCTGAACACCGCCAGAAATCCGCCTCTCGCAGATCGCCTGACGCACGCCCGCTTGCAGCAGCAGGGCTTGCAATATCAAAGTACAATTCAGGGGAAAAAAAGTGCCCTCGACATTCATTATATGCATTTGTCATCCGACCGGCAGTTGCCGCCCGGCATTTTCGAAAGCGCCAGCCAAAAATCGCAGCAGGATGCCGGCAATTATGTGAAACTGGGATGGAAAAGAGGAGGCAAAGATCATTACTGGCATATCAATGCCGGCTGGATCGCTGAAAAGATCAACTACAACGACACAAGCCTGAATCTCTATGCGCGCAACCGTTCCCGTTCGCTGGTATTTCAACCCGACTACAGCCTCACGCTGAATGCAAAATGGATGATGCGGGCCGGATTCTTTCTGCGCTACGACCGGGCCCAGCTCGATCCGCTGAGCGAAGACGTGGATCGCCATGAAGAGGCACTGCTCGTCTCATGGGTCTATACACCTGACAAGAAATCCATGATACATCTCAATCTGAGGCAGGGGAGGAGTTCGCAGGGGATTCACCCTTTCATCCCCACGCTGGCCGCCTCACGGGCTTTTGGAAAATGGACCCTCAAAGGCAAAGTGAGCCGGCACTACCGGGAACCCACGCTGAACGACCTCTATTGGCAGCCCGGTGGCAATCCGCAATTGAAGCCCGAGCGGGGCTGGGCCGCTGATCTGACACTGCTCTTTGAATGCAGCAGCGACAGGCACCTCCTCTCGGGCACATTCAGCGCCTATGCCAATGCCATGCTCGACCAGATTGTCTGGCAACCCGCAGATGGCGGCATCTGGCAGCCGGATAATATAGCCAAAAGCTACGCAAGGGGGCTTGAGTGGCAAGTGCAGGCGGCCAGCCTGAAAGGTCCCGTCCGATTCAGGGCCCGGGCAGGGCTGGCCTTTACCCGGGCACTTCGCGATCGATGGTCAAATGAACTGCAAATGGCCTTTGTCCCCCGCTGGACCGGCCATGCCCGCATAGAAGCCGCATACAGGCACTGGACCCTGAGCTACAGTCACCGCTTCAGCGGAGTGCGCTACAGCGACAACAGCAACAGCTACCCCATCGAAGCTTTTGACTTGGGAGAAATGGAATGTGCCCGAACCTTTGAAACCGGCAAAACCCGGATGAATGCCTATGCAAGGCTTAGCAATGTATGGAACGAGAGCTACCGGGTCATGCCTGCCTATTTCATGCCCCCCATTGCTTTTTATACAGGAATTTATCTTCACTTTTAAATCATAAAAACAGAAACCATGAGAAACTTAACGATGATTGCTTTGGTGGCGGCCCTTTTTGCGATGGCTGCCAATTGTAAAAAACCGCTCGACCCGTCCGGCCGGCAAGCGTTTATCAAAGGCGAAACCGTCTTTATACTCAACGAGGGCGCCTTTCAGCAGGGCAACGGCAGCGTGAGTGTCTACAACAAAACGGACCAAGAGGTGGAAAACAAGCTCTTTCAAAGCATCAATGGCGAAAATCCGGGCGATGTAGTGCAGTCGATGAGCATCATTGACGGGCAGGGCTACATCGTGGTCAACAATTCGCAAAAAATTGAAGTGACGGGACTCGACAGCCTTTTGCGCATGGCACAGATAAGCGGTTTTACCTCCCCGCGATACATCCTGAAAGTAGGTGACAAGAAAGCCTATGTGAGCGAACTCTTCGGTGATTCCATTGCCATTGTCGATTTGAGCAGCCACAGCATCAGCGGAAAAATAGGCATAGGCGGCTGGACCGAGGAAATGATGATGCACAACGGCAAAGTGCTTGTCGGCAACAACAGCAATGCTTTTATTTATGTGATTGATCCGCTGACGGACTCCATTGTCGACAAGATAGCCCTGCTGAATCAGGCAAAAAGCATGGCCCACGACAGTGACGGTGACGTATGGGTGCTTTGCAGCGGCTCCTTCACGGGCGACCTGCCCCATGTCTATGAGCTTGATAAGAATGACTTCAGCATCAAGAAGGACTTTCCGCTGAGCGGAGGATATGCCGGTGATCTCACGGCCAATGCGGCAGGGGATGCCTTTTATTTCCTGAATACGGACGTTTACAAATTTTCGGTCAACGACAACCAGGCTCCCGCAAACGCATTGATACCGGCCGGATCGCATTCGTGGTATGCCATTGGTGTGGACCCCGCAAATGACGAATTGTACCTCGGAGATGCGGGCGATTTCAGCTCCAACGGGGCCGTTTACCGCTTTAGCAGCAGTCTGTCACCTATCGACACAATGCAGGTGGGCATTTCTCCGGGATATTTCCTTTTTTACTGATCACCAGCCCGGGCTGATATTCAGCCCGAAGCGGCCCTGTTTGTACTGCGGGTCTTGCAGCGCAAAGGCGTAGTAAGGCTCCAGTACAAGCTGCCCGAAAAGGTTGATGCGAAGAGAAAGTCCGGTGCTGAAAACGGGTGCACGCTGCCTGCCCGATTCGGGGTCGATGTCGGAAAAGCGGCCGAATATCCGGTCTCCGGCATTCCATGCCAGACCGGCATCGGCAAAAACGGCCAACTCGGTAAACAGATAGCGCGAGCGTATGAGGGCCAATTGCCGCGGCCCGCTGAGTGCCAGCCGCCACTCGGCATTGAAGACATGGATATTGTTGCCCAGCAGGAGCTGAATGGGAAAGGAGCTGTTGTTGCTGAAAAAATAGCTGTAATATCCGTGCACAAGGGTGGGGTCACCGGCAAAGAGCGGATAGTTGATGAGAAGATTGGCTCCGATGCCGGCCCGGCTCACATTGAAGGAGCGGATGGCCAGCGAGAAAGGCTTCATCCGGAAATATTTGCGCAGATCGGCCAGCAGCCCCCAATAGTTTTGCGCACCTGCGAAGCGGTCGGCCTGGATGCGGTAGCGATAGCCGGCCATGGGTGAAGCCATGCCGAAAAAAGCATTGTCGCCCACCCAGGCAGCGCTCAGGCGATAAAGGTTAAAGCCATCGGGCACAGGCACCTTCTCCCTGCGGTAGTTCAGCAATATCCCCGTCAGTGAATAGGAATAGTACTCAACGATTTGATGGTAATAATAGCGGGCGGCCGAAGCACCGAATTCCAGCCGCTGTGTCCGGTTGAACGGATACTGAATGTCGGCATTGATCTGGTCTTCGAATATCCGGAAAGTGTTGAAAATATATTCATCCGTAGGGATGACCGTTCCGCTGAGCGTATCCGTGCCCGGGCGGTAAGCAATCGAGCCGTAGCGAATGGGAATATGGCTCACTCCGAGGCCCCAGTGGATGCGGTTTTTTTGATTGAGATAGTAAAACTGGCCGGCCGCATCGCGCAGGTCGCCATTGATGTTGAGGGCGGTAAAGAGCTTGTTGTAGCCGATGATATCACCAAAAAGCATGCTGACGCCCCCGGAAGCACCGGTGCCGAATGCCGATGAGGATACCCCGATTTGCGTATTTCCGATGTATTCGAGCTTGAATTCGGGGCGGTAGGCCTCCATCCTGAAAAGAGAATCGGGAAGGGGCGGCAGACTGTGAAAATGCAGGATGCGTGCACTCACCCCGGAGTTTTTTGCCGGGGGAGCCGGAGGCAGCAGGCCGGCATAGAAGTCCAGATCATAAGGGCTGACCGCTGTCTTTTCCAGCTCCGAAGGGTTGACCGTATAGATCCGGTATTTCTTCTCTGCATAATAAATGTAGGCCAGGTTGTCGCTGCTCCGGTCAATGCTGAGGGCCGGGGCCGGGGCCGTCACTCCGCTGATGCCCGTAAAAAGGCGGCTGAGCCGGTAGATTTTGCTTTGGGGAATGTCGTATTCATATAAATTCCGGAAGCCGTCACGATTGGAAAGGAAATAAATGGATTGCCCATCGGCAGAGAAGAGCGGATTGAGGTTGTCGGCCCCTTCAAAAAAGGCAAGATCGATCGATTGCCCGCTTTCCAGATCATAGATGGCCAGGTTAAACCATTGCCGGGCACTTTGATTGCGGCTTTGCTGCGAGAGCCGGTCCGTACTGTAGACAATGAAGCGTCCGTCAGGAGAGAATGAAGGCAGGAGGGCTGCAAAATCATCCTGTGTAAGTTCTTCGACCTGCCGGCTCTCCGGATGAAATAAGATGAGATCGGAGTGCATGCTTTTCTGTGCACTCAGCACAATGCTTTTCCCGTCAGGCGACCAGGCGGGATTGGCGAAAGAGGCATAGCCGGGGACGGCCAGTTCCGAAAGGGTTTTGCCGCTTTCCACATCCACGATTTTAAGGAAGTTCTGCCCCCGGGCATAAATGACAAAGGCATATTTGCGGCTGTCGGGCGACCAGGCCCCGCCCGACTCCAGGAAGTTGAACGCATCAATGTGCCCCTCTTTGACGGAGGAGGCCAGTTTCCGGATAATTTTACCGCTGCGCGCATCGGCCAGGTAATAATCGATGGAAAAGACATCCTTCTCGGAGAGAAAGACGAGATATTTGCCATCGGGGCTAAGGTTGGGGCTGATGTTCA
>JALSIH010000219.1 GCA_026981615.1 Chitinophagales bacterium
AAAATATTTGGCTATGTCAGGTTCTGAACGCCCCAGACTTTCATCGGCTTTCATCTCAAAATAATGGCGCATCTGCTGCGTATATTTTTCATCCTTCTCAATGCAGTAATAGGCCTTGTCTCCTTTTATCAATATCTGTCCGAAGGCAAAGCGGATTTTCGTAAAGCCGTCCTCCCTTGTGAGGAAAAGGGAATTATCTGTCATCCGGAGCAGGCGAATCAGGCTGTCGGGAGCAGAAACATGGAAAAAGGCGGACAGCGGAGCATCCTCGCTGCTGTCGGGCCGGAAGAGGTAAAGGTTTTGGCTGAAGTCGATGCCCAGGCGCGAGCGGTCTTCTATGAAATCGGGGATGCCCGTGAAGGCCATGCCCATCTTGATGAGCTCGTAGCCGACACTGTCGCGGATGTAGTTGATGTTTGATTTTTCGACCAGCCGGGGCAGGCGCACCTGCAGTAGCGACCGGCTTTCGGCCGGAATATTGTCCAGGTCGCTTGCAGGCCCTTTGCAGGAAGCAATGAGGAGCGGAAAGAGAAGAAGGTACAGGAGTCCGGGGAAAGATTGGGTTTTCATATTTACAAGAATAAGCATTGTGGCAAAAAGAGCGTTCAATTTTTTTTCACGGCCTTGCGCCCTGCCCGGTATTCCATAAAAACATGAATGAAAATGGCAGCCAGGATGATGGCGGTGCCCAGGTAGAACGCAGGATTAATGTATTCATTTTCCCGGAAAAGAATGACTGCCATCACAATCCCGTACACCGGTTCAAGGTTGATGCTGATGTTAAAGGTGAATGCACTGACCCTCCGCAGCGATCCGAGCGCCAGGCTGTAGGCCAGGGTGGTGCAAAGCAGGGCCAGCACGAGCAGCCAGGCAAAATCCGAAGGGGAAGGAGCAAAGTGTGCTTCGGGAAAAAAGAAGCGATAGGCGGGCACGAGAAGCGAGAGAAAGACCCATCCCGCGGAAAGTTCTACGAATGTCATGGCCATCGGGCTGTGCTGCTTAACTTTCTTGCGGTTGAGGATGGTAAAAATTGAAGCAAGGATGGCCGCCATCAGCGAAAGAAGGATGCCGGTCAGGTATAATTTGCCGAAGTGAAATATGAGATACATGCCGGGAATGATGAGGGCTCCGAGAAAGAGCTCCTGTTTTTTGACCCGGGAAGAAAAGAAGAGGGGCTCGAGAAGGGCCGTAAAAAAAGCCGTGGTTGACAATACAGAGAGGGCCACGGTGACATTGGAGTACTTGATGCTGCCATAGAAGCAAACCCAGTGGCTGACCACCAGCAGGCCGATGCCTGCCAAATGGGCAATTTCTTTTCGCTTCATGGCGCGCACCTCGCGAAGCAGTCCCGGAATGAAAAGCAGGCTGAGGGAAGTCAGGAGCACCCTGTACCACACGATTTCCATTTCGCTCAGTTGTATCAGGCGGCCGAGAATGGCGGTGAAGCCGAAGAGAAAGACCGCGATGTGCAGAGAGATATATGCTTGTTTCCGGCTTTTCATTTTTTCTTCTTGAGCAGGAAATCGACTGCCGCGAGGCCCTGACGGGCTTTTTCGTTGCCGGGATTCAGGGCCAGGGCTTTTTCGAAGGCCTGCCGGGCTTCGGTCAGTTGCCCGGCCGTGTAGAGGGCTCCGCCCAGATTGTACCATGCATCGGCAAATGAGGGATCGAGCTCAACGGATTTTTGATAAAGCCGGATGGCCTTTTCGAGGTCGCTGCCTGCTGCTTCATTGGCTTTTTTGTAATAATTGAGAGCCAGGGCCCGGGCATATTCTTTCACTTTGGGATGAAAGGGCTTAATGGATTTGGCCTTGCGCCAGGCCTTTTCGGCCGGCTGCAAACTGTCCATGCTGTAGTAGATAAAGGCCTGGTTGATGTAGTTGTTGTAAAGAAAGAGTTCGCGTTTGAAGGAGTCTTCCCTCACCGGATAAAGGGCTTCGGCACGGTGGTAATATTTCAGGGCTTTCAGCAATGCAGCCGTATCCTGCTCTTCGAGGTAGATATTGACATAGGCCCCGGCTGCCGCTGTATTTGCCTTGATGCTTTGCGGAGCCTCTTCGACATCGTGAATAAACAGGCTTTTGTTGTTCTTCCATACCGCGTTTCGCTGGATGCTCTGCCAGGCGCAGCCCGCTGTCAGTGCAAGCAGAAAGGCAATGGCCATGGCGGGGGCCGTCTTGCCCGGCAGTTTGCGGTAAATCAACTGCAAAAGGTAAGCCGAGAAAAGCGCAAAGGCAAAAGAGGGGATATAGAGCAGTCTTTCTCCCATGGTGCCCCCGAGCGGGATCAGCAGGTTTGAAACAATACTGATGGTCGCCAGATAGCAGAGTGCCGCAAAAGACCAGAGCGCTCTTCGTTTCCAGCCGGCCCATACGGCAATCAGCAGGCCCGCATGCAATGCAACGGATAGCAGCACCGCAGGGTCCGAAAAATGTCGATAGGCGATTTGGGCATATCCGTAGTCATAGACCAGAGGACGGGGCCAGACGAGGAGTTGCAGATACTTCAGAAGAATAAAAAAGGCGGTCGCGGTTTTCTCTTCAGCCCCGGCATAAAGGAAAGGATCGTTCATGATATCTCCGGGGGCGGCTCCGCTGCCCCCGATGACGGCATAGCGAAGGGCAAACCAGAGCCCGGCAACGAGGAGAAAGGGAAGACTTTGCTTCAGGCTCTTGCGCAGCGACTGCGGCCCGAAGAAGTAAAGGGAAGCCGGGATGACGGCCAGAAAAGTGATGCTGTTTTCTTTGGAAAGCAGCGCAAGGAAGTAGAAAAAGAGGGAAAGGATCAGGGTGCCGCGTTTCCTGCTGCGGAGGTAGCGGAAGAGCGCGGTGAGGGTCAGGAGCAAAAGAAAAAAGGCAAGCAATTCATCTCTGCCTTTGATATTGGCCACCGCCTCGGTGTGCACCGGATGGATAAGAAAAAGAAAAGCGGTAAGAAATGCCAGGGGCCGGTTTTTTTCGAACCAAAAGTGACTGAGCAAATAGTAAATCAGCAGTCCGGTGAGCAGATAAAGCAGGACATTGACGGCATGGCTCAGAGCCGGACTGGCACCGAAAAACTCGTATTCAACGGCAAAAGTGACGATAGACAGCGGGCGGTAACGGCCTCCGCTCAGTTCGCCCGCACTTCCTTTTTCTTCATAATACCACTGATAGGCATCGTGAGTGAAAATATCGCCTATGCCCGATATCCCCTGACGGGTATAAGGATTCTCGGTAATCACCAGCCCGTCATCGAGGGCATATTCATTGTGGATGCTGTTGGCATAAAAAAGCAGGGCAATGAAGGCCAGCAGGAAATAATGGAGTCTGCTGTTCTGCCCGAATGTCTTTGCCGTTGCCATACGCTTCATGGGTATAAATTCCTCTCAAATTTGACAAAAAATGATGAGTTGATGCAAGAAATTAAAAATGTCATGCCAATGTCATGAAAAGAGAAGAATTGCCGGGGGCTAACACTTTTTAACGCTTGCCCTCCGTATTGAGGAACTGCCTACACTGTCAGTCAGTTATGTTATCGTGGTCAGCCTAAGGGCCACACCATTGACTATTCATAGTAGTTGTTTCATGGTTTTAATTAGGTTTTGGGTTGGAGAAGGCACTTTGAGCAATCAGAGTGCCTTTCTTCTTTTTATCCTGATTTGGGTATTTCTCTCAAATGGAATTTCTGAAATTTATCCGCATAAGATCAATTTTCCATTCTTTACGCTCCCCGTTTAAAAAAAGTTGAAAAGGAAAAAAAATATGATGAATTGGCTCAAAGGGATGGGCTTGGGTGCCTTTTTCTTCTTCTTTTTCAAAGGCCTGATCTGGCTGGCTGTTTTCTTCGGCTTATTTGAACTTTTAAGCTGCTGATCCACTATCCTTTTATCATGAGCAAAGAGCAATTGAGGAGGGCCTTAGAGTTACTTCAAAACGGCAGCGCGGCTGAGGCGGCAGAGCTGCTGCTGATCGCCCGCAAGGAGGACCCAGAAAACCCCGAGATACAATTTGAACTCAGCAGAGCCTATCTGAAGCAGAAAGAATGGAAATCATCGATTGCCCTCCTGGATGACTTGTTGCTGCGTTTTCCTTCCAATGCCGACTTTGTCGGGCAGCGCGGAGTGACCCATTTTAGCCGGGGCGATGTCAAGAGTGCCATGGCCGATATGGAAAGAGCCATTGAACTGGAACCCGATTATGCCTACCGCTATGCTTGCCGTGCCTATGTCAGGGAGCGGACGGGCGACCTGCGCGGAGCCATTGCCGATTACGAATGGGCCGTTCGCCTCGACCCGGAAGACGAGGTGGCCCGGAACAATCTGGAAATGGCCAGGGAAAAGCTGCAATATGAGCAGGCCAATGCCATACACCGGCCCAAAACCAGGGCGCACCTCAGTGATGAAGAAATAAAGGCCTACACCGAAGAATATGAAAAAAAGCAAAGCAGGGCAGAAGCGGGGGAAGGCAGAGAGGAAGCAAAAAGAATTTCCTTGAAAACCCTCCTCGGGGAAATGAGAATGACGCTGAAGGCCCGGGAAAAAAGAAAGGCTTTTCTCCGTTTTATCCGCAATGGATTTAAGATGCCGCCTCAATAAGTGTTAGCAGCTCCATGAGGGCTTCGGGTTCAATGCGGTGTCTTCCTTTGTAGCGCAGTACCCGTATTTTTCTCCCGCTCTTTTCTTCCAGATTTTTCAGGTGCCTTTGCACGGCTTTTTCCGGGAGAAATTCATCTTCATCGCCCACCACAAAATACCAGGGAACCTTGCTGAAGGGCTGTCTGCGGGCTTTGATTTCCGCAATGGGGGCCGTACCCGCCCAGAAGACAATGCTGTCGATGGGGGGCTTTCGATGAATCAGCCAGCGCGTCAGCGTAGCTACGCCCTGCGAAAAGCCCAGGGCATGAATGCGCAGCTTTTTGTGCTCCAAGGGAGAAAGAAACTCTGCATACACGCGGTCGAGAAAAGACAATTGATCTTCGATCTCCAGCTCCCGGTCTTCGCTGGTCATCCAGCTGGCGCCCACCTTTCCGTAGAGCCCGTTGACATAAAATCGCGACAGGCCCTCGGGGGCTACCACAAAATGAGTCTGCGGGTTCAGCCGGGTGAAATGTTGCATGACTCCGCTGGCAAGCTGCCCGTAGCCGTGCATGACGATCCATGCGTGGCGGGTGTCTTTTCCTCCTTCTCCATACGTAAAGCAGCGTGCATTTCTTTGTGTTACGACAATATTTTTCTGCAATCGTTCCGGCCGGTTCTTTTCCGCAGTCATGGGGCAAAGTTAGCAGAACTTGAAGGGCCATTCTTCTCTCTTCAAGGGCAATAGTGCTAATTTTACCCGGCAATGAATAGAGAGGAAGCTGCAGTGCCAAAGACCAGCCGTATTTTGGGCCGTCTGGGTGAAGAAAAAGAGCCGGTCGTCATGGTCATCGGGGGGATTCACGGAAACGAGCCGGCCGGTGTGGAAGCCATTGAGCGGGTGATCCGGAGGATTCGGGAGGAAAAAATACAAATCAACGGCCGCTTTATAGCACTTCGCGGCAACCTGAAAGCCCTGCAGGAAAGAAAGAGGTTCATACACATCGACCTGAACCGCCTCTGGACGGAGGCGCATCTGCAATGCCATGAATGTGAGGAGGCGGAGTTCGAAGAGCTCGAAGCGCTTTATGGCGAAATACGCAGAGCAGCCAACGGATTGCGCCAGGCCTTCCTCCTCGATTTGCATACGACCTCGGCCAGTTCCAGCCCGTTTTTTATCCTGGGCGATACCATTCGCAACCGCAGACTGACGGCAAGAATTCCGGTACCCAAGGTGCTGGGCATCGAAGAGCAGATTGAAGGCACTCTTTCCACTTTTCTGAATGAAAAAGGATTGGTAGCCATCAACTTTGAAGCCGGCAGCCATGAGGACCCCGGCAGTGTGGACCGCCACGAAGCGGCCATCTGGCTGGCTCTGACGCATGCCGGCCTTGTAAAGCGCGATGCCATTGCCGGTTACCAGCACATGCGGGCCATCCTGCATGCTTCTTCAAAGGGCCTGCCAAGGGTTTTTGAGAGCATTTACCGCTACGGCATTGCCGAAGGCGAGCGCTTTAAAATGCAGGCGGGTTATTACAATTTTAAACCTGTACACAAAGGGGAAATGCTTGCAAGCAGCAATGGCAAGCCGGTATATTCCCCTATGGCAGGGCGCATCTTTATGCCTTTGTATCAGGAGCAGGGCGATGACGGCTTCTTTATTATCCGGAAGATCAATCCCTTCTGGTTGCTCGTATCTCTCGTGCTTCGCCTGACCATGCCCCGCAAGTGGATTGTTTTCCTTCCGGGAATTAAACGCTGTAAACGGGACATATGGACGGTGCGTGTCAATAAAAAGATTGCCCGCTTGTATCCCTTGAAAATTCTGCACCTGCTCGGGTATCGCAAGGTGAGGGACGAGGGCAGCCGCCTGCTGGTGAGCCGGAGAAAGTACGATTTGTTTGCCCCGAAAAAGATAGAGTTATAGCTTCCAGTCGATTTCTCCTTTTCCGTGGGCCTTCAGGTATTGGTTGGCCTTTGAGAAATGCCGGCACGAAAAGAATCCGGAATGCGCAGAGTAAGGCGATGGGTGGGAGGCTTCCAATATGAGATGACGGTCTGCACGGATTAAGAATTTTTTGCTTCGCGCAAAACTTCCCCAAAGCATAAACACCAGATTTTCCCTGCCTTCCGAAAGGGCCCGGATCACGGCATCGGTAAAGTTTTCCCAGCCCAGCTTGCGGTGCGATGCCGGTGACTTGTGCCTTACCGTGAGTATGGCATTGAGCAGAAAAACACCCTGCGCTGCCCAGGGTTCCAGGTTGCCGTTTTTTTTATTCATTTCTATGCCCGTGTCCGATTCTATTTCTTTGAAAATATTGACAAGTGAAGGCGGTGGCTTTATGCCATCCTGCACCGAAAAGCAAAGGCCGTGGGCCTGCCCCGGCCCGTGATAGGGGTCCTGCCCGAGAATGACCACGCGTACGCGGTCAAAGGGGGTCTTATTGAAAGCATTGAAAATCTGTGGCCCCCTGGGGTAGACGACCATGCCGGCAGCTTTCTCTGCGCGGAGGCCTTCCCTTATTTTTGCAAAATAAGCCTTGCCGAATTCATCTTTCAGCACCTCCTTCCACGAGGCCTCAATCTTCACATCTATGCGGGGCGATTCTTCCGGGGGTTCGGGGTCAAATAAAGTAGGGGCCATGGCTTCTGTTTTTGCCTAAATTTCGCTTTTCTGCAATACATAATATTGATGATGCCACAATGGTTTTTGTGGAAAGCATGTATTAATTTTGTGCCTCCGCAAAGAATGGCTCCATAGCTCAACCGGATAGAGCAACTGCCTTCTAAGCAGTAGGTTCCAGGTTCGAGTCCTGGTGGAGTCACCGAAGGCTCCGGATGCGTTGTTGTCCGGAGCTTTTTTTATTAGAGCGAGTTGCTTTTTTCGGGGTGCTTCCGGCTCCACCACATCAAAAAGGCACCGGCTAAGAAGAAGATGGGAGCTATGATCTCTGCCTGGGTGGGATGCAGGCCGAAAAGCTCATATTTTACATTCACCCGTATGAGCTCGATTAAGAAACGTTCGATGCCGTTGAGCATCAGGTAAAGACCCGTCAGCATACCGGCTGCGGGCATTCTCTTGCGCAGTGCCCAGAGGATGGAAAAAATGATGAGCGCCATGAAGGTTTCGTAGATAGGGGTCGGATAAACGCCCGGATTCAGCTGGCTGCAATAAGGCCCCGCACAACCTGCGATTTTCTCGCCTTCGCCCAGGATATTGTGGGCATACTGATTGCTCCACAGCCAGTCGGGCAGCCATGAGAGCCAGCCGGGCTTTGGGTGGGTGTTCACAATGCCCCAGTCGCCATCCCCCGATACATGGCATCCGATGCGGCCGATGCCATAGCCCAGCATCAGCCCCGGAGATACCGAATCGGCCAGCTGCAGAATCTTGATCTTGTGCCTTCGGGCATACCAGATGACGGCAGCCGCTCCCATCACCAGGCCACCGTAGATGGTGAGTCCGCTGAAGAGATTTCGCCCCGGATCGCGAAGGAAAGCCTCAAAATCGGAAGGCACTTCGAGGAAGTTAAAAATTTTGGCCCCGAGAAATCCGGCAACGGCCGCAATGACT
>JALSIH010000220.1 GCA_026981615.1 Chitinophagales bacterium
ATGAAAAAGCGTTTCGCAATGCCCTGCAAGAGGCCGGCTTCCGGATTCGGGATGCAAAGCCCATCGGCAGGCAGGCCATCTTCAGCTACCTGCTCCTCACGGCAGAAAAATAAATAAAAAAAGCCCCGTGAAGGATATCCACGGGGCTCGGTTTTTTTTATTCCGTATTACTCGGCCACCACTTTGAATACAAAGTCGGCCTTCACATCCTTGTGCAACTCGGCCTGTGCTTCGAATTTTCCGGTGGTCTTCACCTCTTCTTTAATGATGATTTTCTTGCGATCCACCTGCACACCCGTTTGCTCGCGGATGGCTTCGGCCAGCTGAACAGTCGTAATGCTTCCGAAAATCTTGCCGCTGGTGCCGGTTTTGGCTCCCACGGTAATTTCCGTATTGCGGATTTTCTCGGCCTGGGCTTCATAGCCGGCCATTTCTTTTTCCAGCTTCAGCTTTTGCTGGCGCAGCATCTCTTCCAGGGCCTTTTTGTTGGTCTTGTCAGCGATTTTCGCCTTTTTGTTCGGAATCAGATAATTCCGTGCATAACCCGGCTTCACGTCTACAATTTCGTTCTTGTATCCCAGGTTATCGATATTTTCAAGCAAGATGATCTCCATTGCTGTTTCTTCTTTTATTTATTTGTACTGATCGGTTACGAAAGGCATGAGTGCCAGAATCCGTGCTTTCTTGACAGCCACAGACACTTTTCTCTGAAATTTGAGGGAGTTGCCCGTGATTCTGCGCGGAAGCAGCTTGCCCTGTTCGTTTACGAATTTTTTCAAAAACTCGGGGTCTTTGTAATCTACGTAGCGAATGCCGGCTTTTTTGAAGCGGCAGTATTTTTTGGTCGTTTTCCCGATGTTGGGAGAAGACAAAAACTTGATATCCTGTTTGTTGTTGGCCATATTCTTACGCTTCTTCGGTTTGTGTTTCTTTTACTTCATTTGCTTTTGCCGCTTTGCGCTCTCTGCGGGTCTTGTTCCATTCCACCGCATATTTATCGAGGCGGGTCGTCAGAAAACGCATCACATGGTCATCGCGCTTGAGCAGCAGCTCCAGCTCGGAGATCAGCGATCCCGGGGCTTTGAATTCAAAGAGATGATAAATTCCCGTGGTTTTGTGGTCGATTTCGTAGGCCAGTTGCCGCAGGCCCCAATCTTCCCGGTGCACCAGTTCGCCACCGTTGTCTTCAATATATTTTACATATTCCCCGACCAGACGCTTCAATTCGTCCTCGTTCAGGATGGGAGTAAAAATGACCATTAATTCATACTGATTCTGCATATTACCGCTTGATTTTTAACGCCTTGATTTAAAACGGAATGCAAAGATAGAAATAATCAATAAATAGGGAATAAAAACTTTTATTTTTTTGGAAATTTGCCCACCATTCGGCAATGGCATAACTTTAATTCCGATGAGCAAATATATTGTAAGTGCAAGAAAGTACCGCCCCACCCGCTTTGACGAGGTCGTGGGGCAGGATCACATCGTGCGCACCCTGAAGAATGCCGTTGCCGGTGGCAAGATCGCCCAGGCCTATCTTTTTTGCGGCCCGCGGGGAGTAGGCAAGACCACCTGCGCACGCATACTGGCCAAAAGCATCAACTGCGAAAACCCGGTCGAAGGCAGCGAAGCCTGCGGAGAATGCCCTTCGTGCCTCGCCTTTCAGTCGCAGGCCTCTTTCAATATTCACGAGCTCGATGCCGCTTCCAACAATTCGGTGGACGACATGCGGGCGCTCACCGAGCAGGTGCGCTACCCGCCCCAGAGCGGCAAATACAAAATCTATATCATCGATGAGGTGCACATGCTCTCGCAGTCGGCCTTCAATGCTTTTCTGAAAACCCTGGAAGAGCCGCCCCCCTATGCGGTATTTATTCTTGCCACCACCGAGAAGCACCGCATTTTGCCGACCATCCTCTCGCGTTGTCAGATTTTCGATTTCAAACGCATCGAAGTGCCTGCCATCGTGGCCCAGCTCAAAGATGTGGCCGCCCGCGAAGCGCTGGAATATGAAGAAGATGCCCTGCACATCATCGCGCAAAAAGCCGATGGCGCCCTGCGCGATGCCCTCTCCATCTTCGACCGCCTTGCAAGTTTCCCGGAAGGCCGCCTCAGCTACGAACAGGTGCTCCGCAACCTGAATATCCTCGACTACGACTATTATTTCCGCATCAGCGAAGCCATCGTCAGCGAAGACCACGCCCGGCTCTTGCGCTATTTCGATGAAATCCTCCGCATGGGATTTGAAGGCGAAACCTTCATCAACGGTCTCGCCCGGCACTTCCGCGACCTGCTCATGTGCAAGGAAAAAGAAACCCTGCCGCTGCTCGAATTGAGCGAAAATCTCAAATCACGCTATGCCGAACAAGCCGCCTACATTCCTTCGGGCCTGCTGCTCTCGGCCCTTGACCTGGCCAACAAAGCCGGCATCGAATATCGCTACAGCAAAAACAAACGCCTGACCATAGAACTGGCGCTGCTCAAAATCTGCTACCTCTTCCGCGCGTTGGAGTCGCCACGGGTAGAAATGCCGGACGATGCCGGCCTCAAAAAAAAAAGAGCGCCTGAACCCGTAGAAGAGAAAAAAGCAGCCGAACCTGCCCCCTCTCCCGCCAAAACCCGGCCACAGAAAGAGGCAGCCCGCCCGGAGGAAGGGGAAGCAAGCCCCGCAAAACCCCCGGAAGCCAAAGAAGAAGCCACCGCGGAAGAAAGCGCAGCGCCCGTGCCCCGTGCAAAAAAAGGCAGCCTCCGCTCGCATGAGGAGCTAATGCAGGAGCTCCTCCGCAAACGAAAAGCAGCTCCGGAAAAAGCAGACAGCCGGCCCGGGATGCAAGCGCCTCGTCCGGATATTGCAGAAGACCGGTTTTTTTCGGCCTGGAAAAAGTTGCTTGAACAGTTGAAGAAGCGGGAGGATGTCAGCCTGCATACCATATTAAAGCACTACGCACCCCGCTTCCGTGACGGATACCTCATACAACTCGCAGTGGCCAACAGCATGCAGGCCCAAATCATGAGCAACGCCCGCATCGAATTGCTCGATCTCCTCAGCAGCGAGTTACAGGCCAACGGCCTCGAACTCGTCATTGATGTGGACTCCACCCTCGAAGCCCGCCACACGGGCGAAGAAAAACATTTTACCGTAGATGATAAACTGCGGCTTTTGCGCGAGCAGAATCCCGATTTTGAGCTCCTTCGCCAAAAATTGGGCCTCGAACCCGATTTCTAAAAGAAGCGATGAGCGCTCCTTGTATTTTTTTCAGGATAAAGGATTAATTTTGACGCTCAAATCATAACCCCGAAAACAAGAAGCATGGCTGAGCTTATAAGAATGCCCCGACTGAGTGACACAATGGAAGAAGGGGTCATCGTAGAATGGCACAAGAAGGAAGGCGACACGATACAGGTGGGCGATGTGCTGGCCGAGGTCGAAACCGACAAAGCCACGATGGACCTGGAAAGTTACTGGGACGGAGTGCTGCTCAAAATCATGGCAGCAAAAGGGGAAGCCATTCCGGTGGAAGGCCTTATTGCCGTCATTGGGGAGAAAGGGGAAGACGTGGACAAGATACTGGCCGAAGCCCAAAGCACTCCGGCTGCAGAGCGCAAAGCCTCCGAAGAAGTGCCTGCCGCCAGCGAATCAGCAACGGCACCCGCAGCGTCTCCGGCCGCAGCAGAAGCTGCCCCGGGAGCCCCGGTCGGCCGGGAAAGCGAAAGAATCAAAGTCTCGCCCCTGGCACGCAAGATGGCAGCCGAGCGCGGCATCGACTTGCATCTCATTCAAGGCAGCGGAGAAGGCGGACGCATCATCAAACGCGACATCGAAGGCTACACTCCGGCCCCGGCTGCCACAGCCCCCGGCTTTACCGCTGCCGAAGGCTACGAAGACAAAGCCCTCTCGCAGATGCGCAAAACCATTGCCCGCAGGCTCTCCGAGAGCAAATTCAGTGCTCCCCACTTCTACCTCACCATGGAGATAGACATGAGCCGGGCCGTGGAAGCCCGCAAAAGCATGAACGAAATCTCGCCCGTCAAAATATCCTTCAACGACCTCATCATCAAAGCCGCTGCCGCAGCCCTGCGCCAAAATCCGGATGTCAATGTCAGCTGGATGGGCGACAAACTGCGCTACTACAAACACATTCACATCGGGGTGGCCGTGGCCATTGACGAAGGCCTCGTGGTGCCGGTCGTTCGCTTTGCCGATCAGAAGTCCCTCTCGCAGATTGCCGGAGAAGTGCGCGAACTCGGTGAAAAAGCCCGCGATCGCAAGCTGCAGCCCGAAGAGTTTCAGGGCAATACCTTTACGATCAGCAACCTCGGCATGTTCGGCATCGAAGAATTTACGGCCATTATCAACCCGCCCGATGCCTGCATACTGGCCGTTGGTGCCATCCGTGAAAAAGCCGTTGTCAAAGACGGTGAGATCAAAGCGGCCCACCGGATGAAAGTCACCCTCAGCTGCGACCACCGGGCCGTGGACGGTGCCGTGGGCTCGCGATTCCTCAAAACCCTGAAAGAACTGCTCGAAGAGCCCGTAAGACTCCTCGTCTGAGCCATTGCCCCCGCTTCGCATTTTTTATTCAACTCCCCGACCGTACAGCTGCACGCACCACCCGTCCGGCAGCTCCTAAAGCTCCTTTCTTTGCTTTTTTCTTACATCACCCCGTTTTTTATTCCCAAATACTTGCACATAAGAGCTATTTTTTTCTTAGCATCACACTTTGACGTCAGGTGGACAAACGGCTTTGAATAAAAGCCCTATTTCTTCACTTTTAATTAATTGATTATGAACTACTTCAAATCTTACCTGGCTGTCCTTTGTCCGGCTAGCTCACTCAGGCCTGCCAAAAGCAATCATTGGACAATATTAACAACTCCTTAACAGTTAAAAAGGCAAACAAAGCCGGAGTGACAAAGTCAGCCATCGACACTTTTTTGATATTTGCCGACACCACGGCCCTGATCGGCACCATGAACGACCTGGAGAATGCCGGTGACAGTGTGCTGAAGGCATTCGAAGACGAATACGGCTTCGTGTCCATGCGCAAGTTTTATGAGGACAAGCTCAATGCAGCAAATGATACCTTCGAGCAAAAGAAATGGGAAGACCGACCCGTGGAAATGAACGAATTTGCCACGGTGGTCAGTCCTTCGGGCCTGATACAAGTGGAAGACACCCTCTACCTCATAGATGTGGAAGGCGGAGCCATGTACTTTACGCAAACGATCAACTCAAATACCATTTCGCTGCTGAAGAGCAAAGCCGTCAGCGACCCGGCCATTGATTCCGTGCATTTGGGAAATTATTCACTCTTAAAAAAGAGGTGCAATGAATCGCAAGCAAGCTATCAGGTAGACAACTCTAAGTGGAAGTATTATATTAATTATCCGGAAAGATATAGATACAAGATTAAGTTAAGCTATTGGGACTACGGATTATGGTTTGCAGCTATTGCCAAATTCAAACATCGCAAACTCATATATGGATTATGGGTAAAATCCAAAACAGAGCATTCCCTTGAATACGATGCCGATCCTTTACAGCCCCGTTGCAAGAATAATAAGAAGAAGTCCCGTATAACACCAACAAAAAATTGTGCAAACAGATCAATCACTATTTACAGCAGTGGAAGGTCTCTTCATCGCTACCATATAACAACGGATCATTTTTGGACTCATCCTGCGAATGCCAATCAATTTTCACCCGATTATCAAGAAATAAGGTGGCCTGTTCAGTGAAAGCATACTTTCAAAAACTTATTATCGTCTTTTTTTTCTTTGCTCCTGCTCTTTTATGCGGACAAAGGCCCAATTCCTTATACATCTCAATCGGAGCCGGGAGCGGAAGCACTTTCTCTCATGTTCTAAGCGAAAATCTCAATGTAGACCTTCTTCAAAAAGAACCCTTTGGGATAATCGCATCTGTCAGAGCAGGAATTGTATTGGACCGGGGCGACTGGATAACTTCTCTGAATCTATATCACCGATTCAACAATTTATCCTATGGCACAAGCATTGATGTAAACAGCATTAACCTCCACTTCGGTTATACTGTTCGCTCAGGCAATACTACCCGGTGGATCATTTATACCGGTCTTGGCAAGTTCTTTCTTAACAACAATCAAGACCTGAGTACCATTCATGCCATTCTTAAAAGCCGGATACCCAAAGGAAACCCGGGGTATTCATACAGGCTGAGTAAACGGAGCTATGAGAGCCTGAAAAATAAGGCCGCACTCAATCTTAACACCGGAATACAGATGATTTGGTATCTAAAAAATGAAAACCGGTTTACAATAGACCTGATGCTGACCAAAGGGTTCATTCCCTTTATGTTTAGCAATCAAATTGAGGAAGCATACGGACTTGAGCAAGACTATTTAAACACAGAGTATCGCGGCAGTGGTCTCGTACTCTATCTCACATACGAGTTAAACACTGACAAAATACGTACACGATATTTTAGTTTAAAAGAATAGAAAACAATGCCCAAAAAATGTCCGAAACAATGATTGGTTTGATAATGAAACGGATTGGGAGTTTATCGCCAATAGGCACTTTTATCGTAATGCTTCTTTTCTCTTCCGTTTCTCTCGGACAGCAGGGTTTCTACTTAAAAAGCGGATTTGCCATCGGTCAAACATTGTCTGCCACAACATCAGCAAGAGGGCTCTATACCGATTTGCTCAAGGATCAAAACGGAATTATACTCTCCTATGAACTTGCTGCTGAAGTCATAATCGGACCCTGGCTATTATCATCTCAATTTGATCGAAGATTTCAGAATTGGGTTCTTCAAGACTATGCCGAGATCAGCAACATTTCTTTCTCGCTCGCTTACCTTACTTTAAACCGGAAAAATGTCTTTCTCGCTCCATACATAGGTGCAGGGTATTTTATAAGTCGTAACTTTAACTCGTTAAAAGGGAGAACAACGTTTTTTGACAATGACACATTCCTGTATGCCATAGTTAGCAAATACACCCTTGGCAGCGAGTCAGGCTTAAATTTTCATGCCGGCTTGCTGATTGCTTTACGCATCAACAATATCAGCAATTTTTATATTAATATGCGATACATCAAGGGATATAAGCCCTTTGTTTTCATGGACCTCGAAGCCGAGCATGTGCAACTCGGGCCGGGCAGCTCCAAAGCGCAATATGACGGCAGCGCCCTGCTTTTCACCGTCAGCTACGGGGTCAATCTTCTTGGCTTGCGGCAACGGCTTAAAGAGAAAATGCGATGAAATGCAAGGAAAACTATTTTCTTAACCCTCTATGGCTAAGAATGCCCGGAAAAATGCACCCCATCATTGCGTTTTGTATCTTTTTGTGCCTGATGGTGCAGGCTCGAAAAGGAATAGCCCAATCCCTATATTTTAAATGCGGATTCGGAACGGGAATTAACTTTTCCGGTACTGTTCGCGACAATCAATCGGTGGACCTCCTGAAGAAATATCCTTTCGGAATAATTGCCGCATACAAGCTCGGTATTGTGATAATCAATGAAAAATGGGAGAGTACCTTGGAGGTCTTCAATCGCTTTATCAATTCGTCCTATGGTCAGGGGGGTGCATTGCATAGCATCAACTTAAGCGCGGGGTATGCGATCAGGGAGAATGATTTTTCCAGAATTCTCCTCTTTGCCGGGCCCGGATACTTCTACTACAATTTATCCAGCGGACCGCTATACCTCAGCGTAGGAAATCGTCCTGCTCCGGGTGCAAAAGACTACTATTACGTTCAAGCCAGAAACCGTATCAACAGCTTGAAAGATACGCTGGCCCTGAATATTAACATGGGATTCAGACTCTATTGGGATTTGGCGAGGCAGAACAAGATCATTGTCACTCTGATGTACACTCAGGGCTTTGTCAATTTCATGTTTTCCGAGCGTTTATTCATGAAAAGCGGGTACGATACGGATTACCTGACAGCGG
>JALSIH010000221.1 GCA_026981615.1 Chitinophagales bacterium
AGTGACTTTTAATCCCTGAAAGTAGCGTGAAATTATTTACTTGGTCGCTCAACTTTTCAATTTCTTCTATTTCTGCTTCATTCGTAATTGGCACAACCCTATCTTCAATAACTGTAAATGCGGAGTTATTACTTCTAAGCTTAACATTTATGTAATTTCTAAATCTATCTATTTTAAATTTATTTTTGTCTGCATTTTTAATGATAAATTCAATAAATTCATATATTTTAACCCAATATCCTTCCAAAAAATGGTCTTTAATTAATTTTTTATAATTATGAACTCGATGTTCTGGATATTCATCAAATGGTAGTTTGAAAAAATGCAACCAACAAATTTTATTAAAAATATGAAAATCTTTCTTTTGATTAAGTTCAAGACATTCCCATGGCTGATAAAATAATATATAATATGCACTCCATAATTCGGTTCTTAATGTGTTATCTATATAATTTTCTTGAAAGGGGACATCAATAGGTTCATAACCATATCTTTTTCCAAAAGCTAGTTTGTCTTTCATATTATTCTCTTTTCTTTATATGCCCTACAACGCGAGTCTGCGCAGAAACCCCTTTGCTTCCTAAAAATAGCGCTTATTTCCCATTTCCGCCCGCCCTCATTGCCTTTAAATTAGAATTCATGCTGCTTGAAGTAAAGTTGAACTTTTAAAAAAGGGCCTTAAATCGCTTCCTTTGCGGGTACGCTGCTTCGCAATTCATCATTCGTTGATCGGTTTTCGACATTCCCGCCCTTTTCTCCCCGGCCGGACAAAGCTCCGCCCCGTCAGTCACATTATACATGCATTAAATATAATGCTTTTTCTATTTGAAGTCCGGGGCACGGTAATCCCTTACATGCTTTTGCCTACAGCTGTGCATCCCCGGGAAAGGCATTAAAAAAGCCACCCCGACCGGAGTGGCTTTTCTTTCTTACTTATTAAAGTTGCAGCCTTAGTTTTTGGCAAATTTGCCGCTGATCACTTTGCCGTCTATTTGCCATTCGTAGAGATACTGTCCGGCACTGAGTCGGGCCACATTCAGGCCAATCACTTCTTCTCCGTTCAGCACGCGCTCGGCCACGATGCGGCCGATCATGTCGTAGATGCGGAGGGTACCGTTGCCGCGGACATTTTCGTCCAGCCTGAAAAAGAGCTGATCGCCTGCCGGATTGGGATAGAGGCTGATGCCGCCCCCCATTCCCGGCACCGGGGTTTCGATGCCCGTGCTGTAGTCAAGCACAATATTGTCCACCGTAAGTTTAGAGCCTATCGTTCCGTTTCCGTCCACTCTGCTGGCCGAAAAAGCAATGAGCATGGAATCCGGAGCCGGCTTGCCGGTCCAGTCAATATCGACCGTATAGGTCTGGTAATTCTGGCTGGCCATCAGCATGACCGTAGCCCCGTTGATGCTGTCGCCACTGCCATCCGAAAAGGAGATCATGGCATAGGCCGTATCGATGCCTGCGGGCGCATATTTATAGTCAAATTTAAACTTGACCGGTTTTTGGGTAAAAGGCACCCCGCCTGTTCCGGCCCCGAAGAAGATGGGCGCATTGGAGACGGCCCCCAGGACGGTTTTGTTGCCGAAAATATCGATTTCCAGAGCCGTCATTTCACAAGCCAGCTGTCCTTCGCTGGCATCCGTGGTTTTTTTCACCGGAACGGGCGGATTGGCTCCCCCGGTGATGGCACCGAGAAGATTGATGGAGTACCAGCCATCGGCTTCTTCGGTGGCCACATCAAACCAATCCTCAAATTCATAATTGACCAGGGTATCGGTGCTTGCACCGATAAATTCGATCCTGTCGATCTCTATCCAGCTTCCCACAACCGGGTTTGCTGTCAGGTTGGAGCTGCTCATCACCACAATCAGGGAATCGGCAGAGATAAAGAGGTTGAGCGGTTTGGTGATGGTGACAAAACCCGTTCCCGGGGAGCTTCCACCGATATTGAAGACATTGATCATCGGCACCGAGAAGGCCTTAAATATAAAGAAGAAACTGGCCGAGTCGCTGCCTGCCATCGAATAGCGGCAGGTGATTCTGACGGAGTCGGGCTGGCCGCTGAAGGCCTGTCCGCCCGAGAAGATGTTGCCGCGGGCATTGGTGGCAAATCCTGCGATGGTATCAATGCCGCTGGCAATGGTTTCGAGGCGCATGGCCGATCCGCTGGCACCGGGCACCTTACCGGCATTGGGTGTGCCGGTCAGAAAGTAAGACTGGAAATTAAAGGTCAGATAGCCCACGGGCTCCTGATAGTAAACGGTTCGGGTCCAGTTTTCGAAGCCGGGATTCACCTGTGCGGGGAGCAGGGCCGAAGCCGTTAAGAACAGGTTGATCCATACAAAATTTAGAAAAAGTCTCTTCATAATTGCGCATTTTTTATTTGGTGTAAAGAAAGTATAAATTTCCGTTATTTTAGGCAGATTAATGTCATTTCAAGTGTAAAAATAAATGAATCTGCCCATGACTCCACAACTGGTCGAATGCCCGCGCGATGCCATGCAGGGCATTCGCAAGCACATCCCCCTTGATCTCAAAGCAAAATACGTCAATCTGCTGCTGAAGGTGGGCTTTCACAGTCTGGATTTCGGAAGTTTTGTTTCTCCGAAAGCCATTCCGCAGATGGCAGATACGGCCGAGCTCGTGCCACGGCTCGACATGAGCGGCACCAAGACCCGCCTTCTGGCCATTGTATTAAACAGCCGGGGTGCCCGCGATGCCTGCCGCTTCGCGGAGATCGATTATCTGGGCTATCCTTTTTCCGTTTCCGAAACTTTCCAGCAACGCAACGCCAACAGCAGCATAGCCGAATCGCTGGAGCGGCTCAAAAGCATCTGCGAAATAGTCGCCCGGCATGACAAGGAAGTGATCGTTTATCTCTCCATGGCTTTCGGCAATCCCTATGGCGATCCGTGGAGTGCCGGTGTGGTGGCACACTGGACCGGAGTCATGCGCAGCCTCGGTATCCGTATCGTTTCATTGGCCGATACGGTGGGCATGGCTTCACCGGAGGAGGTACATGCACTTTTTGATCAGATCATCCCTGCCTTTCCGGATTTGGTGATCGGAGCCCATCTGCACTCCTCGCCCGCCCTGCGAAGAGAAAAGCTGGAAGCCGCCTGGGAGGCGGGCTGCCGCAGGTTTGACGGAGCCCTCCGTGGCTACGGAGGCTGCCCCATGGCCGAAGACGAGCTGGTGGGCAACATGGCCGGTGAAGAGATTATCTCTTTTCTCGAAGAAAAAGGCATCCCTGCGGGCATCCGGCAGGAGGCCCTGGAGGAGGCCTTGGTGCTGTCCCGGGAGATTTTTACGAACTATCAATAGAGTTCGTAGCAGTGGAATTTGCACTCCAGCGGACCGTTGAAGAGGGTCAGTTTCCGCGATGTGCGCAGGCCCACCCGCTTCAGTGCATCCTTGTTGCTGCTCAGTATCCAGGCCGTATATCCTTTCCATTCCTGCTTAAGGCAGTCGCCCGTCATTTTATAAAAATCCGTTATCTCCTTTTCCTTCATGCGCTCGCCATAGGGCGGATTCATCACGAGGGTGCCGTTGCCCTGCGGAGGCTCGAGATGCCTGAACAATTTGCGAATCACGGTGACGCCCTGCACACCGGCCCGCTCCATGTTTTGCCTTGTGATGCTCGTGGCACGGGGTTCCTTGTCGGCTGCCAGCATCTCGAAGTCAATGGCCCGCACGGCCGATGCCGCTTCTTCTCTCAGTTCGTCCCAAAGCCTGCGGTCAAAATCTTTCCAGCCCTGAAAGGCAAAGTGCTCGCGCAGCAGGCCCGGAGCCTTGTTCATGGCCATCATCGCAGCCTCGATGGCGATGGTTCCGGAGCCGCACATCGGATCGACAAAAGGCTGCCCCGGCTGCCAGCCGCTGAGCCTGACCATGCCCGCTGCCAATACTTCATTGAGCGGAGCCACTCCTTTTTCCGTGCGATAGCCCCGCATGTGCAGCGAGTCACCGCTGCTGTCGAGCAATACCGTACATTCCTTTTTGTATATGTGAATGCGGACGGTCAGGCGCGGAGCGCGGGTATCCACATTGGGCCTCCGCCCCCGCTTATCCCGGAAAAAATCGGCAATGGCATCTTTGCTGCGAAGGGCGACATAGCGCGAATGTGTGAATTGATCCGAATTGACGGTGGCGTATACGGCAAAGGTGTCGCTGACACGCATATGCTGCTCCCAGTCAATCGAGCGCACGCCCTCGTAGAGGGCTTTTTCATCCTCCGCTTCGAAACGGGCAACGGGAATGAGTATGCGGAGGGCCGTACGAAGCTGCAGATTGGCCCGGTAGAGCAGAGAAGTGTCGCCTTCGAAACTCACTGCACGGGTATGTATTTCCGTCTGCGCTGCTCCGAGCGCTTTTAATTCCGCTTCCAGTACCTCTTCCAGCCCCGACAACGTGGTGGCCAGCAGTGCGTTTTTTTTCATTTGGCAAAGGTAAAGCCCTTCCCCTATTTAAATGAAGGCCTGGCGACATTCCGTACCCGCATTGCGGGGCACAGGCCCGCTCCCGTCTGCTCCGCCCTCTTCTATACTGCAGCATGGCCGGGCGGAAAGCCCCATTGTTAAAAAATTTTTATCTTTGACCTACCGGTCAGTCAAAAACCCGCAATCATGAGTCCGAAGAGCAGCCGGCAATTTGCAGCGATGCGCAGCGAGAGCCGCCAGAAGATTCTGGAGTCAGCGCTGGAGCTCTTTGCCCTCAAGGGCTACCACTCCTCTTCGATGTCGGCCGTAGCACGCCATGCCGGCATTTCCAAAGGCCTCATTTACAATTACTTCCGAAGCAAAGAGGAATTGCTTTTTGCCATCTTCGATTATCTTCTTCAGATATTTGATGCCTTGTCCCCCGGACAGCCCGGCAGCGATCCCGTGATGCAGCTGCGCCAAATGACCGAAAAAAACTTTGACATGATCGAGCGAGGTGACAAGCATTACCGTTTTATCACCGGAATAATGACACAGCCGGCCCTGCAGGACCTCGTACACCACTACACGGGCAAGGTCATGCGTGAGAAGCTCCGGCCGTTTTTCAGGCTCTTCGCGCAGCTCGGATATCCCGATCCCGTGCAGGCGGCTTATTCTTATGCCGCCATGATGGACGGCATCGGGCTGGGCTATATTGCCATGGGCGATGAATATCCCCTCGGGAAGATGAAAGAATATGTGCTCCGGACATTTTGTAAAAAACAGGAATCATGAAAAAGACCTTATCACTGCTATTGATTTTCCTTCTGGCTCCTGCCCTTTTGCAGGCCCAGGGTGCCCGGGAGATTGTAAAGAAGGCCCTCGACAACTTTCGGGGCGAGAGCAGCAAATCCACCCTCACGATGAAGATTATCCGCCCGGGATGGAGCCGCGAGATCCGGCTGAAAGCCTGGAGCAAAGGCGAAAAATATTCCCTCATCAAAATATTGGCCCCCGCACGCGACAAGGGAGTCGCCTACCTGAAAGTGGGCAAAGAGATATGGAACTGGCAGCCCTCCATCGAGCGCAGCATCAAGCTGCCACCGAGCATGATGGGACAGAGCTGGATGGGCTCCGACTTTACGAATGACGACCTGGTGAGGGAGTCATCGGAGCTGCGCGACTATACCCACCGGATCATCGGCAGCGACACGCTGCAGGGCCGCGATTGCTGGAAAATTGAGCTTCTGCCAAAAGAAGACGCGGCTGTCGTCTGGGGCAAGATCATCATGTGGATCAGCAAAAAAGATTATCTGGAACTGCGGGCCGAATTTTATGATGAAGACGGAAAGCTCGTAAACATCATGAAAGCCTCGGACATAAAAAAAATGAACGGGCGCACAATCCCCACACGCCTTGAGATGATACCGGCAGAGAAGCCCGGACAAAAGACGGTCATTGTTTATGAGGACATTCAGTTTGACATTCCCATCCCCGACCGCTTCTTTTCTCTACAGAACATGAAAAAAGTACGATAATGCTGCTGAAACTGGCCTGGCGGAATTTGTGGCGAAACAAACGCAGAACCCTGATCACAGCGGCTGCCATCTTCTTTTCCATCACCCTCAGCATCCTCATGACATCAATGCAGCAGGGCACCTGGGCGCGCATGATCGCTTCGGTGGTTGAGCAATACAGCGGCTATGCACAGATTCACAAAAAAGGCTACTGGCAGGAACAGACCCTCGAGAATTCGATGCCGCTGCTGACAGTGGACAGCCTGGCCGAAGTGCCGGAGAATCTGGAAGATATGATTCCCCGCATCGAGTCCTTTGCCCTCGGGTCGGATGATGAAAATGCCTTTGGCACCCAGGTGATGGGTGTAGATCCGCTGCGGGAAGACCAACTGACGGGACTATCCTCCAAAGTATCCTCGGGGCGCTATTTCAGGCCGGGCGAAGCGGGCATTCTGCTCAGCGAGGGCTATGCCGATATCATGGAGCTGGGCGTGGGCGACACCATTGTGCTTCTCGGGCAGGGATACCACGGCATTACGGCCGTGGGCAAGTATCCCATAGTGGGGCTGCTGCACTTCGGCAATCCGGAGCTGAATAAGCGTCTGAGCTATCTTCCCCTGCGCCAGGCCCAGTATCTGTATGGCATGGAGGGCCGGGTGACAAGTGTGGTGCTGAAGTTTAAGAACAATTATCAATTTCAGAAGACGGCAGATGCCATCAGACAAGAGCTCGACAGCAATCGTTTCGAACTGCTCACCTGGCAGGAGATGAACCCCCAGCTTGTGCAGGCCATTCAGGCCGATACGGGGGGCATGCTCATTGAGCTTTTCATCATTTATCTGGTCATTGCCTTTGGTATTTTCAGTACCGTCATCATGATGACGGCCGAACGCAAACACGAATTCGGCATTCTGCTGGCCATCGGCATGAAGCGCTGGAGAATGCAGGTAATGACGCTGCTCGAAACCCTTTTTCTGGCCTTTCTCGGCATTGTTACGGGGGTGCTCTTCGCATTGCCCGTGGTGCTCTACTTTGAAGGGCGACCCATTGCCCTCGGGGGTGAGCTGGCTTCCTACTATGCCGAGTTTGGCTTCGAGCCGGTCGTTTCATTCACATCACAGCCCTATGTGTTTGTCAACAATGTGCTCATTGTATCCGTCATTGTGCTGCTGGTTTATCTCTATCCATTCAACAAACTCAGAAAAATTGATTCCATACGGGCCATGAAAGGATAATGCCGGCCGGCATGGCAAAAAAGCAAACTATGATCAGAAAAGTAGCATGGCGAAACATTTGGAGAAACCGGACAAGAAGTTTGGTCATCATTGCCTCGGTCGTCATCGGACTCTGGGCGGGCATCTTCATCATAGCCCTGAGCAAGGGCATGGTGGCACAGCGCAAGGAAAAGATGATCCGGGAGCAGCTTTCGCACATTCAAATTCACACACCCGGATTTAAGGAAAAAGAAAAGCTGGCCGACTTCATACCCTCGGCCACAGAAATACTGGACAGCCTGCGGCAGATGCCCGGCATCCGGGCGGTCAGCGGACGCTGCATCATCAACGGCATGTTGAGTGCACCCGGTGGCGGTGGCGGAATCCGGATAATCGGCATTGAGCCGGATGCCGAAAACCGGCTAACCGGCCTTGAAAACAAGGTAGTCGAAGGTACCTACTTTCCGGAGAAAAAGAACCGCATACTGATCGGCCGCTCACTGGCCGAAAAACTCGGCCTGCACATCGGTTCCAAAGTAGTCCTCACTTTTCTTGACACCGCCTCCAACATCCTGGCCGGGGCCTTTCGTATTTCCGGATTGGTCAGCACGGGCGACATCCGTCTCGACAAGATGCTGGTCTATACCCGCATCGATGAACTGAACCGCGTGCTGGGGAGCGGGCAGCCTTTTGTCCATGAAATAGCCCTGCTCCTGGAAAACGATGAGCAGGTGCCGCAATACCGGGCACAATTGCAGAAACGAT
>JALSIH010000222.1 GCA_026981615.1 Chitinophagales bacterium
GGGCGGGGTGCTTACGCTTTCGGTTAATTCAAGAGACTATTCGGCATCTGAGATCACACGCATTGTAGAGTCAAACAATGCACTGGTGCTTAGCCTGCTGACCCGGTCGAAGCCGGGCAACGGGCGCATAGAGGTGGTGCTGAAGTTGAACAGGGAAAACCTGAAGGACATCGTTTCCTCCTTCCATCGCTATCAATACGAAGTGCTTGATGTATTTGATAAATCGGCCATCGAAGAGGACCTGATGGATCGCTTTGACAGCTTTTTAAAATATCTTGATATCTGATCTGTTTTGACTGCAAGGCATTATATTTCCTTTCTTGCCCTGTCTGTATTGCTTTCGATTGCTCTGCCAAAGGATTTGCAGGCGCAGGCCCCTGCATTTGGCGATCGGCTGCGACATCAAGCCGTAATTGATACTGTCATTATTAAGGGATATACCCGTACGCAGCCATCGCTCATTGCTTCATTCCTCGAATTTGAAAAAGGGGATACGTTTTACCTTGACCGTTTGCTTCTTTCCATGGAAAGCAGTCGTTTTCATCTCTTTCGCAGCCGGCTCTTCAACGATGTAAAGGTTACGCTCCTCTATTACCGGGCCGGGCATGCAGCCGTTGAGGTCAGCGTGAGAGAAAGGCCGATGATCAGTGCAAGTGCTTTGCTGCAATTGGCTGACCGGAATGTGAGCGAATGGTGGAAGCTCCATCAGTTTTCCCTGCGAAGGGTTACGGCAGGTGCAGGTATTCTGGCAAACAACGCTTTTGGAGGAGGCGAACAGCTTTACGCTTATTTCGAAACAGGGTTTAACCAGGCAGGCAATGTACAGTTTATACTACCATACCTTTTCTCTGATTACAAATGGGGAGTAGAAGCGAAGGCAGCCCTTTACAGACAACGCATATTCGGTTTTCAGTACATTAATAACAGATTGGAATATAAGGAGTCGGATAATTTTGCACTGTTTGGAAAGGAGTACAGCCTGGCGCTGAGCTACCGGCCGGCAGCCGAGTATCTTATCAGAACATCACTGAGCTTGCGCAGTGCCCGGGCGGGGGAGGAGGTGATTGCTGAGAATCCGCTCTTCTTCGGCCGGCACCGCGAGTTGCACTACCTCAAAGGAGTTGTAGCGTTTCAGTTGAACAAAAGCGATCATTTTCGTTACCCCCTCAAAGGGAGTGCGCTGAGCATTTCCCTCGCTCAAAGCGGCCTTTCTGTCTTGTCGGATGTGAACCTGACGGAGTTGCGAATCAAAGCCGGATTGTATCAAAAGTGGCTTCCCGATTGGTATAGCAGACATGAAATTAAAATTAGAGTTTCCAAAGGGGAGGAAGAGAACTTCTTTCTGCAGCGTACTTTTGGCTTTGGCCGTGAGCTAGTTCGGGGATATGAACTCTTTGTTATCAGCGGGCAGCATTATTTGATAAGCAACAATGCTATAAAATGGCACGCGCTGGGTATCGATTTTTTAAGCCCCAAAGCATTGAGCCGTTTTTTTTACAGTCTTCCGGCAGATATATACCTGAAAATTATTGCGGATGCCGGAGTTGTGCTTAATTCGAATGAGGTTTTGGCTGACCCTCTGGCCAATAAGGTATTGTTTGGAAGCGGTGTAGGATTAGACCTGGTACTTCTCAATAACTTTGCCATCTCTATTGCTTACACGGTCAACAATATGCTCCAAAAAGGAATATATTTACATTTAAACTGGTGAACAATGAAAGTGGCCATCTACGGCAGAAAGCCCGATGAGGAGAAGCTTCCGTTTATACGTTTGCTCTTTCATGAGCTGAACAGGAGAAAAGCCGGGATATTGGTTTTTAAGCCCTTTCAGCGCGAACTGCAGGAAGATATTCCCGACCTGGGCCGCCTGAAAAATTTCCATAAGCATGAGGACCTCCGCGGAAACACCGACTACCTGATCAGCATCGGTGGAGATGGTACGCTGCTCGACACCCTGACTTTCATTCGTGACAGCGGCATTCCCGTGCTCGGTATCAATATCGGGCGCCTGGGTTTTCTTTCTTCTATCGGAAAGGAAGAAATCGGCCATGCACTCAATGCGCTGGAGGAGGGTAAATGCCTGATTGACAAGCGCTCGATGATTCGCCTGGATGCCGCACCCCCCCTTTTCGGAGAGATCAACTACGGATTAAATGAATTTACCATCCACAAGCGGGAAAGCACCTCGATGATCCGTATCAACACCTATATCAATGAGGAATTTCTGACCACTTTTTGGGCAGACGGGCTCATAGTGGCCACTCCGACCGGCAGTACGGCTTATTCGCTCAGTTGCGGAGGCCCTATCCTCCTGCCCGAGTCAAAGAGTTTTGTGATTACTCCCGTGGCCCCGCACAACCTGAGTGTGCGCCCCATTGTAGTGCCCGATGATTCGGTGATACGCTTTGAACCGGAAAGCCGTCAGGACCGGTTTTACTGTACCCTCGATTCGAGGCAGGAAGAGATCAGGTCGCAGCACGAACTTATCATCAGAAAGGCGGATTTTAACTTTAACCTGATCCGCCTGCCGGAGAATAATTTCCTTAAAACCTTGAGAAATAAACTCCACTGGGGCTACGACAAGAGAAATTTTTAAACAGAAAAGCAGACAGGAGGCTATTGGAGTTTCTTATTTTTCAGACCTTTGCAACAATTCACACCCAAATTCGTAATATTTAAAATCAATGAAACACCGGATTACATGAAATTTCTCAGTACCCTTTTTATTGCCATTTCACTCTTATTCGTAAACTCCTCCGTATTGCATGCTCAACGCTATGGAGCACCGACAGGCAAAACCGTGCAGGCAGGAGTTTCCATAGGCGCTTCCACGTTTTTTGGTGATTTGGGTGGTTCAAGAGGACTGGGGTCTCCTTTTATCCGCGATCTGGACCCACCGGTCACCCGGCCGGCCATAGGCGCATATCTGCATTACAACTTTACCCATATCATGGGCATTCGCTTCAATGCTTTTTACACCATGGTAAGCGGAGATGATGCACTGGGCGGTGCCAATGATCCGAGCGACCTGGGCTGGTCAAGAAAGTACCGGAATCTGAGTTTCAAGTCAAACATCTTTGAGGTGTCCACCACCCTTGACATCAATTTCCTGCCATACATACCGGGAAACGATCAATATCCTTTTACGATTTACGGTACTTTCGGCATCGGAGCTTTTTACTTTAACCCGAAGGCATTGTATAACGGCACTTGGGTCGAGCTACAACCTTTGGGTACCGAGGGCCAGGGGCTGCCCCAGTATCCCGGTAAGAAGAAATACTCGCGCATAGCGCTTGCCTTTCCCCTGGGTGTGGGCATGAAGTACAACTTCAGCAAGGATGTGGTTATCAGTTTTGAGATATCCCATCGATTTACCACTACGGATTATATTGACGATGTGAGCACGGTATATCCGGACCCGGCATTTATTTATCAGGCATATGACGACAATACGGCAGATATGATTACGGCTTTATCGGATCGAACAGATAAAAGCTACCCTCTCGCTACGGCTCCCGGAGAGCAGCGGGGAGATCCTTCCGATTTTGACGGATATACTTTTGCGGGCATTTTTTCAATGTCATGGATTATTAGTAAAAAAGGGAATAATCAACTTTACTGCCCAAAACTGTTTTAACCGCTCACCCAAAAGACTTTTCATATAAGATAGAGCGCTATACTACGTTACTTATTGAATTTAGCTACTTTTGCAGCTTTTCGAGCGCGCTATGAGGTCACTTACTGCCATTCTTTTTCTTCTCTGTCTGAGTTTTTCTGCGAAAGCTCAGGACCGCTTGTTTTCCCAAAAGTACAGTTTCGGCTTTTGGCTGGGCAGTTCGGCATATGTCGGAGATATTACACCGGCTTATCCCAATATTTATCAGACCCTCCGGCCGGCTGCGGGTATTTTTTCACGCATCAATTTCAACCCTCGAATTGCGTGGAAAACTTCGCTCAATGCAGCTACACTCGTTGGTGATGATCGTCTTTCGGATAATGTGTACAATCAGTTTCGCAACCTCAGCTTTCGTACTCGTGTGCTCGACTTATCGGGTCAGGTCGAGTTCAATTTTTTTAAATACATTTTGAACAGCGACCACAATTCGGCCACGCCATATGTGCTGGCGGGCTTTTCCGTATTTTACTTCAACCCCCAGGCCTATTATGAGGGCAATTGGTATAACCTTCAACCCCTGGGCACCGAAGGCCAGCAATTTCCGCAATATTCGGGCAATGAGCCCTACTCGCGCGTCAGCTGGGCTTTTCTCTACGGAGGAGGTATCAAGTTGAGCATCCACAAGGGTTTCTCCATGGGGTTCGAAGTGGGCTATCGCAGCACTTTTACCGATTATTTGGATGACATCAGCACCTATTATGTGGACAATGATGTCATCGCCTCAGGTCGCGATGGCGGAATGGCAGCCATCCTGGCCGACCGCTCTTCGGAGCGGGCTTCCGAGCCCATCGGCCTGGAAGGGCGACAACGAGGGAACTTTGAAGATTTTGATCATTATCTGTTCATGGGTATAAATATGGCGATAACCATCCGGAAAAGACGTTGTCCGGCTCCCGGCAACAGCATCTTCGAAAAGTGGTAATTTTGCAGCCCATGGCATCAATCGAACAAATTAACAAAGAGAAACTGCCCCGGCATATTGCCATTATCATGGATGGCAACGGACGCTGGGCAAAAAAATATGGCAAGCATCGTGTATTTGGCCATCGCAGTGCCGTGAAGTCGGTAAGAGAAGTGACCGAGGGAGCTGCCGAGCTGGGGATCAAGTACCTCACGCTTTACGCATTTTCGAAAGAAAACTGGGACCGGCCCAAGCTCGAAGTCAACGCATTGATGCAATTGCTCGTTAGTACTATTCGAAAGGAAGCAGAAACTTTGCAAAAGAACCAAATAAGGCTGCAGGCAATCGGGGATATAGCCAATTTGCCACCCAAGGGACAGGAGGAATTGAAGCAAGCCATCGATTTAACGCATAATAATGAACGGATGACCTTAATTTTGGCCCTGAGCTATGGAGGGCGGTGGGAATTGAAGGAGGCGATCAAAGAAATCAGCAATAAAGTGAAAAGCGGTATTTTGCAAAAAGACGAGATCACGGAGGATTTGATTTCGGCCCATTTAAATACGGCCGGCATCCCCGATCCCGAACTGATGATCAGAACCAGCGGTGAAATGCGTATCAGCAATTTCCTCCTCTGGCAACTGGCCTACACGGAGCTCTATTTTACGCAAACCCTGTGGCCCGATTTCAGAAAGAAAGATTTATATGACGCCATTGTTTCCTATCAGAACAGAGAAAGAAGGTTTGGTAAAATTAGCGAGCAAATAATAGGACAATGAGGTACTTGATCTTTACAATTTCCGTCATGCTGACGCTGAACTTCGGATTGTATGCCCAGACAGGAAAGGGCATTGACAGCAATTCCGTGGATTATCTCATTCCGAAGAGCTACGAAATCGGGCAGATAAAAGTCATCGGTACGGAAAATATTCGCGAAGAGGTCATAGTCGCCAGATCGGGGCTGAAGGTTGGCGATCAGATTGAGATGCCGGGCGAGCAAATAGCACAGGCCATTCGCAATATCTGGAAAACCGGCCTTTTTTCGGATGTCAAAATCTACCGGGACCAAAAGGTCTATGGAAATGTGGCTTTCCTGATCATCGAAGTAAAGGAGCAGCCGCGCCTTTCTCAATATTTCATTACCGGTGTGAGCAAGTCGGCCGTTGATGACCTGAAAAAGAAAATTGATCTGAAAAAGGGCGACCCTGTCACGGAATATGAAAAGAAAAGAATAGAACGCGAAATCAATGAGCACTATGTGGAAAAGGGCTTTCTCTTTAATACGGTGGAGTTTTTTATCAAACCAGATACCCTCGTGGACAATGCCGTGATGCTTTATATCAGAGTGATGCGCGGAGAGAAAGTAAAAATCAATGACATTGTATTTGAAGGGAATGCACACGTGCCGGATGCGAAACTCCGGGGGGTGATGAAAGAGACCAAAATAAAAACAAAAATTGATCTGCACTGGAACGATCTGAAAAATATCGGAGAACAGAGCCATTCCGTTTTGCAGGCAATGGGTAATATTTCGCTCTTATCTTTAAAGAGTTTTTTAAGTGAGCATGTAAGCATACGGATATTTAATTCCTCAAAATTTATAGAGGATAAGTTTGAAGAGGATAAAAGACAAATAATACAGTACTATAATAGTTTAGGCTACCGGGATGCCACTATAGAGTCGGATTCAATCTATCGGCTTGACGAAGACGACATCAATATCCTCATCAGGATAAATGAAGGACGGCAATATTATTTCCGCAATATTACATGGAGCGGTAACCAGAAGTATCCAAGTGAGATATTGAGCAAAGTGCTGGACATTAAGAAAGGGGAGATATATAATCAGTCATTGCTTCAGCAGCGCCTCTTTTTCGATCCGTCCGGGCAGGATGTCAGTTCGATTTATATGGATGACGGTTATCTTTTCTTCAATGTCGTGCCCCGGGAGGTAAAAATTACGGGAGACTCCATTGATATCGATATACGGGTGGTGGAAGGCCCGCAAGCCAAAGTGAACAAGATCATTATCAACGGCAATGACAAAACATCGGAGCGGGTAATAAGGCGTCAATTGCGCACTGTTCCGGGCAAAAAGTTCAGCAGAAGCGATTTAATCCGCTCCCAGCGCGAAATCTCGGCACTGGGGTATTTCGATCCGGAGCAGCTCGGCATCAATCCCATTCCGCATCCCGAGCAGGGTACCGTGGATATTGAATATACGGTAGTCGAAAAGCCTTCGGACAAGATTGAATTTTCAGCCGGGTGGGGCGGACTTGTAGCCGGTCTTTTTGGTAGTGCCGGTGTGGTCTTCAACAACTTCTCCTTGCGTAAATTCTTTGACCTGCAACATTGGAAACGCGGATTGCCGGCCGGAGACGGGCAGCAGCTGTCGGTTCGGATTCAGACCCGCGGCCGGGCATTGCAATCATATACCTTCTCCTTTACGGAACCCTGGCTGGGCGGTGTCAAGCCACGCTCTCTGTCATTGAGCTATAATCATACAATGCTCAACAGCACGCCCAACCTGCCCAGGTCGGATGAGGCTTCTCAGTACATAATTACGCGCGGAGGTACCATTGGGTTCGGTACCAGGCTGAAGTGGCCCGATGACTATTTCTACTCAACCACCTCTTTGAGTGTTGAAAATTATCAACTGAATAACTTCAGAGAGTTTCTGGTAAATAACGGGAACTCAAACAATGTATATTTAAATCAAAAAATCTCAAGAATGGCTGCCCAGGGGAATCCCAATTTCCCCGAAGGGGGCTCAAATGTGGAGTTTTCCGTACAGTTAACCCCGCCCTATTCCTTGCTTAGCGACAGAATTAACAGCGGAGAGGAAAAGTATAAATGGCTGGAGTATCACCGCTGGTGGTTCAAGGCCGATTGGTTCAAGACCCTTCTGGGTCAGTCCGAAATGGGAAAGCGAAAATTGGTGTTGAAGGCCGGTGCGAAGTTTGGATTTCTGGGAGCCTATAATCGCGACCGGGGAATATCGCCTTTTGAGCGTTTTCGTGTCGGTGGAGACGGACTTACAGGGACTTTCCTTCTCCAGGGCTTTGATATTATAGCGCTTCGAGGAACGGAGCAGGCCTTTCTGCCGGTCGGAGCTTCCGGGCCCAATGACCTCAATGCACCGATCTTCAATAAGTTCAATGTGGAACTGCGTTACCCCGTATCATTGCAGCAATCCTCTACGATCTATGTGATGCTCTTTGCCGAGGCCGGCAATGCCTATGCCGACTGGAAATATTACAACCCATTTGAGTTGAGAAAAGCAGCCGGTATTGGTGTACGCCTCTTTCTTCCCATGTTCGGATTGCTTGGATTTGATTATGGCATACCCTTTGATAATATTGGACAGCAAAGCTTCGGAGATTTTATCGGTGCCGGAGCATTTCAGTTTAAACTCGGATTCGAACCCGAATAAAAAAAATACAGCTATGAAAAAATTCACCTTGCTCGCATTTCTGGTGCTCGCCTCCCTGAGTATCTCCGCTCAACGTTTTATCTATGTGGATACGGACTATATACTGGATAAAATTCCTGAATACAAAAAAGCACAAGAGGAATTGGATGCCATAGCCGAACAATGGAAAGAGGAGATCAGCCGGAAATATGCGGAAATTGACCGCCTTTACAAAGAATTTCAAGCCGAACAATACCTGATGGACAGTGAGACACGAAAGAAAAAGGAGGATGAAATAGTTGCAAAAGAAAAAGAAGCCAAAGAATTTCAAAAGAAAAAATTCGGATACCGGGGAGAGCTTTTCGAGAAACGGCAGGAACTGGTGAAACCCATACAAGACAGGGTGTATGAAGCGATCAAGACATTGGCAGGAGAACGGAATTATGATTTTGTGCTGGACAAGGCCAGCAGCGGGGCAAGCATCCTTTATGCCAATCCGAAGTACGATAAAAGCGATGATATACTTAAAAAGCTCGGATACTGATATATTTGCATCAATTATAAAACAGTAAAAAAACAGATTAGATGAAAAACAGGATAATGATCGTGCTGGCCATGGCACTTATAAGCTTGGGAAGCAGCTCTTATGCTCAGGTAAAAATCGGCTATATCAATACACAGCAACTCTTTGAAATTATGCCTGAAGCGAAAGTGATTGACAGTGTGCTCAATGACTTTGCACAAAAGCTGAAAGTGCAACAGGATGCCATGGTGCAGGAGCTGAACAACAAGATGAGCAAATTTGAGGAAGACCGCCAAAGCGGAGACATGGCACAGTCCGTACTCGAAGTGCGCTACGGAGAAATCGAAGACCTGCAAACAAGGATTCAGAATTTTCAGCAAAAAGCGCAACAAGACCTTACGGCAAAGCAACAGGAACTGTATAAGCCTTTGATTGATAAAATCGAGAATGCCATCAAAGAAGTGGCAAAAGAAGAGGGCTTCCGCTACATTTTTGAGTCGAGTACAGGCAATATCCTCTACTCGGTGGATGAAGACAATATTCTGCCGCTGGTCAAAAAGAAACTGGGCATCGAATAGAGAGAACAGCGATAACTTCAAATAAAAAGCCTGTCCTTCCCGACAGGCTTTTTATTTTTGGGCTTTCATGACAAGAAAGCGTGCATCAAAGCCCATTGGTATTTTTGACTCCGGCATAGGCGGCCTGACCGTAGCACATGCCGTCAAAGCAAGGCTCCCCGAGGAAGAGATACTTTATTTCGGAGATACGGCACATCTGCCCTACGGAGACAAGTCTCCGGCTGCCATCCTGCAGTTTGCCGATCATATCAGCAGCTATCTTATCGATCAGGAATGTAAAATGATCATCGTAGCCTGCAATACGGCCTCGGCCATCGCATTTGAACACTTGCAAAAGAAATGGGGGAATGAGGCATTGATGCTCAATGTCATTGATCCGGTGGCCCGGGGCATCGCAGCGGACAAATCAATAAAGAAACTGGGTGTCATCGGCACCAAGGCAACTATTCGATCCAATGCCTACGAACAGCGATTGCTGCAACTCCGCTCCGATCTGAGTGTTTCTTCGCTGGCGACTCCGCTCCTCGTGTCGATGATCGAAGAGGGTTTCTTCGACAACAAGCTGAGTCACACCATCATCGAGGCCTATCTGAATTATCCGGATTTTAAGGACATTGATGCCATGATTCTGGGCTGTACGCACTTCCCTCTTATTCGAAAGGAAATTGATGCTTTCTTTGGCGGAAAGGTGAGCATTTTTGATTCAACCGATATGGTGGCCGAGGCGGCTCTTGCCTTGTTGACCCGGCATCAACTGCTGAACAAAAAACGCAGAAATCCCGATCGTTTTTTGGTCACGGATTATACCCATTCATTTGAGCAGACGTCTCGTTTATTTTTCGGAGCCGAAGTCCGTCTCGAGCAGGTGCCTCTCCGGGATGAGCTCTTTCGTTAATCGCAATTCGCTCAGTGCCTCGTCCAGGGCTTCGTTCAAAAGGGTTTCCCGGCTCCTTTGCGGCATCGGAGGGCACTCTTTCAAAAGTGCTTCTGCACGTTTCAGGTCCAGATGCTTCTGCCTCATCATGATGAAATGTCCTTTTGCGCTGTGTCTTTCGGCAAGGTATTCCTGCTCGCTTTGCCCCGGTGTGGGCACCAGCAGGGCGCTTCTTCCCAGTGCATAGAGGTCCATGATGGATGAATAGCCGGAACGCATCACTACCTTGGAAGCAGAAAGAATGAGCGAGGCCAGTTCATGGTCTTCTAGATGCGGAAAAATCTTGACATTTTGACTGTTCTGCAGGGCATTGCCCGGACACCCGGCCACAATGCAAAGTTTTTCTCCTGCTCTTTTTGCCGCCTGGCGCACGGCTTTTTCAAAAAGGCTTCTTTGCGGCTCCGGACCCGAGAGCACAGCGAGCCAGCCGTCTAAGTGCGCTTGCCTTTGCCCTGTGTAGTCTGTAAAGCGGCTCAGCGGGCCCGTAAATCGAATCTCATTTTTCAGCACCCGGGTCTCGCTCAGTGTGCCGCTGAAGAAGCGATCGGCCCTGTCGGGTATCCAACAGGCATCAAATGCTTTGATAAGGCCGTTGAATTTTTTTAAAAAAGCATTGGAAAGAAAACGGGAGCCGGAGGGCAAAAGAGGAGAAAGCTGATGCGTCAGGAGAATGTTCTTGCAGCGCTCATGACGAACTCCGTAGCGGTTGTCGCTGATGATGAGTTCCACATTTCGCTCGGCAACGATCGCGGCCGTCATCGCCTTTTCACCGCGAATGGCTCTGACGATCGAAGGCAGATTGCGTATCATGGCCAGTGTCATGCCGGCCTTTGCCGAATAGCGAATGCCGTAGTCGGGCAATTCGTAATAAGGAAGATCGGGGAATCGCTTCCGCAGCAGCAGACCCGAAGAGGCACTGCCTGCAATGCAGACCATGGCTCCGCGGGACAGCAGGCTTTCGATAACGGGGATGCTCCGTGTGGCGTGGCCAAGACCCCAGTGGAGGACGGCTACCAGAACGCTGGATGAGGGAACTTGCGCCATGTACAAGGTAATTTTCGCTTAATTTTGCAGTTATACTTCCTATAAAGATAAAAGCAGGAGAATGAAAAGTATTTTAAAAACAGCCGCACTTCTTTTATTGCTGTCATTGCTTGGCAGTTGTTCGGTTTTTAAGAAAAGCTGCGACTGCCCAAAGTTCGGAAAGAGCCAATGGAATGAAATGCCGGCCACACCTCTTCCGCAGATGACCTTAGACGAAGCACGGGCAAAAAAATAAGTTTTTCCGGATTATTCCGAACTCTGCTTTGTCTGAACTGTTATCTGGATTACCTTGCATCTTATTTAAAATGATTCTAAATAACTTGGCGTGAGATTGAGTGACTTAAAGCCCGGAGAGGAAGCGGTAATCAGCGGATATACGGATGAGTTGAAATACCTTCAGTTGATGGAAATGGGATGCATCCCCGGAGAGAAGGTACGCCTGCTTTCGAGGGCACCTTTCGGTGATCCCATATCCATTCAGATCGGATCGTACAAGCTGAGTATACGCAAGAGCGAAGCGCGCAATATTTTGGTAGAAAAGCATTCGGAAGATACCCGATCTTTGCAGCAAGCATAGATGATCAATTAAAAGCCATGAAAATCCACGCTGCCGGGCTGAAGAAAATTGCACTTGTCGGGAATCCGAACAGCGGAAAGACCTCACTCTTCAATGCTTTGACGCACCTGCGGCAAAAAGTGGGAAATTATCCGGGGGTCACCGTTGATATTAAAAAAGGAACTGCAGAGATCGCTTCGCAGCGAATTGAGTTTATTGATTTGCCGGGTACCTACAGCATTTATCCCAAGTCCGATGATGAACGCATCGTTTCGGAGGTACTGCTCGATCCAGCCCACCCCAGCCATCCCGATGCCGTTATTGTGGTGATAGATGCCACCAATCTGAAGAGAAATCTGCTCTTTTGTTCGCAAATTATAGACATAGGCCTGCCTGTGATGGCGGTGCTCACCATGGGCGACATGCTCGAAAAAAGAGGCATCCGCATTGATCCCGGAAAGTTGTCGGAGCAGCTGGGCATTCCGGTGCTTCTGGTCAATGCGCGCAGGCAGAAGGGCATCGACAAGCTGAAGCATTATCTGAAAGAAGACCTGGATAAACCGAAGAAAGAAATTTATTCGGACATTCCGCTGCCGCCTGCTCTGCTGGAAGCCGGGCGGAAGCTCTATCCCCATGCGGGCAAGTACTACATCTGGCTTGAAATTTTAAGGGCACAGAGGAGCCGTAAAAGCCGGGACAGCAAGCTAAAGGCATTGAAAGAACTGCTTCGGGATGAGCAGGTAAACATTGCACGGATACAGGGAAAAGAGACGCTCGGGCGCTACAAAAAGATCGAAGAGATCATCATGGAATCGGTAGATGATTCTCTGCACAAGTCGGTACAGATAAGCGATCGCCTGGACGATGTTTTTACACATCGTGTCTGGGGCCCTTTGATATTGCTTGCCATTCTTTTTCTTGTATTTCAGGCGGTCTTTTTTCTGGCCGAGTTTCCGATGCGATGGGTCGAAGATGGTACGGCATGGGTGAGTACGGTCTTTAGCAGCTACCTGCCTTCGGGATGGTTTAAGAATTTACTGGTAGAAGGGGTTATCGCGGGGCTGGGTGGCATCGTGGTGTTTATTCCGCAGATAGCCATTCTTTTCGGCTTCCTTTCGATACTTGAAGACACGGGCTATATGGCACGTATCAGCTATATCACCGACCGGATTATGCGGGGTGTGGGCTTGTCGGGCAAGAGTGTGATACCGATGATCAGCGGCATGGCCTGTGCCATTCCGGCCATCATGGCAACCCGCTCTATCGAGAACTGGCGAAATCGCCTGGTCACCATATTGATAACTCCTTTTATGACCTGCTCTGCGCGCCTGCCCGTATATGCTTTGTTGATTTCCATCGGGGTTCCTTCCAAAACCCTCCTGGGATTTATCAATTTGCAGGGGCTTGTCCTCCTTTCCATGTACCTTCTGGGCATCGGCATGTCGATGGCCATCGCCTATATCCTTCGTTTTCTGATTCCGGCAGACGGCAAGTCGCTCTTTGTGATGGAAATGCCGCTTTACAGGGCCCCCCGCTGGCGGAATGTATTTATCACGATGTACGAACGGTCGAAAGTTTTTGTAACGGAAGCCGGAAAGGTCATCCTGGTCATTTCCATCGTGCTCTGGTTTTTGGCTTCTTTCGGCCCGGCCGATCTGGGGATGCGCCATGACAAGGCTGACACCGAGCAGATGACGCCGGCTCAGTATAAGTCATACAAGCTGGAACACTCCTTTGCCGGATACCTGGGCAAGGCAATTGAGCCGGCCATTCGCCCCATCGGCTTCGATTGGCGAATGGGTATTGCCGTGATTACCTCTTTTGCGGCCCGCGAGGTTTTTGCCGGAACGATGGCTACCATCTATAGTGTGGAGGGGGAAGGAGATGAATTTCACAGCGTGCGTGAGGCCATGCTTCATGACGTGGATGAGAATGGCCGGAAGGTCTATTCCCTGGCAACGGTTTTGTCATTGCTCGTCTTCTATGCATTTGCCATGCAATGTATGAGCACCCTGGCCGTGGTGAAGCGCGAAACAAAAAGCTGGAAGTGGCCGGCCATTCAGTTTGCCTATATGACCGTCATTGCCTACTCGGCCAGTTTCATAGTTTATCAACTCTTTCGTTAACATTGCAGAATGAAGGTTCTCAAATTTGCCGTTTTTACATTCTTCGTTTTCTTCACCATGGGATTTTCCTCCTGCTCCGGGAGCAGTCCCGGAAATGAAAAAGCAGATGGAGCCGGTCTGTACAAAAAACATTGCCGCCTCTGCCATGGTGTGGATGGCACCCTCGGACTGAGCGGTGCGGCCGATCTCAGTCGTTCGGCCCTCTCACCCGAAGATACCAGGCGGGTCATTGAGTCGGGACGCAGAACCATGCAGGCCTTTGACGGAGTGCTTAACGAAGAAGAGATCAAGGCGGTCACAGACTATGTAATTTCGCTTCGAAGATGAAAGCGCCCGTGTATATCGGATTGATGAGCGGCACTTCGCTGGACGGCCTCGACATCGCGGCCTGCAGTTTCGATGGCGGAGGCTTCAGACTGTATGCTGCCGAAACCCGCCCCTTTGATCCACTCTTGAAAAAGCGCCTGCGGCATGCCGCAGAATCGAATGTGGAATCGCTTTCGGCTCTGCATGCCGAATTCGGAAGCTGGATGGGAAAAGCGGCAAGCGACTTTATGAAAAGCCACGGAATAGAAGCGGTAGAGGCACTTTGCAGCCACGGACAGACATTGCTTCATCGTCCGGGGCAGCGCCATACCCTTCAGATTGGAAGCGGAGCCCATCTGGCTGCGGCATCTGGCTGCCGGGTGGTTTGTGATTTCCGTCAGGGAGATATGGCCCTCGGAGGGCAGGGCGCACCCCTGGTGCCCCTTGCCGAAAGAGACCTCTTCCCGGAGTATGCGTTCTTTATCAATCTCGGAGGGATTGCCAACATCTCGGTGCGCAAATCAGACGGAAGCATGGAGGGATTCGATGTCTGTGCGTGCAATTGCATATTGGATTCCCTGGCGGGAGCACTCGGAGAGGAAATGGATGAAGACGGCAGACGGGCGGCAAAAGGAAATGCACACGAGGGGCTGCTACGAACTTTGATAAGTGCTTCGGACGAGGCCTTTGGCAGCAGCGCGCTCGATGCCGGAGAGGCGGCCCGCCTCTTTTTTGCAAAGGCAGCGCTTTTTTCGCTGACTACGGACGATTGCCTTGCCACAGCCGTTCGCTATATTTCCCGCATGCTCGCACGCGCCCTCGCCCCGCATCTGCCTTCAGCCGGGGACAAGCGGGTCTTGCTCACGGGTGGCGGAGCTTTTAATAAAACCCTGATCAAACAACTAAGCGAAGAAGCACCCTCTTTTCGCTTTCAAGTTCCGGATGCCGATCTGGTTCGCTACAAAGAGGCCGTTGCTTTTGCTTATCTCGGAAAGCTCAGGCTTGAGAAGAAAGTAAATATTCTTGCGTCTGTGACGGGAGCTTCGCGCGACAGTATAGGCGGAGCCGTTTATTTGCCCTAATTTGGCAGCATGATTCTGGTAACGGGCGGCACCGGTTTTTTAGGTGCTTATTTGCTTCACTATTTAATTCGCGAAGGCCGGGCAGTCCGTGCTACTTTCCGGCCTTATTCCGATTTCTCGCTTCTCGGTGATATTCGGGAGCAAATCGAATGGGTACCCTGCAATTTGCTGGATGTCAATGCCCTTGATGATGCCATGACGGGCGTAGAGCAGGTTTATCATGCCGCGGCCAAAGTGTCGTTCCGGAAAAAGGACGCAGAACGCATGATCCGGATCAATGAGCAGTCTACGGCCAATGTGGTAAATCTGGCCCTCGAAAAGGGCGTAAAAAAACTCCTGCATGTCAGTTCCATAGCTGCGCTGGGCCGGAGGTCGGCCCATGAGGAAATTGATGAATCGGTACACTGGGAGTGGAACAATCAGAACACAGCTTATGCCATCAGCAAGTTCAAAGCCGAGCAGGAGGTTTGGCGCGGTATAGCCGAAGGCCTCGATGCCGTGATCATCAATCCCTCTCTCATTCTGGGAGCCGGCCGCTGGAACGCAGGGACTCCGTCCATGTTTCGCTCCGTAGCCAAAGGACTGCCTGCCGTACCTGCCGGGGTCAATGGCATGGTGGATGTGCGGGATGTCGCCCGCATGGCCATCGGCCTGATGGACAGCGATATTCAGGCAGAGCGTTTTATCCTGAACAGCGAAAACCTTTCTTACCGCAAGCTGTTCGGGCTGATTGCCGCAGCCACAGGCGCCAAAGTGCCCTCGTTCGAGATGCAGGCATGGCATGGCCGCATTGTGGCACGGGCCGAAGAATTGCTGGCATTTTTTCAAAGACGTCAGCCAAGGCTTGATATGGACTATGTGAAAAGCTTCGGGAAAAATTTCTACTACTCAAATGAAAAAATCAGGAAGGCGCTGGACGTGGATTTTATACCCATTGCTCAGACCGTAAAGGATACGGCCCGGGTGTATCTGGAACGCAAACGCCCGGCTTTGCTGCCTTTATTTTAGTCATCATCCGTAGAAGTGCTTTTTAGTACTTTTGCAGCAAATTATTTAAAGCAATTTCGGAAATGAAAAACATCATATTGTTTGGCCCTCCGGGCAGTGGAAAAGGAACCCAGTCGGCAAAGCTGGCAGAGGCTTTTGACCTATTGCATATCTCTACGGGAGACATATTTCGCAATGAACTGAAAAATGAGACAGCGCTGGGGCTGGAGGCCAAAAAATTTATTGAAAAGGGCATGCTGGTGCCCGATGAGATTGTCATTGGCATGTTGAGTGACTATCTGGATAAGATGCTTGAAAAGAAGCCGGCAGGATTCATCTTTGACGGTTTTCCGCGTACGATAGCCCAGGCCGAGGCACTGGACAAGCTGATGAAAGCAAAGGGAATGAATATCGACCTGGTACTGGCCCTCGAAGTGGATGAACCCGAGCTTGTGCGCAGAATCAAAGGCCGGGCCGAAACCTCGGGGCGGGTAGATGACATGGATGAGGATACCATTCGAAAGCGCATAGAGGTGTACAGAAATGAAACGGAGCCCGTGGCCGCCTACTACGAGCAACAGGGCAAGCTCTACCGCGTGAAAGGAAGGGGCGGTATCGGGCACATATTCGAAGAGCTCTCGGGAGCCATCCGGAATTTATAGAACTTTTATTCCGCTCCCTGTCTTACACTTCATAAATTACCCCATTGGAGCAATCAAACTTTGTCGATTACGTAAAAATCAACTGCCGTTCGGGCAGGGGCGGAGATGGTGTGGTTCATTTCCGGAGAGAGAAGTTTGTGCCGAAAGGAGGTCCTGACGGGGGTGATGGCGGACGGGGAGGTCATATCATATTGAGGGGCAATGCCCAGATGTGGACCCTGCTGCCTTTGAAATACCGCAAGCATGTGATTGCCGGAAACGGCAGACCCGGAGGCAAGCAAAACAGCTCGGGCCGCCAGGGCGAAGATGTGGTCATTGATGTGCCGCTGGGTACCGTGGCCCGCGATGCCGAGACGGGAGAGATCGACTTTGAGATAACGGAAGACGGGGAAGAACGCATACTGGTGCCGGGTGGCAAAGGCGGCATTGGAAACACCCATTTCAAATCGGCCACGAATCAGGCCCCCCGGCAGTTCAAGCCGGGCAAGCCCGGACAGGACGTATGGAAAATTCTGGAACTCAAGTTGCTGGCGGATGTGGGCCTCGTGGGATATCCCAATGCCGGAAAATCGACCCTGTTGGCCGCTCTCTCGGCAGCGAAGCCCAAAATTGCCGATTATGCTTTCACCACGCTGCACCCCAATCTTGGCATAGTGGCATACCACGGGCATCGTTCTTTTGTGATGGCCGATATCCCGGGTATCATCGAAGGGGCCCATGAAGGCAAAGGGCTGGGCATTCGCTTTCTTAGGCATATCGAGCGCAATTCCGTCCTCCTTTTTGTGGTGCCGGCCGATTCACCGGATATCATGAAAGAGTATCAAACCCTATTGCACGAAGTGGGCAGCTACAACCGCGAGCTTCTGCACAAACCGCGGCTGCTCGGGATAAGCAAAGCCGACCTGAGCGATCCGGAAATGAAATCCATGCTCAGCGAAGAAATTAGCGGGCTGGAGCATCTTTATTTTTCGGCCGTTACAGGCGAAGGGCTGCCTGCGCTGAAAGACAAACTGTGGGAAATGCTGAATGAACCCGTGGAATAACCCCCCGGAGAAGCCGGAATGGACCTGTCACTATTATGAAATCAAACCCAACGACACATTGGATTGCGCTGATTTCCCTTGCTCTTGTTTGGGGCTCTTCTTTCATTCTCATTAAAAAAGGTGTGGAGGGCTTTACGGCCCTGCAAATGGGAACGCTGCGCATTGGCATCAGCATGCTCTTTCTCCTGCCCGTGGCGCTTTATTATTTCCCCAGGGTACCGCGCAATCGCATCGGGCATCTCGTGATTGCCGGTTTCATCGGCAATCTTATTCCCGCCTTACTTTTTGCAACGGCCGAAACGAAAGTGGATTCGGGTCTGGCCGGCATCCTCAATGCAAGCACTCCGCTCTTTGCTTTTCTCATCGGCATTGCCTTTTTCGGAATCTTGTTTCGCTGGTACCGGCTCGGGGGCGTTTTGCTGGGCCTTGGCGGCACCATCCTCCTGGTGCTTTACGGAAGCCCGCATTTTTCTTTTGAAAACTCCCGCTATGCCGTGCTGATCATAGGAGCCACCATCTGCTACGGAATCAGTGTGAACTTTATCAAGCGCTATTTGCAGGAGATACATCCCCTGGCCATATCGGGGGTTTCGCTATTCTTTGTAGGTGTGCTTTCATGGGCATACCTTTTCACTACCGACTTTACGGCCCGCATTGCCGAAAGTGCCCTGAGTCGCGAGTCCCTGTTCTATATATCCATTCTGGCTCTTTTCAGCACTTCGCTGGCAAGCATTCTCTTTTTCTGGCTTACCCAAAAAACAGATGCACTCTTTGCCTCTACGGTCACATACATGATACCGGTGGTAGCCATCGGGTGGGGCATACTGGCCGGAGAGACCGTCTCGCTCATTCATTTTTTGGGAATGACGCTTATCTTGTCCGGGGTTTATCTGAGCAGTGCCCGTGGCGAGCGCTTCATTCAGCGGCTATCACGGATATTTCTACATTGACATCCTTGGGAAGACGAGCCACTTCTACGGTCTCGCGTGCAGGTTCCATGCCTTCGGAGAAAAACGAACCATAGACCTCATTTACCTGCGGAAACTGGTTCATGTCTTTTAAAAAGATACTGCATTTCAGCACCTGGTCCATGCTCATGCCGGCCCGCTTCAGCACGGCTTCGATATTTTTCATCACCCGCTGCGTTTCCGTTCGTATGTCGTCACATTCAAGCGTGCCCGTTTCGGGATGAAGGGCAATTTGTCCGGATACGAAGAGCATACCTCCGCTTCGCACCGCCTGATTATAAGGCCCGATCGGAGCCGGGGCCTTGTCCGTTTTTATGATTTCCTTAGCCATAGTTTCGTAATTTTAGCCCGATAAAGGTATAAAAGAGCGTTGATTCATCATGCGAATATTGATTGTCGGAAATGAAAACCGGGTCGGGGAATTGCTTCCCAGGCTGCCTGAAGATGCGCAATGTGATGTGGCGCTGGCTCCACCGGAGGACTTGCAGGGCTACGATTTGATTTTTGACCTGAATTTTGATGACAACCCCGAAAACATGGGTGACTATAAGCACTATGCAGGCACGGTCATTGCCGGGGCCGTCAAAATGCAGATGGCCGAAGCCCTGGCCCCGGAAGAGCATGTGAGCTGCACCCTGATAGGTATGAATACCCTTCCCACCCTGATCGACCGCGAGCCGGTTGAGTGGAGCCTCAATACTACTTCAAATGAGAAAGCGGCCGCCCGCACGGCCTCCCTGCTCAACTGGGACTATGAGCTGGTAGCCGACCGGGTGGGCATGGCCACGCCCCGCATTATCATGATGATTATCAACGAAGCAGCCTACACCATCCAGGAAGGTACTGCACGGGCGGCCGACATTGACGAGGCCATGCGCCTGGGCACCGCCTACCCCTACGGGCCGCTCGAATGGGCCGACCGCATCGGCATTGAAGACGTGTATGAAACTCTTGAAGCCATTTATCTCGATACCCACGATGAGCGTTACCGGGTTTGTCCCCTGCTCAAGACCATGTATCTGGAAAGTAAAAGCTTCTACCCCCAATGATGCTCATACATGCCGGCCGGAAAAGCAACCGCCTCAGGTATATCCTGGATCACCTCTTTTCCGAACTTCTGGGTACGGAAATAGAGCTGACCACGGATGCCGATGTCTATGCCGCTTTCGAAGGACCCAAAATGCATTACGGAAAGGAGCGCATTGACGATTCTTTCTTCATGCGGGCCCACTCCCTGCTCTTCGAAGAGGGACTGAGGCACCCCGAACCGCTCGTTTTTGAGTATGAAGAAAGCCATGCCATATTCCGTACCACTTCGTCAGACTGGCCGTTCGATCTGTTTGCGGCTGCCTTTTTCTTGCTTTCCAGGTATGAAGAGTACATGCCTTTTATCCGGGATGCACACGGGCGCTTTCCGGCAGACCAGAGTCTGGCTTATAAAAACGGATTTCTGCAGCTTCCGGTCGTGGATATCTGGGCCGCACATTTTAAGGCCTTTCTGAAGAAAAAATTTCCCTCTCTGCACTTTAAGGAGAAAGAATACCGCTTCACTCCGACTTTTGATATCGACATTGCCTGGTCCTACCTTCACAAAGGTGTGCTGCGCAACTTCGGAGGGTTTATGAAAGCGGCTCTTACCGGAAATGTGAAAGATTTCTACTACCGGGCTGCCACGCTTCTTCATGTCAAGCCCGATCCGTATTTTACCTATGACTATCTCCTTGCCCTTCAGCGAAGCTTCAAATTGAACCCGCTCTACTTCATCCTCATTGGCGACTTTGATGAATACGACAAGAATATCTCACACACGGAACCTGCATTCCGTGTGCTCATCAAGCATCTCGATGACATTGCAAGGGTAGGCTTGCATCCATCCTATGCCTCCAACCGGAAGCCCGAGAAGCTGGAAAAAGAAAAACAACGGCTCGAAGAGATTATCCATCGAAAGGTGGACGACAGCCGTCAGCACTATCTCATGCTGGAGTTTCCGGCCAGCTATGAGCGGCTTCTCGCGGCAGGCATCCGCAATGATTATACCCTCGGATATACAACACATATGGGTTTTCGGGCCGGAACCTGTACCCCCTTTTATTTCTACAATTTGCAATTGGAACAAAAAACCGATCTCAGGTTGCATCCTTTTGCCCTGATGGATGCCAACTTTCGCTATTACATGGACATTTCGCCTTCGGAAGTGCTGGCAAAGGCAAAACCGGTCATTGATGCTGTCCGGAGGGTCAACGGTTCGCTCTATACCCTTTGGCACAACAATTCATTTAGTGAAGTCTTCGAATGGAAGGGCTGGCGTGCTGCTTTTGAAGACATAGTCAAATATGCAAATCCTGAAAAAACAAATAAACCGCAAGAGTATGATACATAATTTAAGCAATGAAGATTCGCTGGTGTCGCAATACATGGCTGAGCTGCGCGATGTCAGGATACAGGGTGACCGCATGCGCTTTCGAAAGAATTTATTTCGGATTGCACAAATTGCCGCTTACCGGATAAGCAAGACACTGGAATGGGAGACGCGCGAAATTGAAACTCCGCTCGCATCGTGCAAAGTGCGGGTACTCAAAGAGCAACCCCTCATTGCCAATATTCTGCGGGCCGGGATGCCCATGCACAACGGACTGCTCGACTTTTTTGACCGGGCCGACAATGCATTTATATCGGCCTATCGCAAGCATTCCGATGAGGATGAGTTTATCATCGAGCTGGAATATCTCAGCTGTCCGCCTCCGGACGGAAGGGTGCTGATACTGGCCGATCCCATGCTGGCTACGGGTTCATCCATGGTGCTTACGCTCAAGGCCCTTCACGCACTCGGCAAGCCTTCGGCCACACATGTGATATCTGCCATTGCCTCGCGGCAGGGCATTGCCACCCTCAGCAAAGCTTTTCCGGACATCACAATCTGGGCAGGAGATATCGACCCGGAACTCAACAGCAAGAGCTACATCGTGCCGGGACTGGGCGATGCGGGTGATCTGGCTTTCGGGCCGAAAATGCAGTCCTAATGCTCCGAATAGGACATTCGGTTGGACATAAATTAATGAAAATCATATGGATGCAGCCCGCTTTTTCATTCTTTTCATGACAATTATATTTTGAAAAAGGGAGGAACATTGTTTACTTTTGGTAACTTCTCTTTAATAAAAGCAAAATAATTTAGACCTTCCCCTCATGAAACGAGTACTACTTATTGCCTTTGCCCTGCTCTTAGGATTCGTTGTGAATGCGCAAGACCCGCATTTTTCGCAATTCAACGCTTCCCCGCTTACACTGAATCCGGCCATGGCCGGCAAAGTGCAATGTACCTATCGTGCATCGGTCAACTATCGCGATCAGTGGAACTCGATCCCGGCACCCTATGTCACTTATACGGCCGGCTTTGATATGGCACTGATGAAGGAAAAACTCAACGGAAGCGCTATCGGAGTTGGACTTTTGGCACTCAACGACCGCTCCGGTGACGGCAACCTGACCGCCCCCAATATCGGCCTCTTTCTGGCTTATCATCAACGCCTGGGGAGCAACAGCATCCTTTCTGTCGGATTTCAGGGCTCATTCAATGAAAAACGCATTGACCCGACCAAGCTGATCTTTCCCAATCAGATTACGGCCGGTGGGGTAGACCCCACGTTGCCGAATAATGAGCCTTTTATCGGGGATATTCAATATTTTGACCTCAATGCAGGCATGCATTTCAGCTCCATCATTTCTGACAATTTCAGCCTGAACATTGGAACGGCTGTATATCACATTACCCAACCCAAAGAGTCTTTCCTGAATGACCCTAATAATCAGGTGTTTTTGCGATATGTAGCACATGGCGGCTTTACCACTACACTGAGCGATCAATGGACCATCAGCCCTTCGGCATTGTATATGCGCCAGGCCAATGTGGATCAATTGAATGCCGGTGCTTCCTTCGGATATCACACCGATGAAGCTTCCGTATATTTCGGCACCTGGTACCGCATGCATCTGCTGACATCCAACCAAAACAACTTCAACGAATCATTGCTGAGTTCGGTAATTGCCCTTGTAGGAGTGGAATTTAATACCCTCATATTGGGATTCAGCTATGATATTACGGCCAATTCGCTGAGCCAGGCCAATGGTGGCAGGGGTGGTTTTGAATTATCCCTGCAATACACGGGTTGTATCCGAAAGTCCCGCAACATCACCCAGTGCCCGACTTTTTAAAGAAAGAATAAGCAGTTAATCTGAAAGCCGGTATCTTCAAAATGCCGGCTTTTTTATTTTTATCATTATGAAAGAAAAAAGGATTTGTCTTCGGGTGTACGGACGTGTGCAGGGTGTCTTCTTCCGGGCATTTGTGCAGCAGGAAGCCCGGGCAAAGGGACTCCGGGGTTTTGTGATCAACCGCCCCGACCGATCACTTTATATCGAAGCCGAAGGGGAAGAGGGCAAGTTGTCGGAGTTTATTGAACGTGTCAAAAGCGGCCCTCCCGCGGCACGGGTTCGGGATATGGATATCCAATGGTGTGAGCCGGCCGGATATGAAGACTTTCAAATCAGATATTAAAGTAAAATGAAAAGAAGGCTCTTTCTGGCGCAGCCCCTCGATGAAGAGAGCAAAGATGTTTTCCGGCTGTTCCGGGATACAATGAAAAAGGAGACTGAGGGCGTACGCTGGGTTCCGGAGAAAAATCTGCACCTCACGATTCTCTTCCTCGGTGAGCAGGCCGAAGAACTGCTGCCGGTCATTGCCATGGAGCTGGAGAAATTGTCTTTGGAGTCAGCCGCCTTCGACCTGGAATTTGATCGATACGAAACCAGGTTCAGACGATCGAAGCCGGCCATGATATGGGCAAGATACCGGGAGCAGGAAGCCTTTGCCTCGTTGGCAAACAGGGCGCATTGCCTGCTTTCGGAATGGATACCGCTTGGCGAACCCCGTCCGCGGCAAATTCCGCATATTACCCTGGCACGCATCAGGAGCAAAAAATGGAACCGGGCTTTTCCGGCTGATATGCCCCGTCCGCAAAAACTCAGGGTTAATGAATTGCTGCTCTTCGAATCCGTCACGGGTGCAGCAGAACCCGTCTACCTTCCTTTAGAGCGTTTCCCCCTGCTCCATTGAGACGGGATACCCGCTTTCGACCGCGAAGCGGCACCAGTGGCAGCCGGCACGGCCACAACCCCTGTCGAAGACCCCGTTTTGTATGGAAGCATAGACGGATCGGATTTGCCCGGCTACAAACTCCTTGTCCTCCCTGTCGGGGATGATGCATATCTCGCTCAATCCGTTTTTCTGCTTTTCGATGTAATCGAAGATTACTTTGCGGGGCTTCCAGCGGGTAGACGGATCATGGGCAATGAGCAAGTGATAAAATACAGCCTGGCGCCAGTAATTTCCTCCCTTGCTGTGCTCAAAAGGAAACTCTTCGCCTGCCTTTCCCGGAGCGGCAAAGCGCTGTGTGTTTCCGCTGATTTGCCCTGTTTTGTAGTCTATAATGTCGGCATCGAAATAGTCAAATTCGATTTTGTCCAAAAAGCCGTGGATCGGCACCTCATCGATGCGGGCTTGAATTCTGCGCTCTATGCTCACCACCCGTTTCCACCCGGCCTCTTTTCTTTTGTAATAATTGCTCAGGCTTTCCTTGCCGTAGCAAAGTTTGTCGAGGTAGTGTTGCTCGTCAGGGAAGAAGGATCGTTGTCTTTGCATGGCTGCCTCAAAGGCTTGCAGCAGAACGGCCTCACCGGGGAAAGTCCCCGACTTGCCGCGAAGCATGATCCTGAAAATCTCTTCGAGCGCCCCGTGGACTGCCGATCCGAATGCCATGGCGGCACTCTTGCGGCCCGGAGCCCGGATCACAGTCTCAAAATAGAAGGACAGGGGGCAGTGCAGGAAACTGTTGAGATGACTGACGGACAGACGGTACTTTTTCAGAGAATGCCGCATCCATTCTTCGGGCAGGAGCGGAATACGGGGTTTGAAAAGCGCACGGTCGCGGACAATGCAGTCATGGCCTGCACAGCCGGCATCAGGGAAAATATGCAGGACATTCTGCCGTCCGGGGCATTCCCTGAAGCGGATTTCCACTGCCTCACTTTCCTCCGCAGCGAGGGTCAGGCGCTCTTCTCCGCGGGCCAATGCCTCCCATATTTTTTTTCGGATGCCCTTTTCCTCCTTTGCAAAAAAGTGTGCCATCGCAGCGCTTATATTTTCTTCCTTCTGCCAGACGGAGAGCTGCATGACGGCTTCTCTGATGCTCATCTTTCCGGCAGATTCAAGCCGGTTTTGCGATCGCAGAAAAGCATGGAAGACCGTGCTGCTGCGTGTCTGATAAAATTGAAGGGCCAGATGATCGATTTCCTGCAGATCAAGTTGCCAGGCGGGATGATGCAATATCTCAAAAAGCAGGTCATCGCGGCTGCCCGGCCGTTCTTTTTCGGCCCGGAGCCAGGCAGTTGTCTTTGTCAGAAGCCCTGCCTGGAAAGTATCGGAAAGGTCAATCTCCACATGCCCCCGGAAGGAATGCCCCCAGCGGGAAAGATAATAGCTGAGAGCCGGCCGCTCGTAAAATACCAGTGCACAGTTCTCTGCCGGCTTTCCGGCCAGCCACTGCCCGGTGGCGGGGCCCAGCTGCCACAGTTTTTCTACGTGAATAACTTCGGGCATTGTGTAGTTTTATCCAAAATTAATGCAATGAAGAAGATATCTATTCTCGGAGCCGGACGCATGAGCCATGCCATGGCCTTTGACCTTTCACGGGATTTCCGGGTGACGCTTGTCGACCGGGATGAAGAGGCCTTGGAACTCTTGAAAGAGAAATACGGAGTGGAAACGGAAAAAGCCGACCTGCTGCGGGAAGGGGAGGTCGCCCGTGTAACGGCCGGTGCCGATCTGGTGATCGGAGCGGTGCCGGGTTTTATGGCGCATCAGACTTTGGGAGCGGTCATTGCCTCGGGCAAAAATATGGTGGACATTTCTTTCGGACCGGAAGACCCTTTTGAATGGGACGGGCTGGCCCGCGAGAAAAATGTGACGGCCATTGTCGATGCCGGTGTGGCCCCCGGAATGAGCAATCTTTTTCTGGGTCGCCATGCGGCCATGGGGCCGGTGCAGTCTTTTGCCTGCTATGTGGGGGGATTGCCCGTAGAGCGGAAATGGCCCTTTGAATACAAAGCCCCGTTTTCGCCCGTTGACGTGATAGAAGAATATACACGCCCGGCACGCTACCGCAAGGGCGGGAAGCCGGTCGTCATGCCCGCACTGAGTGAACCCGAAAGAATAGATTTTGAAGCCATAGGCAGCCTCGAAGCATTTAATACGGACGGGTTGAGAACCTTGCTGCGTACCATGGAAGTGCCGGATATGGTCGAAAAAACCCTCCGCTACCCGGGCCACCGGGCACTGATGGAAGCCTTTCGCGAGACAGGGCTCTTCAGCGAAGAAAAAATAGAAATAAAAGGAACGCCAATAAGCCCCCTCGAAGTGACTGCCGCGAAATTGCTGGAGCACTGGAAGCTGGAAGAGGATGAGGCGGAGTTTACGGTCATGCGGGTGGACATCCGGCAGGAAGGCAGACTGAGACGATATCAGCTCCTGGATTTTCGAGACCCGGAAAGCGGCCTGAGTTCCATGGCTCGCAGCACGGGCTTTGCCGCCACGGCCATGGCCCGTGCCTTTCTGGCCGGATTATTTGAGGAAAAAGGCATTCGGCCGCCCGAGTTTCTCGCTGCCAATGAAGCCGCTTTTGAATTTATAATGAAGCATCTGAAATCCCTGGGTGTCGAGTGGCTTTCTTTTGATGTGCAGCAAGGTTAAAATCTTTGAGTTTTAAATGAACATTTGTTCATTTGTCGGGGTTTATGAGGAAAAAATATCATGGAATACTATTTTTCGAAAAACGTGAACATGCCTTTTGATGAGGCCATCGAAAAGGTGACAGAGGCTTTGAAGGAAGAAGGATTTGGTGTGCTGACCGATATTGACGTGGCAGCCACGATGAAGAAAAAGCTGGACAAAGACATGCCGGCATATCGCATTCTGGGTGCCTGCAATCCTCAATTTGCATACCAGGCCCTTCAGACGGAAGACAAGGTCGGTGTGATGTTGCCGTGCAATGTCATCGTGCAGGAAAAAGGCGATCACGTGGAAGTGTCAGCCGTGGATCCCATGGCATCAATGCAGGCCATAGAGAATGAAAAATTGGCGGGAATAGCCGGAGAAGTGAAAGCGCGCCTGCAAAAAGTAGTGGAAACTTTGTAATCCGCAGGGCGGCTTATTCAAACTCAAGCAAAATCTGATTCTTCTCAACGGCATCACCGTCTTTGATGTGAATCTCTTTGACGGTTGCATCGCTTTCGGCCTTGAGCACATTCTCCATCTTCATGGCTTCGAGCACCAGCAGGGCATCGCCTTTCTTTACCGCTGTGCCGGCTGCCACTTTCAGATCAAGTACGAGGCCGGGCATCGGAGCTTTCAGCTCTTTGACCGATAGGGCCGCTCCGCTTTGAAAGCCCATCTTTTCAAGCAACTGATCATAGGGGTCTTTCAGCCGGACTTTGTAGATGCCGTTGTTGATGCGGATGCGGAAAGATTTTTCGGCAGGATGCCTTTCAATGATTTCGGCATCGTAGTTTTTCCCTTTATGAAGGATGGAAAAACGCCCTTCTCTCAATGGAAGCATATCCCAGTCTGCCGCCTCTCCGTTGATCCGCAGGCGGTCTTTTTCGCGATCGATTTCAAATTCGAAATGCCCGTTTACCTTGGCCTTGTACATAAGCGCTTCTTTTTTTCAAAAATACGCAAGGAAAAGGAGTTGTCCCTCCGCGAATCCTCCCTTCCTGCCTTTTCCCGTTTCCGGCTGCCGGGCATATCTGCGCAAATGGCGGACTGTGAGTGTTATTGAAAGTTAGGAAAATCGTTTTTTTCCTTCTTTCTGCTGAAATTCACGCATTCAAATAAAGTGACAAGAATATGCGAAACAGCGTTTTACTCCTTTCCTTTCTGCTTTTTTTGGCAGCATGTCAAAGCAGTCGCCATACGAGCGGAGCGGCTAAGACGGCTGCCCCTCCGGCTGAAGAAACGGTCACGGCAACGGAAACAGCACCGGCAGCGAATCCCGTACAGGGCCATGTAGCGAACCCTTACCGCTATCATTTTTTAAAAGGTTATAAGGCTTCGGCCACCCGCCAGTTTGACTTGCTGCACACGGAGCTGCATGTTTCCTTCGACTGGGAAAAGCGGGAAATGCCGGGCCGTGCCCTGCTGACACTGACCCCTTATTTTTATCCTCAGCGCGTATTGACACTGGATGCCAAGGCATTTGCCCTGCACAGGGTGGCGCTTATCGAAGAGGGCAGCCTCCGCACCCCGGACTATAGCTACGATTCGCTGAAGCTGAAAATTCAATTGCCGCGGACCTATGAAAAAGGAGATACCCTTCAAGTTCTCATTGAATACACGGCCCGCCCGGAGAAAAGCCGGCAAAGGGGCAGCCGTGCCATCAGCAAGGGACAGGGCTTGTATTTTATTAATGCCGATGGCAGCGACCCGAAAAAACCGCGGCAGATATGGACCCAGGGAGAGCCCGAAAGCAACAGCAACTGGTTTCCGACCATTGACAAGCCCAACGAACGTACGACACAGAGCATGTACATCACCGTGGCCGATTCATTCACCACGCTTTCCAACGGCTTGCTGATTGAGTCGACAGACAACGGGGATGGCACCCGCACCGATCACTGGGAAATGGAGCTGCCGCATGCTCCCTATCTTTTTATGATGGCCATCGGGCCTTTCACGGTGACCCGCGATGAATGGCGGGGGCGGCCGGTCAACTACTATATGGAGCCGGCCTATGCGGCCAATGCCAGGCGCATTTTTGGCCGGACCCCCGAGATGATGGAGACCTTCAGCCGCTTGCTGGGAGTGGATTTCCCCTGGCCCAAATACAGCCAGGTGGCCGTACGCGACTTCGTATCGGGAGCCATGGAAAACACCACGGCTACCATTCACTACAGTGCCCTGAATGCCACCCGCGAAGTGCTGGTCGACCGTGATTTTGACGACATTATTTCCCATGAGCTTTTTCACCAGTGGTTTGGCGATTATGTGACCTGTGAAAGCTGGGCCAACCTTCCGCTGAATGAATCTTTTGCCACCTATGGCGAAATCCTCTGGCACGAGCACCGGGGCGGATCCGATGAGGCCGACCGGCAGCGTCTGAATGATCTGAAACTCTATCTGATGATGGGCCGGCAGCAAGCCGTTCCCATGATTCGCTACTATCATAAATCACCGGGCGAGATGTTTGATGCCAACAGCTATCAGCGCGGAGCAGCCACCCTCGGTATGCTGCGGCAATACACCGGTGATGAAGCTTTTTTTAAGGCATTGAAGCTCTACCTGACCCGCCATCGCTTTCAGGCAGTGGAAATACACAATCTGCGACTGGCTTTTGAGGAAGTGACCGGTGAAGACCTTAATTGGTTTTTTGATGAATGGATGATGACGGCAGGTGTGATAGAAGTGCAAATGGATGTAACATATGATCCGGCCAAAGATGAAACAGTGCTGAGCGTAGCGCAAAAAAATGCAGGAGAGCCGGCTTTGTTTTATCGCCTCCCGCTGGATGTGGCAAAGTACAGGGAGGGTAAAAAAAGCGTTTCCCGGGTTTGGCTGACAGGTGCCGACAGCACTTATGTTTTTCCGGGCAGCTTCGATGCGCTGATTCCGGATGAACGGGGTTTTATGGTGGCCATTGTAAAGCGCAGCTTCCCCGAAAGCTATATTTATGAAATCCGGAAGCCGGAAATGCCTTTCTATATGAGGAACCTGGCCATCGACAGTCTGGAAATACATCAGGAGCGCAGTCTGAAGGCCTACGGGGCTCTGCGCTCACTGCTGCAAGACTCTTTTGCTCCCATACGGGAAAAGGCCATTGAAAAATGGGAACCTGCCGCTGCTGATTTTCACCTTTTGAGAGATTTGGCGCTGAATGACCCGGCACCGGCCGTGCGGGCTGCTGCCGTAAACAAAATTTATGCGGTGAGTGACTCGGCTGATTTTGACGTGTTTTCTTTGGCAGTAAAAGATTCTTCGATAAAGGTGGCCGGAGAGGCCCTCTACGTCTTGTATGAAACCAATCGTGAGGAGGCCGCAAAATATACGGCCAAATTCGAGGAAAGCAATAGTCCCAATCTCGTGACCACCATAGCTGAGATATATGCAAAGGATGCCGGTGCCGAAAAACAGTATTTCTTCAGGGAGGCCCTTAAAAAAGACATCGGATGGAGCCGCTTTGTAGTGATGAACCGCTACGCGCAGTTTCTGGGCCGCATGGAAGACCCCGGGGTCATCCGGCAGGGAATTGCCGATTTTCGGGAGCTGTGCGAAGGCAGCAACAGTAATATGGCCTATATCGCTTTCCGCTCTATCAAAAGGGTGAAGTCGGCATTGCTTGCCCGCAGCCAGGCATTGATCTCCGAAGAGGAAAAAAGCAAGCTTGACACTTTGATCAATGAAATGGATGCAGTGTTGAAGGAAATTTATGAAGGCAGCAGCAACAAAATGATAAAGAAAAGCGGATTGGACTAAAAGGCCTGCATTTCGACCAGCTTGCGGTAGAGACCGTTTTTGGACATGAGGCTGATATGATTGCCCCGCTCGATAATGCGCCCTTCCTGCATGACCACAATATCATCGGCATACTGTATGGTGCTGAGGCGATGGGCAATGACCAGGGAAGTACGGTTTTGCATCAATTTGAACAAGGCGTCCTGCACCAGTTTTTCTGACTCTGAGTCAAGCGAAGAGGTGGCTTCATCCAAAATCAATATCGGAGGATTTTTAAGAATGGCCCGTGCAATGGTGAGGCGTTGGCGCTGCCCTCCGCTCAGCTTGACACCCGCTTCTCCCACGTTGCTTTCATAGGCATCGGGCATTTTGATGATAAATTCGTGGGCATTGGCAATTCGGGCAGCTTCAATGACTTCTTCTTTTGTGGCACCTTCTTTGCCAAAGGCGATGTTGTTGTGTATGCTGTCGTTGAAAAGTATGGGCTCCTGCGAGACGATACCCATCAGATTCCGCAAATCATTGATTTTCAAGTCCCGGATATCGTAGCCGTCAATGCTGAGACGGCCCGAACTGACATCAAAGAAGCGGGGAAGCAGATCGGCAAGAGTTGACTTGCCGGCACCCGATGGCCCGACAATGGCCAGCATCTTGCCCTTGCTGATTTCCAGGTTGATATCCTGGAGCACGGGATCATCGCCATAGCTGAACGATACATTTTGATAGCGGATGCATTCATTGAATGACTTTATGGGCAGGGCATTTTTCTTCTCCGTAATGGCGATGTTTTCATCAAGGATTTCACCGATTCGTTCGGCCGAGGCAATGCCTTTTTGAATCTGGAAGAAGGCTTTTGAGAAATTTTTAAAAGGATTGATCAGCTGCGAAAAAACCACGAGGTATCCGATAAAGAGGCTTGCGCTAAGCTCACCGTGAATGACCCGCTGACCGCCCAGAAAGAGCACGGCAGCAATCACGAGTGTGGCCAGAAATTCGGTGAGCGGAGAGGAGAGGTCGCGTTTGCGGATGAGTCCTGTCATGATGCGGTAATAGCGTCCGTTTTCATTTCTGAAAAGAGCCCGTACCCGCGCTTCCGCATTGAAGGCCTTGATGATGCGCATGCCCGTCAGCGACTCTTCGAGGATGGAGGCCAGATTGCTGAGCAGAGTCTGCCCCCTCTGTGCTGCCATCTTCAGCTTGCGGCCTACCCTGCCGATAATCAAAGCCGTAATGAGCAAGAGACCGAGGGCATATAAGGTGAATTCGGGGCTGATGTAAAAAAGTGTGCCGAGGTAGACGATGATGCTGAGCGGGTCTTTAAATACCACTTCAAGCGTGTTGAGGATGGAGTTTTCCACCTCCTGCACATCGTTGCTCATGCGTGTCATCAGGTTGCCTTTCTTCTCCTCACTGAAATAGGCCAGGGGCAGGGCCAGCAGCTTGGAAAAGAGATCGTTGCGAATATCCCGCGACACTCCGTTGCGGGCCGGAGCCATGGCCCATACCGAGAGGTAGCGAAAGAAATTCTTGAAAAAGGAAGAAAGGATGATCAGGACACAGATGAAAATGAGCCCGGCTCCTTTGCCTTCACTTAGAATAAGATCACTGAGACGGTAATTGAAATAAGCGGCAATGCCTTCCGGAGAAAAATGGATGCCCGGATTGACGGTCACGGGATTTTGAGTGCCGAAAAGGACCTCCAGAAAGGGCACAATCATCAGGAATGAAAAGAGCCCGAATAGGGTGCTGAGCAGGTTGAAAAGAAGGCTGGAGAGCACATTCGGCCAGAAAGGCTTTAAGTAATTCAGTATTCGCAGGTAGCTTTTCATTCAGGGGGTGAAATTAACCATTTCTGAGAAGGGCTCTTCATACGGAACGAATCTAAGTGCGATTCCTTTTATCTTTATCAAAATTCAAGAACCATGGAGTCCAAGCGCCAGAAACAAGTAGCCCGTGAAATTCAAAAGGAGATCAGCAAAATATTTCAGAAGAAAGGATTGACGGTCATTCAGGGTGCGATGCTCACGGTTACCCAAGTATATGTAACGCCCGATCTGCTTCAGGCGCGCATCTATATCAGCATTTTCAATGCAAAGGACAAAGAAGCCATTCTGGCATTGATTGAAGCCCAGAACAAAGAAATCCGCTACGAACTGGGCAATGCGATGCGGCATCAGTTGCGCAGGATTCCGGAGCTTGTATTTTTCCTGGACGATTCGCTGGATCAGGTTTACCGCATGGATGAGATATTTAAAGACCTGAAGAAGGGAGACAAAAAATAAAGCCGGATGAAACTGCCCGCCTTCATTGCCCGCAGGTATCTTTTCGCCCGCAAATCACGGAACGTCATCAATCTGATTTCCTGGGTTTCCATGGCCGGAATCGGCATTTCCTCCATGGCCTTTATCCTTATTCTCTCGGCATTCAATGGTTTTGAAGGCCTTGTTGAAAATCTCTACAATACCTTTTATCCGGACCTGAAGATTGAATCGGCAGAAGGGAAAGTTTTCGTATGGGATGATTCGCTTCAAAATATCCTGTCATCGGACGGGCGGATAGCGGCCTTTTCGCAGGTGCTGGAAGAAAATGCCCTGCTGCTTTTTAAAGGCCGCCAGCAACCCGTCACCCTGAAAGGTGTTGACGAGCATTATGTAGAGGTGTCGGGCATTGACTCGGCCATGGCCTATGGCGACACCTTCATGCTGAAGAAAAACGGACGATTTTTTGCCGTGCTGGGCTCGGGCATTGATCAGGCCCTCGAAACCCATTTCAAAGACCCTTCCAGCCCCTTGCATATCTTCATGCCCAGGCGCGACAAAGGCCATGGATTTATCCCGGGCAGCGACTTCGAACGTGCTTCCGTCTCGGTGTGGGGAGCCTTTGTGATCCAGGATGAATTTGACAATCAGTATGCATTTGTACCCATCGAAGTGATGCGCAGACTTCTTCGCTACAAGCGGGAAGTTTCGTCTGTAGAAGTGGCTGTTCGCCCCGGCCTCGATCCGGAGGCGGAAGCGCAAAGGCTTCAGAAAAAGCTGGGCCCTGCGTACAGAGTGCTGAGTAAATACCGGCAGAATGCCGTGCTCTATCGCATCATGAATGTCGAGCGGCTGGCCGTTTATTTTATTCTCACTTTTGTACTTGTCATTGTGGCATTTAATGTGACCGGCTCCCTATCAATGGTGGTGATTGACAAGAAGAAGGATATCAGCATTCTCAAAGCCATGGGCATGCCCGACAAGGGCATTCGCAATATTTTTCTGCTCACCGGCATTTATCAGGCTTTGTTCAGCCTTTTTTCGGGATTTTCAGTAGCAGCACTGCTGATTTTGGCGCAGCAGCATTTCGGACTGATCCGCATCGGGGGGAGCGGCACTTTTATCGTGGAATACTACCCGGTGGCAATGAAGGCGGTGGATTTCCTGCTCGTGGGGATGATTGTGCTGCTCATTGTTTCGCTCGCGGCCTGGCTTCCGGCCCGCAGGGCTGCCCGCCAGCCCAAACTCGAGGCCCTTAATATTCGCTGATCAGCTGCTGAGGGTCTTTATCTTTTCCAGCAATTTCTCCAATTCCGAAAAGCGAAAATACGCCCCTTCCTTGAAGAACTCCTTTCCCTCAAAATAGAGTTTGATGACGGGAACCGATAAGACCATTTCACTGGCTGCCAATTCTGTATTCGAAGGCATGTCCACCTCCAGCAGGGGGATTTTGTGCTTTTTGGCAAAGGCGGCTATCTCCGGGCCCAGCTGCCGGCAGATGCTGCATTGATCCCCCTTGAAATAGATAAAAGCCAGCGGATGCCCGGCAGTGAAGTGTCGAATGTCTTCCGGAGTAATTTTCATTGAATCGCTTTTCCCGTAAAGTGGCTCTAACCGGGAATGAAGAATTTTGGTTTCGTTATTCGCGGCACAGGGGGTGCCATTTCTCTATCTTTGCCGGCAAAGACGGAAGAAATAAAATAGAAGAAAGATGCCGGACTATAAGCAATATTACATCATCAGGACTCCTCCGGAGGATTTATACAAAGCCCTGACCATAGCCGAGACCATTCAACTCTGGACAGGGTACCCGGCCGGGATGAAGGCAGAGGAAGGTTTTGAGTTTTCTCTCTTTGACGGGGATATCAACGGGAAAAACCTGGAGCTGAAGCCGGGAAAGGAAATCGTGCAGCAATGGTATTTTGACGGGCAGAAAGAGCCTTCCATCGTTCGAATGATTTTACATCCCCATAAAAAAGGTACATCCGTGGAATTGAGACACAGCAATATTCCGGAAGAAGTTTTTGATGAATTTAGAACCGGCTGGGACGAATACTACTTTGGAAGATTGCAGGATTTTTACAGTTAAGCATTTTTCGCTCCGGAGAGCTGCTTCCATCCTTTTCCCGCGTGCTACGCATTGTTTTTACTTGCTCCCGGGCTTCCGTAAGCTTCGCTTCCTGCGCCCGAGACCATTGTAAAAAGGCCTTTCGGCCCGTGAAAAGGATTGGCGGAGAGAGGGGGATTATTTTTTTAATGATCCCCGAAATGGGGGGTGTTCCAATCCTTTTCCCGCATGCTACGCATTGTTTTTTACTTGTTCCCGGGCTTCCGTAAGCTTCGCTTCCTGCGCCCGCGACCTTCGTAAAAAGCCTTTCGGCCCGTGAAAAGGATTGGCGGAGAGAGGGGGATTATTTTTTTAATGATCCCCGAAATGGGGGATGTTCCAATCCTTTTCCCGCGTGCTACGCATTGTTTTTACTTGCTCCCGGGCTTCCGTAAGCTTCGCTTCCTGCGCCCGAGACCATTGTAAAAAGCCTTTCGGCCCGTGAAAAGGATTGGCGGAGAGAGGGGGATTCGAACCCCCGGTACCGCAAAGCGGTACACCTGATTTCGAGTCAGGCCCGTTCGACCACTCCGGCATCTCTCCGGGGGCAAAATTCGGGAATATTTTTTGATTTATTGGCGGACGGAGCAAAAAAGGAAATCAAGAAGCCTGAGCTGCTGCTATCGCCTGAGGTACATGGATTTCTTCTTGAACATATCGCGGAAGAAGGGGTCTTTCAGGTCGTAGATGAAGCGGATGGCTTCGCCCGTGGATTTCATCTCGGGGCCCAGTTCCTTTTGTATTTCCGGAAACTTGTCAAAAGAAAATACCGGCTCTTTGATGGCAAAGCCTTTCATATTTTTTTCAATCTTAAAGTCCCTGAGTTTGTGCGTGCCGAGCATAATCTTGGTCGCAATGTTGAGGTAAGGTATTCCGTACGCTTTGCTGATGAAAGGCATGGTGCGGGAGGCCCTGGGGTTGGCCTCAATGACATAGACCTCTCCGTCTTTTACGGCAAACTGAATATTGATCAATCCGATGATATTCAAGGCTTTTGCCAGTTTTTCGGTGATCTCCTCCATGAGATCAATGGTGCGGGGCGAGAGATCGTAGGGCGGCAAAACGGCACTGCTGTCGCCACTGTGGATTCCGGCCGGTTCGATGTGCTCCATCACGCCCATAATATGAACCTCTTCGCCATCGCAGATGGCATCCACTTCTGCCTCTTCGGCCCGGTCGAGGAAGTGGTCAATCAGGATGGTATTGTCCGGAAAGTGTTTGAGAATCTTCAGCACGGCCTGCTCCAGTTCTTCGTCATTGATGACAATGCGCATGCGCTGTCCGCCCAGGACGTATGAGGGCCTTACCAGCACCGGATAGCCTATTTCCTGTGCTACGGCCAGGGCTTCTTCGGCTGTGTGGGCCACCCCGAATTCGGGATAGGGAATATCCAGTTCTTTGAGCAGCTCCGAAAATGCGCCCCGGTCTTCGGCCAGGTCCATGTCTTTGTATGAAGTGCCCAGCAATTTCAGACCGTGGTCTTCAATTTTCTTTGCCAGTTTCAGGGCCGTTTGCCCGCCCAATTGTACAATCAGGCCATCGGGTTTTTCCAGATCAATGATTTCGCGAAGGTGTTCCCAAAAGACCGGTTCGAAATAAAGTTTATCGGCAATGTCGAAATCGGTGGAAACGGTCTCCGGGTTGCAGTTGATCATGATGGATTCCTGCCCCACTTCTTTGATGGCCATCAGGCCGTGCACACAACAGTAATCAAACTCAATGCCCTGTCCGATGCGGTTGGGCCCCGAGCCCAGAACGATCACTTTCTTTTTGTCTGTAGGCAGGCTTTCATTTTCGCGGTCGAAGGTGGAATAAAAATAGGGGGTTTGTGCCTCGAACTCGGCAGCACAGGTATCCACCACTTTATAGCCCCTCTTCAGGTCAATGGCTTTGCGCTTTTCATATATTTTATCTTCACTGTCAATCCGAAGCATCCAGGCAATCTGTGCATCGCTGTAGCCCAGTTCCTTGGCCCTTCGAAGCAGCGAATCAGGAATGGATTCGAGGTCGAATTTTCGGAATTCTTTTTCGAAACGGACCAGGCGGGCGATCTCATGGATAAACCACTTGTCGATGCGGGTCAGTTCCTGAACGGTTTTCTCGGGAACACCCAGTTCGAGGGCGTCTTTTATACGGAATATGCGGTCCCAGCCGGCATGCTCCAGACCCTGCAAAATTTCATCGGTTTTGTGCCAGCGCTTGCCGTCTGCTCCCAGGCCTATTTTGTTGTTTTCCAATGATTGGCAGCCTTTCTGAAGGGCCTCTATAAAACTGCGTCCGATGGCCATCGCTTCGCCTACCGACTTCATCTGAAGCCCCAGGCGCGTGTTGCAGCCATAGAATTTGTCAAAATTCCACCGGGGTATTTTCACGATGACATAGTCCAGTGCCGGCTCGAAAAAGGCCGAAGTATTGCCCGTGATTTGATTTTTGAGCTCATGCAGGCGGTAGCCCAGGGCCAGCTTGGCAGCAATTTTGGCGATCGGGTAGCCCGTGGCTTTTGAGGCAAGAGCCGATGAGCGGGATACCCGCGGGTTGATCTCAATGGCGATGATGTCTTCGTTTTCGGGGTTGATGGCAAACTGTACATTGCAGCCACCGCTGAAGTCGCCAAGCGTGCGCAACATCAGGAAAGACATGTCACGCATCTTTTGAAAAGCCGTATCGCTGAGGGTCATGGCCGGTGCCACCGTAATGGAGTCGCCCGTATGGATGCCCATGGGGTCCATGTTTTCGACCGTACAAATGATGACGATGTGGTCATCCTGATCGCGGAGCAGCTCCAATTCAAATTCTTTCCACCCGAGCACGGCTTTTTCTACCAGTACTTCGTGTGTGGGCGACATACTCAGGCCCCTTTCCAGGGCGGCATCCAGCTCATCGCGGCTGTGCACAAATCCCCCTCCCGAGCCTCCAAGGGTGTAGGAGGGCCGGATGACCAGCGGAAAACCGATCTCCTGCGCATATTCCTTGCCTTCGAGAAAGGAGTTGGCAATGCGCGACTCGGCTACGGGAATTCCGATTTCAATCATTTTCTGCCGGAAGGCCTCCCGGTTCTCGGTCGTTTCGATGGCGTTCATGTCCACCCCGATGAGGCGAACATTGTATTTTTCCCAAATACCCAGCTCATCGGCTTCTTTGCAGAGGTTGAGTGCCGTTTGCCCGCCCATGGTCGGCAGCACGGCATCTATATTTTGCTCTTGAAGTATTTTTTCAATGGATTCCACGGTCAGGGGTTCCAGGTAGATGTGGTCGGCCGTCATGGGGTCGGTCATGATGGTAGCCGGATTGGAGTTGATCAGCGTCACTTCTACGCCTTCTTCTTTGAGGGAACGGGAGGCCTGGGTGCCGGAGTAGTCAAATTCGCAGGCTTGTCCGATGATAATGGGTCCGCTGCCAATGATGAGAACGGACCGGATGCTCTTGTCTATGGGCATTGAATTTTGGCTTGATTTGGGCAAAGATAATTGCTTATAAATCAATTTCGG
>JALSIH010000223.1 GCA_026981615.1 Chitinophagales bacterium
GCTGGAGGCCAGCGGAAAAACGGGGGAAGGTGTGAAAGAAATCCTCGAAGCCATTGTGGCACGTGTGCCGGCTCCCGAGGGCGATGCCAAAGCCCCCACCCAGGCCCTCATCTTCGATTCGATGTACGACCCCTACCGCGGTGTCATTGCCTATTTCCGCATATTCAACGGCAAAATCCGGAAAGGCGAAAAGGTGCGCTTTTATCAGACCGGGAAAGAATACGATGCCGATGAGATCGGCATATTGCAAATGAAAATGATGCCCCGCAAAGAAATATCGGCCGGCAACGTGGGATACATCATCACGGGCATCAAAGAATCGAAAGAGGTGAAGGTGGGCGATACCATCACTACCCTGTCGAACCCCAGCCCCGAGCCCATTCAGGGATACCAGGAAGTGAAGCCCATGGTATTTGCCGGCATCTATCCGGTAGATTCGGACGACTACGAAGACCTGCGCGACTCGCTCGAGAAGCTGCAACTCAACGATGCCTCGCTGACCTACGAACCCGAAACTTCGCTGGCCCTCGGATTCGGCTTTCGCTGCGGCTTCCTCGGCCTCCTTCATATGGAGATCGTGCAGGAACGCCTGGAACGGGAGTTCAACGTCAATGTCATCACTACGGTGCCCAACGTGTCGTACTATGCCCACACCACAAAAGGGGAAACCATCCTCGTAAACAACCCATCGGACCTCCCCGACCCTTCGATGCTCAACTATGTGGAAGAGCCCTACATCAAGGCACAGATCATCACCAAGCCCGAATACATCGGCTCCATCATCAACCTCTGCATCGAGCGCAGGGGGGAGATAAAAAATCAGGTTTACCTGACCCAAACGCGGGTAGAGCTGACCTTCGAAATGCCGCTGGCCGAGATCGTCTTTGACTTCTACGACCGGCTCAAATCCATTTCGAAAGGCTATGCTTCCCTGGATTATCATATGATCGGCTTTCGCAAAAGCAACCTTGTCAAGCTCGACATCCGCCTCAACGGAGAACCCGTGGATGCCCTCTCGACCCTTATTCACCGCGATAAAGCTTACCAGATGGGCCGCAGGATGTGCGAGAAGCTCAAAGAATTGATTCCGCGCCAGCAGTTTCAGGTGGCCATTCAGGCCTCCATCGGGGCCAAAGTCATCGCCCGCGAAACCATCAGTGCCATGCGCAAGGATGTGACGGCCAAATGCTACGGGGGCGATATTTCGCGCAAGCGCAAGCTGCTCGAAAAACAGAAAAAGGGCAAGAAACGCATGCGCCAGGTGGGCAATGTGGAAGTGCCGCAAAAAGCTTTTCTGGCCGTGCTCAAGATGGACTAAGGCACAGACTCCGGCCTCTTTTCTCAGTGCATGCGGTCGCCCCGCAGTTCCAGATTTTTTATGATCTCCGCTTCGATGGCCAGCCATTCCTTCCAACGCTTCTTTACTTTTTCTTCGGGGAAATAGCGCTTTGCCAGGTCCAGAAAAAGGCGGTAATGGCCGGCTTCGCTGACCATAAATCGGTGATAAAACTGCTGCAAGGCTTCTTCTTCAAGCCCTTCGCTGAGCAGGCGAAAACGCTCGCAGCTCCGGGCCTCTATCAAAGCCGCTATCAAAAGGCGCTCGAGCAGGCGCTCTTCGCGCCCTCCGCCTTTTCGCTCTGCCGCCAGCAATTGGTTGACATACACATCCTTGCGCTGCCGTCCGAGTTTGAGGCCCCGTTTTTTCAGCTCATTGAGCACCATGCGAAAATGCCCCCACTCCTCGCTGACAATGGGAGCTACCGCTTCTACCAGCTCCTCGCGATCGGGATATTGCTGAATGAGGGAGATACAGGTGGAAGCGGCCTTCTGTTCGCAGTAGGCATGGTCGCTGAGAATGTCTTCGAGGCGCAGGGCCGCCAGGTTGCTCCAGCGCGGATCGGTCGGGAGCTCAAGGCCCAGTATGGTCTTTTCCTTCATAGCGCAAAAATATCGACTTTGGCAGAGAGGAAAGGCAAAAAACCGGAAATTGCCGCAGCCGCTCTTTTTAAAGGATTTCTTAAGTTTGGCCCTATGAAGAATTCGCCTGCCGAAAACGACTACTACCTCGAATTGCTGTCCCGCGTAAAAAAAGGGAAGCAGGTATTTATAGCACACAATGCCACCGTCATCGGTGATGTAAGCCTGGGCGAGCATGCCTCGGTATGGTACGGTGCCGTCATCCGCGGAGATGAAGACCGGATCAGCATCGGAAGCCACAGCAATGTCCAGGACAATGCCGTCTTGCATGTGGATCATGGCGTGCCCCTGCAGCTGGGAAGCCACTGCGTGGTGGGCCACAGTGCCATACTCCACGGCTGCACGATTGGCGATCATACGCTCATCGGCATGCGCGCCACCGTGATGAACCGGGCCCGCGTGGGGCGCTATTGCATCATCGGGGCCCATGCCCTGATCACCGAAGGAACGGAAATACCGGATTACAGCCTGGTGCTCGGTTCTCCGGGAAGGGTTGTAAAAAGCCTCAGCCATGAATACATGGTAAAAATGCTGAAAGGGGTGGCCGTCTATGAAAAAGAAGCCTTGAAATACCTGCAGGCCGGGCGGAATTGAAGCATTTGGGATGAGACCCTCTTTCAACCTTCCGGAAATCGGACTGCCCCAGTGCTCCGGGTCTTACGCAATCAACACAAAAAATGGAAAAACTGCTCTTCCTTCTTATCGTCTTATTTGTTGCAGGTGAATATCTTTTCTCCACAATCCTGCAAATCCTGAATATCCGCTACAAGGGAAAAACGCCCCCGGAAGAAATCAGGGAAATCTACGATGAAGAAAAATATCGAAAATCGCTGGCCTACGAGCGCGAAAAAACACGCCTCGGCATCATCAGCAACAGTGTCAGCACCCTGCTCATCCTCGTTCTTCTTTTCAGTGGCGGATTCGCTGCCCTCGATGCCGGTTTGCGAAATATCACCGGTGACCCCCTGTGGCTTCCTTTGCTCTATTTCGGAGTGCTCTATGCGGCCAATGCCGTCATATCTCTTCCCTTTTCGCTCTACAGCACCTTTGTGATTGAAGAAAAATACGGATTCAACAAAAGCAGTCTGAAGCTCTTCTTCACGGACAAATTCAAAGAGCTGCTCCTTGCCCTGATCATCGGTGGCGGACTGATGACTCTTCTCATAGCCGTGTACAATGCCCTGCCACAATATTTCTGGATCATTGCCTGGGCGGTGGTGACGGTCTTTACGCTCTTTTTTGCCACCTTCTACACAAGCCTCATTGTGCCGTTATTCAATAAACTCGAGCCTTTGCCCGAAGGACCACTGCGGACGGCCATCGAAGAATTTGCCCGTAAAGTCGAATTCCCGTTGAAGAACATCTATATCATGGACAACTCGAAACGATCGTCTAAGTCCAATGCTTTTTTCAGCGGGCTGGGACGGCAAAAGAGCATTGTGCTCTTCGACACGCTCATCGACAATCACAGCCATGACGAGCTGCTGGCCATTCTGGCGCATGAAGTGGGGCATTATAAGAAGAAGCACATCTACAAAAGCATGTGGCTCAGTACCCTGCAGACGGGCATAATCTTTTTCCTGCTTGGCTACATCCTGCAGTCGCCCGATTTTGCACATGCGCTCGGTGCCGACCGGCCCTCTTTCCATATCAACCTGATTGCCTTCGGCCTGCTTTTCAGTCCGCTGAGCACCCTTCTCGGAATCGGCATGAATGCATTCTCAAGAAAAAACGAATTTGAAGCCGATGCATTTGCTGCAAAGAACTATTCGGCAAAAGCACTTCAGCAGGCATTAAAAAAACTGGCGGGCGACAACCTGAGCGACCTGGAGCCCCACCCGGCCTATGTCTTTGTTTACTACTCGCATCCGCCTGTTTTGCAGCGACTGAAGGCCCTGGAAGATCTTAAAAAGGAACAGCCGGCAAGCGGATAAAAAGAAAAGCCTGCACGGAAATTAAATTTTAGGGCTGCTTATTGCTCAATTGAAGCCGATTGCATATTTTTGCACTCCGTTAAAATTAATCAGGAATCATGTACGCAATTATCAAAATCTCAGGACGCCAGTACAAAGTGAGCGAAGGGCAGGAACTTTTCCTCAACCGTTTGCAGGGAGACGAAGGCGATAAAGTCACTTTCGAAGAGGTGCTCTTGAAAGATAAAGATGGCAAGGTGGAGATCGGAAGCCCTACCATTAAAGGCTCGAAGGTCAATGCCAAAATAGTGGAGCACCTCAAGGGCGACAAGGTTTTGGTTTTTAAGAAAAAACGCAGAAAAGGCTATAAAAAGAAAAATGGCCACAGGCAGTACCTGACCAAAGTATTGATTGAAGGAATTAAATAAAGCAAATTCATTAGCTGCTCCGGTGGCGAAGCAATAAAAAAGAAAAGATATGGCTCACAAGAAAGGGATGGGTAGCACCCGCAACGGCCGTGAATCAGAATCGAAACGACTCGGTGTGAAGATGTTTGGCGGACAGGTCGTCCGTGCCGGCAACATCCTGGTTCGCCAGCGCGGCACCAAATTTCACCCCGGCCGCAATGTCGGCATCGGCAAGGACCACACCCTCTTTGCACTCACCGAAGGCATTGTCGTCTTTCGCAAGCGCCAGGGCAACCGCAAATTTGTATCCGTAGTGGACGAAGCCATTTACACGGAACTGCTAAGCGGAAAAGACATGCAACAGGCCACCCTTGATGCCAAGGTAAAAAGCAATGGCGGCAGTGCAAAGAAAGCCCCGGCCAAAAAAGCCGCTCCCGAAAAAGAAGTCGCAGCCCCCGAAAAAACGGAAGCCGGCATGGTAGAAGCTCCGAAAGCAGCAGCCGGCAAAAGCGAAGCGCTAAACGATGACCTGAAGAAGATCACGGGCATCGGTCCGGCCTTTGAGAAGAAACTCAACGAAGCCGGCATCCTCAGTTATCAGGACATCCTCGAGCTGACGGACGAACGCATCGAAGAACTGGCCGGACAAATCAAAGGAGTATCTGCCGAAAAAATTAAAAATGACGACTGGAAAGGCCAGGCCGAAAAGCTGATGAAAGGCGAATAAGCGCGTTTTTGAACGAAATAAAAAAAGGCTGCTCCGGTGAGCAGCCTTTTTTTGTTCGCATCTGAGCTGCCACAGCGGAGCACCGGCTGCCCGCGAGTCTGTTCAGAAATTCACGCTTTTTGATCTGCGCACACTGCGCGAAACTTCTTTTTTCTTTTTCCTCGCAGATTTCGCAGAAGCGGGGACGCAGAGACCGCAGAAAATACGGCAATACCCGAAAGTATTACTTTCCTTGCCTGCATCCCATTGGGGTGAAACTTTCTTTAATGCCCGGGCTCCCGCTTTTCCAACTCCTCAACGTTTCCACCAATCACCAACCACTAACCACTAATCACCAACCACTAACCACCAATCACCAATCACCAATCACAAACCACTAATCACCAACCACTAATCACCAACCACCCAAAGTGCCGTCCCTCCGGGACTCGGGAGATTGGGGGAGACTACCGGGCTACAGAGCTGTCGTCCCTCCGGGACTTTGTGTTCGTCTTCTTAACAATCCACAAAGCATCTAAAAGTGGTCAGTATTATTCAGGCATATTGATTCAGGCATGGTCAAATCACCAACCACCAAGCACCAATCACCAACCACCAACCACCAATCACTAATCACCCAACCTGTCGGCCCTCCGGGACTTTGCTATTGCTTTTTGGGGGAACGTTTTCCGGTGGCAAAGACCCTGAGCTCAGACTTGATAAGTAAATCATCTCTTAGCTCCGGAGGAGCGGCATCTCTGTAACAAAAAAAGAGGAGGCAAATAAGAGCTCCGGAGGAGCGGCACCTTTTTTTCCCAAAATCAAAGCAAGAAGCATTGGCCGGAATGCCTTTAAGGCCTTCTTTTAACAGTCGTTCAGGCCTTTTTCTCCACTTATTGGGATTACCCGCTTCGTGTGATCTTCAAAAAGGCCTTTCCCTTACTTTTTCCTTGATGAAAAAGTAAGCAAAAAATCAAGGCTGGCATTTCTCAGCGACCTGCCAGGGATTCGGCTGCTAAATTCTCCAAACTTGCCTTCCGGAGGAAGGCTTCGAACAGTGGAGAATTTTGACGCAGCGCTCATCCGGCAGGTGCCCGCTTACGAAACGCAAGGCCTTTTTAAACAGCCCTTTTATTCTCCAGCTATTGGGATCATCTGCTTCGTATGCTTATCAAGAAGCGCTTTCCCCTTCATTTTTTTTCATTTGATCCTGACATTCATCGTCAGGAGCTTGCCAAAAAAACACCTCAAAAAAGGCAAAAAAAGGGCACTTTTTGCAAGGCGTTTGGAGCTGCGCTCCAACCGGAGGGCCTTTCCTAAATTTTCTCCAGGGCTTCGAAAATTCTTAACGGAAAGGCCTCCTACGCTGTGCAAAAAGTTTTTTTCTCTTTTGTTTATTACAGCAGCCATCATGCTACGCCTGCCGCTTCTCCCATTATTTTTCGCGTAAGCGAAAGGGATGCGTCCTTCGACAGGCTCAGGACAGGCTTGAAGATTTTTCAGGGGTGCCCACCAGCCTGCGCGGAGGGATAAAAATCCGCCTGTCTGAGATCCGGAGCGCCAGCGAAGGATCGAGTCCGGATTTTTCCGGGCAGGGCGTCTGTGGGCCTGAAAAAGATTCACAGCGCGATTTTTTGCTACTTTTTTCTAAAAAAAGTAGGAGAAAGAAAAAGAGGAACGAGCATCGGGGCGTATCGTCCTGACGATTGCTACGCTGCACAAAAAGTTTTTCTGTTCTCATCTCACTACATTCATACGCTTGCCTGCCACCACGGCTCCGTCCACTTGCAGACTGTAAAAATAAATGCCTGCCGGCCAGGTGCTCAGGTCAAGAGCAATGGAGTTTTCTTTGCTGCTGAGCGGAAAGCGCTGTATCACCTTCCCCTCGCTGTTGCTGATGATCAGCCGGGCCTCTGCGCCCTCGGGTACGCGATAAGGTATCAGCGTAGTGCCCTCGAAGGGGTTGGGGATGTTGTCTCCGAGGTAGTATTCGGGCGACTGCGGCCCACTGCCAATGCCCACAGGGCGCAGACGAAATGAAAAGACCCAGGCGGCAATACCCCAGTTAACATAACTGTCTTTAATGTCATAATCATTAGAGAGGGTGGAGCCTGTGATGAAAATTTCAGAGTCTATAACAGACATTCCGTACGGAGACTCCCCTCTTGAGCCCCCAAAATTTTTCGAGGCTACTTTTTCACCGTTTTTGTCCAACATGAGAACCCAGACGTCCTCACGTCCGTAGCCGGGGTCTCCACCTCCGCCAAAAAGCGCTCTTCCGGAAAGATAGAGGTGATTATCCATTAGAATCATTTTCGTCAATTCTTCCGTATTCTTGCTCCCGTAGCACTTCTCCCAGATGATATTTCCGAGGGTGTCGGTCTTGAGCACCCAGTAGTTGTCAGAGCCCGAAGTACAGAAAGAAGACCAGCTGTATCCTGCGATATAGAGGTGCCCCTTGCCATCGGGGATGATGGAGCGGATCTGGTCGCTGCTATTGCCTCCGTAGTGGCGCTGCCAGCGCACTCCGCCCGTGTCGTCAAGGCGCAGGAGCCAGAAGTCGTCAAAGCCATAGTTGCTGTCCACGTCACCGTCATCGCTTGAGGAGGCCACGGCCGCATAGTAGCCCCCGCTTTCGGCTTGGGATATGACCAGCGCATCATCAATTCCATGCCCACCCCATTGCAGGCTCCATTCGATATCGAAGAGGCTGTCGAGCTTAAATATCCAGGCATCGGTGTTGAATTGCGTCACATAACCGTTGCTGTCGAGGTCTCCGTCATCCGAAAGGGTTCCGCTTGCTACGATAAATCCACCGTCCCTTGTAGCTTTGAAGTCATGGACGGTCTCATACCCCCCCCCC
>JALSIH010000224.1 GCA_026981615.1 Chitinophagales bacterium
GGATAATTCCAGAATATTTTATGTGCCGTGAGCTTTCCTCCGTCATTTTCTTTGTCGACCGAGGGCGTATCGATGAGCAAATGCCGGATGCCGGCATCGGCAATTACCTGCATTCCGTCAGGATGAATAAAAACGGGATTTTGACCGCTGTAGTCGCGTGTTTTTTTTGAAGGAAGATTGGGCAGGGTGCGAATGATCAGTGCCGTGCAGTTTTCAAAAGAAATGCCCTCAAGCTGCTCGCGGCTGATGTACGAATCACTTCCCTCCTGCCGTGGATGCAGGGAAAGCAGTCGTGCCAGGCTGTAGCCGCTGCCAATGGCTTTGTAGACAGGCCAGGGATCGGCCGATATGTGGCCGACACTTTCGCTGTGTGTTCCGTTGCCGTGTGGGTTGAATCGCACATGGAAGAAATTGACGGGGGCCCCTTTGCGCACGCTGCCGATAAAATCACCGGATACCACCGGAGCAAAAAGGGGGTCTTCGACATGCCAGGCCCTGGGGTTTGAGCTGCCGCTCTGCAAAGGCAGTGCGATGCATATGCCTGCATCGGGGTCGGCCTTGTAGCTGCGCCCGGCTATGTCTGTCAGCAGTTTATTCCGGCTCATTTTTTTTCAGGTCGGTGAGTTTGTAGCCCGTTCCGTGGATGTTGATGATCTGCACATTGGGGTCGGGCTTCAGGTACTTGCGCAGTTTGGTGATGAAAACATCCATACTGCGTGCATTGAAATAACTGTCATTGCCCCAAATGGAGTTGAGCGCTTCTTCGCGGGTCAGCACCCGGTTTTTGTTCCGGCAGAGCAGCCGGAGCAGCTCGGTTTCCTTGGTGGTCAGTGCCTGGGGCTTTTCATTGTCGAAGATCAGTTGCTGGCGGTCGTAATCAAAAACGAATTTTCCGAATTTGTACTGAATGGGCTCGGGCTCGGTTTTCCCTTTGGTTCTTCGCAGCACGGCTTTGGCGCGGGCCAAAAACTCTTCCATGCTAAAAGGTTTGGTGATGTAGTCATCCGCTCCGATACTGAATCCTTCGATTTTATCGTCTTTCATGGATTTGGCCGTGAGGAAGATGATCGGCATTTCGGGTTGTATGCTTTTGATCTTTCGGGCCAGGGTGAAGCCGTCCAGTTTGGGCATCATAATATCCAATACGGCCAGGTCGAATTTTTTGCTTTTGAAAAGTTCCAAAGCCTCTTCGCCATTGTGGGCCAGTGTTACGTCATAGCCTTTGAGATTCAGATATTCCTCGAGAAGAGCACTCAGGTTGCTATCGTCTTCTGCCAGTAGAATTTTGGGTTTTTCGTTATCCATGCTTCTTTTTTTCTTCGTTAAAGTTGTAAGGTATATAGACTTTAAATTTACTGCCTTTATTTAATTCGCTGCTTACGGTAATCTGTCCGTGATGTGCATCCACAATAGTTTTGACATATGCCAGGCCGAGGCCAAAGCCTTTTACATTGTGTAAATTGCCGGTGTGCACCCGGTAAAATTTTTCAAATATCTTTTTGCGTACTTCGGGGGTCATTCCTATGCCCCGGTCTTCTACCGCAATGATTAACCCATCTTTATCCGAATAGGTGCTGACTTTCACTTCGGGATATTCTTTGCAGTATTTCAGGGCGTTGTCGATAAGATTGTCAATGGCATTGCTCAGCTGTATGCGGTCGCCATGCACCACGGAAGGACTGGCTTTCAGTTCGCTTTCGATGTAGGCACGCTGGTCGGTCAGCCGCAGCCTGTGGTTTTCTATGAGTTCATTTATGATTTCATGAATGTCTACATCCGTAATTTTCAACTCTGGCTCCCCTTTGTCCAGGACGGCCATTTGCAGAATTTTTTCGACCTGAATACCGAGCTTGGCCGCTTCCAGCACTATGATATTGCTGAATCGTCCTATCCGGGCCTCATCAATCCGTATAGACCGGTCGCTCAATGCCTGGCCGGCCAGGGAGATGGTTGTGAGAGGTGTTTTAAACTCATGCGTCATGTTGTTGATGAAGTCATTTTTCATCTCCGACACTTTCTTTTGCCTGTAGATGGTATAGATCGTAAGCCGAAACTGAAAATGATAATTAATATAAAGAAGAGCGAAGACAAGAGGCGTGTGATGAGGGTTTGCAGGAGGAAACTGATCTTGCGGGGAAAATATACAAGAAGCCGGGGCGATGGGCTGAAGAGATTGTAGGGATAGAGTTCTACCTGAAAATCGGAGGCCAGCAATTTCTCCCTGTCGGCATGTCCGAGTGTCAGCATGGAGTCGGTGGCGGGTTGATAAACACCCAGGTGAAAATTGAGGTCAATGCCCCGGGCCCGCAGTTCTTCGCTCATCTTTTGGTAGAGGTATTCCAGGTCGATGTTTTTTCCGGACGGATCGACAAAAGTGGATATGGCACCGATGTAGCGCTTGATCAGCCTGCGGCTGTGCCACTTGCTTTGTTCTTCCCTTTTTATGACTTCATTGAGGTGCCGGTTGATTTCGTTGATCCGGTTGAGCTGGTCAAATTGCTCGTTTATCTTTCCGGGTATGTTTTTCCAAAATTTGGATAAGCCCGGATTGTCAATAAGCAGATCAAGACTTATGTTCATGTTTTCACGGGCCACGGGCGACTCAAAAGTATCTTCGTCAATGACGAAAAATGTCTTTTCCCGGATATTGATAATTTGAAACTTATTGCCCAGGTAGCGCCTTTCCATCATCAGCTCATACTCATCCACGAGCTGTTTCATGGCATCATACACTTCTGCATCGAATTCCTGTTCTTTCAGATTGAGCGCGGTGCTCACCCAGTAGATCTGAAGGGTCATCAGGCCCATCAGGGCAAATGCCATAAGCAGGATGATTCCGACAATGGTTTGCTTTCTCATTTTAACAAAATTAAGGGCTTAAGGGCCTTAAATATCAGGATTAACAATGATTAACGGCTTTCCGGGCTTACCCTCGTCCGTTTAACAAAGTTTGAATTTTATATTCCCATTGAAAAAAATAGATGCCTTATTATTGCAGACAATATGATAGCAGTAGAACATTTAAGCAAGGTTTTCAAGGTAGGGAAAAAGCAGCAAAGAGCTGAAAATCTGAAATCTTCGGAGGTAAAAGCGGTGGATGATGTCTCGTTTGAATGCCGTCCGGGCCGGGTGTTCTCGCTCCTGGGCCCGAATGGTGCAGGGAAAACGACTACCCTCCGGATAATTGCCACCATTCTCAAACCTACAGAAGGCCGTGTAAGCGTGGCCGGCCACGATGTGCTGAGCGATCCGAAAGGGGTAAAAAAGAGCCTGGGTTTTTTGACCGGGTCAACCGGACTCTACGAGCGCCTGACTCCGGATGAACTGATTACCTTCTTCGGCAAATTATACGACATGCCGAAAGCGTTGCTGGAGACCCGCAAGAAGGAGCTGTTTGACCTGTTGGATATTCATCCTTTTGCCAATAAAAAGATCGGCAAGCTTTCGACCGGGATGAAGCAAAAGGTTTCGATTGTCCGAACCATGATTCACGATCCGCAGGTACTTGTATTTGATGAACCGACCTCGGGGCTGGATGTCATCAGCTCGGCCGCTATCATCGAGCTGATACGCAGAAACAGAGAGCGGGGAAAAACGATCATCTTCAGCACCCATATCATGGGCGAAGTGGAACTTCTGGCCGATGACATTGCCATCATTCATGAAGGAAGAATAAAATATCTGGACACTTTTGAGGGGTTCAGGGCGCAGATGCGGTCCTCGTCCCTGGTCGAAGAATTTATCAGAATTGTAAATGAGAAAGGCGAATGAGACATACAATTATCATCTTTCTTAAAGAATTGAAAGAAACCCTTCGTGAAAGGCGTACGCTGATCTCCATGATTTTCGTCCCTTTGCTGCTTTATCCGTTGATGTTTATACTCATCTCGAAGGTAAGCCGCTCACAGACCGAGAAATCCATGGAAAAGGTGGTGAAGGTGGCCCTGATAAACGGAGAAGAGGTGAAGCGGCTTCAGGAGGAATTCGAACTGGATGAGGGCTATGATCTGGTGTTTCCGGAGGAAATGGAGGGGCTGAAGGCTGCGGTGCCGGATGCCGGCAACGACAGCATTCTGAAGAACTTAATCCGGGAGGGAAAGGTGGATGTGGTTATTTGGGCGGATACCGCTTTTAACAAACACCTCGATTCATTGAGTGCCGGGGTCCTCTGGTTTTATTACAACTCTACATCCAACGACATTGTACAGAAAAGAGTAGAAGGAAAACTTCAGCAGCTCGAAGCCCTGCTCAGCGACAAACGCTACAAAGACCTTGGAATAGACCGCTCCATGACCGAGGTGCTGACCGTAGAGAAAAGAAATGTGGCAAGCAAGAAGGAGATCATCGGTAAGCTCATCGGTGGATTTCTTCCGTACCTGTTTATCATCATTGCATTTACGGGCAGCATGTACCCGGCCCTCGATCTGGCTGCCGGAGAGAAAGAGCGCGGCACCATCGAAACCATTCTGACCACACCTGCTGCCAAGCTTGAGATTATTCTGGGCAAGACGATGGTGGTGATGCTCACCGGGCTGACTTCGGCCATCGTCTCGGTATTTGGTATTTTGATTTCGCTTAATTTTCTGGATACCCTTCCTCCGGAACTCCTCAACACCATCTATTCCATCATGGAGCCGCAGGCCATTCTTATGCTCCTGTTCATGATGTTGCCCCTCACCCTGCTCTTTGCAAGTGTTTTGCTGAGTATTTCCATTTATGCACGCTCTTTTAAAGAGGCACAGAGCATGGTTACCCCGATGATCATGGTTGTCATTTTTCCCGCTGTCTTCGGTATGCTGCCCGGTGTCGAGTTGAATGCCACTACCGCTCTCATACCGATTGTCAATATATCCCTGATTACCAAAGAGATCATGGCCGGCACTCTGAATTACCTTTATTTTGCAGAGGCCATGCTGGCGCTCGTGGCCCTGGCCTTGCTCGCATTTGGCTTTTCGCTGCGCTGGTTCGGAAGGGAAGATGTGATCATGCGCTAAAGCACGAAGAGCTCTGAGATGATGTGGTCGGAAAGCAACATGCCCTGCTTTGTCAGCCTGTAATGGCCGTCCTTCTCAATGAGCAGTTCCCGGTATTTAAACGGTCTTATTCCATTTAGAAATACCTCCAGGTATTCGGGAAATTGCTTGCTTATACGGGAAGTGTGTACGCCCCATTTTGTGCGCAAGCCGGTCATGATATATTCATTGTACGCATCCCGCTTTTCCAGTACTTCGACCTCAGCCGGAATTTCTCCATTCTCAATTGCCTGCATATATTTCATGTTGTTGGACACATTGAAATGCCTGCTGCGACCGTCAAAAGAATGAGCCGAAGGGCCGATTCCGAGATAGGGCGCCCCTTGCCAGTAGGAACTGTTGTGCACGGCATATTGCCCGTGGCGAGCATAGTTCGAAATTTCGTAATGTTCATATCCTTTGCCGCTGAGATAATCATGCGTGTATAAAAATGCCTCTGCACTTTCCTCCTCCGACACGGGAGCGATTCGCCCGGTATCGATCCAGCGTCTGAAAGCCGTTTTTTCCTCGATCGTTAGTGCATAGCAGGAGAGATGATCGGGATTGAAAACAAGTACCTCTTCCAGGTTCTTTTGCCAGGCAGCCAGCCCCTGTTCCGGTATGCCGAAAATCAAATCAATGTTGAAACGGTTAAATCCGGCAGCCGAGGCCCGGTGCAGCGATTCGCGTGCTTCCGCTGCCGTGTGGCTGCGGTTCATCAATTGGAGCTCTCGCTCGTGGAATGACTGAATGCCGATACTGAGCCGGTTGACCGGAGTTTCCCTTTTAAGAAAAGAGAGGTAGGCCGCAGAAAGATCATCGGGATTGGCTTCCAGCGTGATCTCCCTGCAATGCCGGAGTTCAAATTCTTTTTCGAGCACATGAAATATCCTGGTCAGTTGCTGCATTGATAGCAGAGAGGGTGTGCCGCCACCGAAATAGATGCTTTGGATCTGCGAATTGTCAAGCCACGAAGAGCGCATTTGCAGCTCCCTGACAATGGCATCCGCCATGCGATCCATATAGCGGACATGGGTGCTGAAGTGAAAATTGCAGTAGCTGCATTTTTTACGACAAAAAGGAATATGTATATAAATTCCGGCCACGGCAGAATCTTCTTAAAGCGTGTAACTTTGATTTTTATGCAGAGATCGCATCCGGCAAATATCATACCTTTCCTGCTCTTCTTTTTCATTGTATCCTGTCTGCAGGCACAGGACAGCCCGAAGTGGCGGCTTTGCCCCGATACGCTTATCCGCACGGACGTGGATATGGAAAAAGCATATGCAGGCAGAGAGGAAGCGCTTAGCGAAGCCGAACTGTACGTGAACCGGCTTCGTCTGCAAGGCTATCTGGAAAGTGGTGTCGACTCGGTAAGCCGGCAGAAACAGTGCATTGTCTTGCATACCGGGAGACAGTACAAATGGTTGAACCTGACCGTTTGCAAGGGCGATGCGGCTATTCTTGACGGATTTGCTGATCCGCAGATCTTCAGAGGCAAAGAAGTAAAGAGTGAAACACTTTCCGGGCTTGCGGAGGAGATTTTGAAAGCATCGGAAAACAATGGCTATCCCTTTGCCAGGGTGTATCTCGACAGCATTTCGATCTCCGGCTCGCAAATTTCAGCCCGGCTTGTTCTTGACCGGGGGCCGCTGATACTTATCGACACCCTGGTGATTGCAGGAGATGCACGCATCTCAAATGCCTATCTTGAGCAATACCTGGGAATCAGGCCGGGCAGCCCCTATTCGGAGCAGGCAATCAGAGAAATACGGAATAAAATCTCGGCACTTGCATTTCTGGAGCTGACGGGCGATCCGGGTGTGTATTTCTCGCAGCGGGGAGCAAAGCTGGTTTTGCCCTTGCGCAACAGCGGGGGCAGCCGCTTCGATTTTTTAATTGGAGTCTTGCCGGGAAACGAATCCAACGGAGGAAAACTTCTGATAAACGGCCGGGCGGACCTTGCTTTGCTAAATCCTTTTGCCACCGGAAAGGAAATCCGTTTTCTCTGGCAGAATCCGAGGGTGCTTTCGCCACAGATTGATCTGAAGTTTGACGGGCCCTACCTTTTTTCGATGCCCGTAGGGGTGGACTACCGCTTTCATCTGATGAAGTTTGACACGAGTTACCTGTTGTTGGAGCACATGGCCGGTATCTCATGGTTTTATGAGGGAGGGAATTATCTGAAGTTTATCGTACAAAGACAGTCCTCCTCCCTGATTACGGTAGATGAAGCCCGCCTGCGGCAAAGCCGGAAACTGCCTGACATGCTGGATTATGTGGTGCTGGGGAGCGGACTGGAATGGAAGGCTCGGCACCTGGATCAGCGCTTCAACCCGAGGAAGGGCTATGAAGTAAGAATCAATATGACAGGCGGGAGGAAGCGTGTGAAGGCCAATCCCAACATTGTTGCCCTGGATGATTCGCTGCTTGACTTTCAAAAGCAATACGAAGAACTGAGCGTTGGAAACGGAATCGTGCGGACAGAGTTGGACTTGTCCCGTTTTTTTCCTTTGGGGCGACAAGGCACATTCCTGGCCCGCGTGAGGTCGGGTATTCTGCTGGGAAGGAATATTTTTGAAAATGAGCTTTATCTGCTGGGCGGGGCCCGGCAATTGCGCGGATTTGACGAACAGTCCCTTCTGGCTTCAAAATATGGAATTCTCACTTTTGAATATCGCTATCTCTTTGGCAGATATGCCTATTTTGGGCCCTTTATAGACATGGCCTACATTCGAGACGAAAGCGGTGCAGCAATGGAGCAAAGCTGGCCGATGGGCTTGGGTGTGAATCTGGCACTGGACACCAAGGCCGGTATATTCTTACTTAGTTATGCCCTGGGCAAACGCGACACGGATGAACCGGTAGAAATTCGAAACGGGAAAATCCATTTTGGTTATCAAAGCTATTTTTAGTCATGCTGCGCATTTTGATTTTATGCTTCTTTGTTTTTTATGTTTCATTGTCGGGCGCACAAGTGCGGATGAGCGACACCCTGGTGCAAGCGCCCGCCTACGAATTGAGGGGGAGCAGCGAGATGGGCCTGCTGCAGGGTGTGCAGACCGAAGGAGCCGGGCACAATGAACATCTCCTGATGGACGGAGTCCCCGTGAGGGGCCTGAACAGGTACAAATCCGCTTCGCTGGTATTTTGGATACTCCTTCTTCAGCTATTTCTTTTTGCTTCCGTCAAGATGCTTCACCCCAGGGCTTTTGCCGGCCTCCTGGGCGATGTCTTGCGCTACAAACTGGCTCTGCAGCGCTATTCGCATCACGATACCGATCCGCTGATCATTGACATTACCCTGCGCATGAGCGCTTTGATAAGCATAAGCCTCTTGCTGGCCTATTCGCTGAATTACTTCGGGCTGGCTCCGTTTTCGTTTGAGCTGCTATCACAATATGCGGCTATGCTCCTGCTTTTCTATTTTTTCAAAAAGCTCATCGACCGCGTGCTGGCATATGTGTTCGGCATTGATTTTATTTTGGGGTTTCTCCAGTTCTATACCGATCAATTAATTAAGTTTTTCGGATTGCTTATATATCCGGTAACGGTATTGCTGGCATTCCTGAGCGGGAGTGCTTTGCTCTGGCTGCTGTATCTTGCCGGAGGGCTTTCCCTGCTATTTTTGTCAATAAGATTTATCCGGGGAATCGCTCTTACTTCATCGCATCTTAACCGGCATTTTTTTCATATAATTCTTTATATTTGCACCCTCGAAATCATACCCTTCTTATTGATCTTAAAGGAATCTGTAAAATTCCTGAAATCATAGGAAGCGTGCTAAAAAGGAGCGCCTTAAATGCCGGATACCAGGACCGCTATGTCAACGAAGGTTAAATCGATTCTCATTTCTCAGCCGAAGCCCGAAAGTGGCAAGTCGCCCTATTACGATCTCGGCGAGAAATACGGGATTAAGATAGAGTTTCGCCAGTTTATTCAGGTGGAAGGCGTAAGCCGGAAGGATATTCAGAAGCAGCGTGTCAAGCCCTCCGACTATTCGGCCGTAATTTTTACGAGCCGCAATGCCATTGATCACTTTTTTCGCATTTGCGATGAGATGAAGATCAAGATGCCTCAGGACACAAAATACTTCTGCATCTCCGAGGCAATTGCGCTCTATCTGCAGAAATACATACAGTATCGCAAGCGCAAGGTGATATTTGGAGACGGCAAGATAAAAGCACTCCAGGCGCTTCTGCTGAAGCACAAAAAAAATGAAAAATTCCTTTTGCCGTGCTCGAATATCCGCAGGGCGGATTTGCCTGAGTTTATGGAAGAAAATGAATTTGATTTCAGGGAAACCTGCTTCTACAAGACCGTGGCGAGCGACTTGTCCGATCTGAAAGATGTCAATTATGACATGATTGTATTTTTCAGTCCGGCAGGAGTCAAGTCCCTCTTTAAGAATTTCCCGGATTTTAAGCAAAACGAAACCCGCATAGCCGCATTTGGCTTGACTACGGAAAAGGCGGTTCTGGATGCTGGCCTTCGCCTGGATGTAAAGGCCCCGATTCCGAAGGCTCCTTCGATGACAAAGGCCATCGAATTGTATCTGCTGGATCAAAAGAACAGCAAATAGTCATATTCCTGACGACTCATCGTCCGGCATTTCCTGCCGGTCGGAATTTTTTGTAAATTTCATGTCCGTCCAGGCAACTTTATTTGGGAGGAGATGTAATGAATACAAGACACGAAGCGTTTCGTACATGGAATTAATGCTCAGCATTTGAAAAAATATCTACACAGCACACTTGTACTTCTGCTTTTTGCCTGCTCTGTGCAGCTTAAGGCTCAGCAATTAATTCAGTTGTCGCACAGCCCGCGTGTGCAGTCTTTTTACAATCCGGCAACCATGGCAAACGGCACGGATGCGGAGATTACAGCCTTGTATCGCAGTCAATGGACCGGAATAAGCGGAAATCCCGAAACACAGTTTCTGAGTGCGGCTTATCCGCTTTATGCCATGAACGGGGCCGTAGGCCTGACCCTGGTGAACGATGTGATCGGGCCACAGCAGGATATGCTTGCACGGCTCAGTTTCAATCGCCAGTTTAAATGGAAAGAAAGCCGCCTGATCCTTGGTGCAAATGCCGGGTTTATTCAAAAAACCTTACACGGTGACCGATTGATTACTCCTACAGGTACCTATGAGCCGGGCCTGATTAATCACAATGATGTCAAATTGCCGGCTGTAAAGCAGCAGGCCGGAGCCGTAGACTTTGGCTTGGGCATGTTATTTCAGATAAAAGAATTACGGGTGAGCCTGGCTGCCCAACACTTGTATTCCGGCAAAATGAATTTTGAAGGGGGCAATGCACCTTTTGCCATTCAGGTACCTCCGCAGGTCATTGCTGCGTTGTCGTATCAGCTGAAACTTAATCACAGTTTCAAGCTCAATCCCTTTCTGCAGGGAAAGAGCGATAGGAATCTGCAGCAGCTCGATGTGGGCCTGGGGCTGAGTTACAGTGATCTTTTTTCTTTCGGGCTGGCCTGGCGGGGATACAATAAATACACTGCCGATGCGGTTATTGCAATGCTTGGATTAAACGCAACTCCGGGTCTTTATGTAGGGTATAGCTATGATTTCACGGTTTCGCAGCTACGTGCCGCATCTTCCGGTACGCATGAAATCATTTTTAATTACAGTATCCCGGTATTGGTGCCATCAAAGGGTAAAATCATCAATAATCCCCGCTTTCTTGCATTTTGAATGCCGGAGCGGATACGTTATGAACGAAGTGCATGTAACATGAGAATTAAAATGTCGTTAACTTAGAATTGGAATTATGGCTGTTTTTAAGGCAATTATGGGTTTGAAAAACTTTGATGATTGCTTTATATTTACGGCTCCTTAAAAAACAGGTAATCAATTAAATATCAGATGATGAGAAAATTAGCGTTATTTTCTGCGCTTCTGGCAGGAATTCTCGTTCTCGGATCTTGTGGCAAGCAAGGCTACAAAGCCTATAAAGGGCAGCTTCTGGGAGTGATGAATCGACCTGACTGGCAGCCGGTTAACCCCTTCGGAATGGTCTATGTGCCATCGGGTACTCTTCATATTGGGTCCAGCGATGAAGATATGAATCGTTCATTCTGGCAAAAAAACAAATCCATTTCGATCTCCGGATTTTATATGGATGCAACGGAAATAACCAATAATGAGTATCGTCAATTTGTTTTTTGGGTACGCGACTCCATCGCACATGTCTTGCTGGGACATTTCAAGGAAGACAGTGAAGTGGAAAGAATAGACTGGAGCCAGCGAATAGACTGGAGCAAAGACGGTGACGACTTTGAAGCACTTCAGGATATGTTTTACTCTGAAGAAAATACACTTTGGGGTAGGCGCGAAATTGACAAAAGCATGCTGGTGTATGAATACGAATGGTTCGACTGGCAGGCCGCAGCACGCAAAGGAAACGGAAACCGCGAAAAAGAACGATCTGAATTTATTCATCGCGAAAGCGTAAATATTTACCCTGACACCCTGGTATGGATACACGACTTTGCTTATTCTTACAATGAGCCGATGACACGTCAATATTTCAGCCATCCGGCATTTGACAATTACCCGGTGGTAGGTGTCAACTGGAGGCAGGCCAATGCCTTCTCTACGTGGAGAACCCGCTTCTGGAACGATTGGAGAAGCAGCAATGGCGAGGCCATTACCGATCCTTTCCGCTTGCCTACGGAATTTGAGTGGGAGTATGCCGCCCGTGGTGGGCGCGACCAGGCACCTTATCCGTGGGGCGGGCCGTATCTGAGAAACTCCAAAGGGTGTTTGCTGGCCAACTTCAAACCCGGCCGCGGAAATTACCCGGAGGATGGGGGCTATTACACAGTAAAAGCCGATGCTTTCTGGCCCAATGACTACGGTTTGTACAATATGGCCGGAAACGTATCGGAGTGGACTTCCTCCGCTTTTGATGAAAATGCATATTCCTTTGTACACGATATGAACCCCGATTACCGGTATGACTCGAAAGAAGGAGACCCGCTGGCCCTTAAGAGAAAGGTCGTGCGCGGAGGATCGTGGAAAGATATCGGATACATGCTTCAGACAGGTGTACGCGATTGGGAATATGAAGACACCGGGAAAGCATACATCGGATTCCGGTGTGCAATGAGTTTCCTGGGCCGTTCGATGAGTGACTTTAAGTAATTTTTTTAAACGTAATTTTTAGCTAACAATTAAACAGAAGAGGAAAAATGGCAGCTTTTCATGAAACGAAGTTCTTTAAGAGACTTAAAAACTTAATTATTGGTTTGGGTGCTTCCGTGGTACTTGTGGGAGCATTGTTCAAGATTTTGCACTGGGACGGAGCCAATACCATGTTAATGGTGGGAATGTTTACCGAGGCGTTTATCTTTGCCTTTCAGGGCATCCTTCCCCCGCACAAAGACTATTACTGGGAAAAGATTTATCCCGGCCTGGACATACCACCGGATGTAGAATACAAAAAGAAATCTGGTATTGCCGGAGGCCAGACCGGAGGTTCTATTACAAAGCAGCTTGATAAAATGCTGGAGGAGAGCAAAATCGAAAAAGAACTGCTCGACCGCTTGGGTTCCAATCTGAAAAAATTTGGAGAAAATCTGGAAAAACTCAATGTAGTAACGGATGCCGGAGTAGCTACCGAAGAGTATGCAAGCAATGCCAAGGAAGCTGCAGCCTCCTTAAAGCGCATGAAGGCATCGTATGATGAAGCGACCAATGCCGTCTCCGAACTCGCCAATGTATCGGGCGATTCAAAAGAATATCACGAGCAGGTGCAGAAAGTATCAAAAAATCTGGCAGCACTCAACGCCATTTATGAAGAAGAGTTGAAAGACTCCAATACGCACCTCAAAGCGATGAATGAATTCACAGGAAACCTTACGGAAGCAGTCAGTGCATTAAGTGAATCCGTAGAGGACACCAAGAAATATCGCGATCAAATGTCTCAGCTCTCCAGCAATTTATCCAAACTGAATAACGTTTACGGTAATATGCTGGCAGCCATGAGTTTACAAAATCAAAACGGGTAACTTACGAGGGTAAGCTATTTGTTTAATTATTACAGAACCGAAAAAAACGCGATAAAAAATGTCAATACCTAAGGAACCGCGGCAACAGATGATTAACCTGATGTATCTGTTCTTGACAGCTATGTTGGCGCTCAATGTTTCTGCGGAAATTCTAAATGCATTTTCTCTTGTAAACGAAGGCCTTGAAGTATCCATCGGTGCCATCACCGACAAAAATGACGGGCTGCTAAGGGCGCTTGAAGAGAAAAAACAAGACGATAAAACTGCGGAAGACGAATACCTCGCTGCCGTCAGGGTGCACAAGCTGACCACGGATGCGATTAAGCAAATTCAAACATATATCGATAAGATATATGAAGAAGTGGGTGTGGATGAGGAGACAGGTGAGCTGAAAAATCCCGGTAACCTGGAAATTTCAACCAATTACATGGTCAATAAAGGACATGGTCAGGAGTTGAAAAGACTCATCCTGAGTACGAGGGATTCTTTCCGGAATATTGTAGGAGACAATCCGGCCGTTGTGAATAACCTCACATTGAGGGCCGAAGATCCTCCGGCCAAAGAAGGCGAAAAAAAGGATTGGGTGGAGTATAATTTCTATGGAATTCCAGCTATTGCTGCTGTTACCCTGCTTACGAAAATCAAAACGGACTTTAACAGTTCCGAGTCGGCTGTGCTGGAGTTTCTTTCCAGCCGTGTCAACGCCTCCAAATTTACCTTTGATGTTTTGACAGGAAGGGCGATATCCAATAAGAATATTGTCAACCTCGGTGAAACATATAAGGCGGATATTTTTGTGTCGGCTACGAGCCAGAGTGCTGCACCAAAAGTTTATTTGGGACCTTTGTCAGCCGAAGCGTACGATGAAACAGGATCGCTAAAGCGTCAGGGAGTGAAGGCGGACAAACCCCCTCTCAAGCGAATCGATAAAGTCATCGAAGATTCTGAGAACGGAATTGTGCAGTATGAAGTGAAGACTACTTCGGAAGGCCCGAAAGTGATCTCCGGTGTCATTGAGGTCAAAAACCCGAATACGGGTGAAGTGACCTACTATCCGTTTAAGGAAGAATATCTGGTCGCCAAATCGATGGCCGTGGTTTCTCCCGAGAAGATGAATGTCTTCTATGTGGGAGTGGACAATCCGGTATCTGTGTCGGCTCCGGGCTATCAGCACAGTCAAATAACGGCCAAGTTGAAAGGGCCGGGTACCATCACCTCACGCGGTGAAGCCGGTAAGTACAATGTGAAGATTACCAAAGCAGTGCCCATTGAAGTGGAGGTGTATGCCAAGACGGATGAAGGCACGCGATTCATCGGAAAAGCCAAGTTCCGTGGCAAAAATATACCGACACCGGATGTGTTCCTCGGAAACGCCAAAGGTGGCGGTATACGGGCTTCCGAAGCACGCGCCCAATCGGGTATCTATGCCTTGGCCGAAGGATTTGATTTTGACGTCCGCTTCAAGATTAAATCATTTGAGATCACCTATAAAAAAGCACGTCAAAATAATTTGATCACCGAGAAGAATAACGGGCCGAAGTTCAACGATAAGATTACAAGGATCATGCGAAACGTGGGCCCGGGCGATCGAATCTGGTTTGATGAAATTAAAGTAGCCATGCCGGACGGACGAACCGTGCCGGTTAACCTTTCCTTAAAAGTGTTCTAAGACCGATAAACTATTGCTATGCGAAATATCATATTTGGGCTTTTTCTGATTTTTCCGGGCTTGCAGTTAAGCGCACAACCCATTAATGAAAAACCGGAGAATTCCCCTTACGAAAAACACCTGACAGAGGAGCGAAGGGCTGTCCCCTACGACTATGTACGCCAGGCGGATGTGTTCTGGGAAAAACGTCTCTGGCGTGTTATTGACTGCCGGCAGAAGATGAACATGCCTTTTACCTATCCCAAGGCTCCGTTTATGTCCGTCATTATGGATGCTATCCGGAATGAAGGGTTGCCTGTGTACAGTGCACTTTCCGATGATTTCTCAGAGCAGATTGCACCTTCCGAAATATTTGACAAGCTGGAAGGAACGGATACCATCTATACTCGGGATCCGGAGACTTTGCGCGACACCATGATCATCACGCAGCAAATTTTTGATCCCTTGACAGTAAAGAAATACGAGGTGCAGGAAGTTTGGTTCATCGATAAGGTGGCCTCCCGCATGCTGGTGCGAATCATGGGAATTGCCCCTGTGCGTGATGTTTATGATGTGAACACCGGAGAATACAGGGGCCAGGAGCGTTTGTTCTGGATTTACTATCCCGAGGCACGGCAGATACTTGCCAATGCAAATGCGTATAACCCGTATAACGGTGCTATAGCCATGAGCTGGGAATCGTTGCTCGAAATGAGATTCTTTGACAGCTACATTATCAAAGAAGAAAATGTGATGGATCGGTCCATCGAGTCGTATGCCACCGGTGTGGATGCATTGCTTGAGTCGAAAAGAATCGAAGACGAATTGTTTGATCGTGAGCAGGGAATGTGGTCGTATTGATTGTCCAGCTGAATAAAAAAAGTTGATAGAAAGCCCGGAACGTGAAACGTTCCGGGCTTTCTCATTTTCCGTGATAATAATTGTAAATAATCTGTGCTTTGCTCAGCCCGATTGACTGACTCAGTTCTTCCAGGCTTAATTCACTGATTTTTTTGATTGAATGAAACTCGGTGAGCAGTTGAAGGGCCGTTTTTTCACCTATCCCTTTGATGTCTTTCAGCTCTGTATGAAGGGCTTTCTTATTGCGTTTGGCCCGGTGGAAAGTGATGGCAAAGCGATGTGCTTCATTGCGTATCTGTTGGATTAGCTTCAGACTGGGCGATTGCTTATTGATGTGCAGCGGATGCGGATCACCGGGGAAATATATCTCCTCCAGGCGCTTGGCAATGGCTGCCACGGTCACCTGCTTATTGATACTCAATCGCTCAAGGCTTTTCATGGCCGCGCTAAGCTGCCCCTTCCCTCCGTCTATAAGTACCAGGTCAGGCAAGGGGCGGCCTTCTTCCAGTAGCTTTCGATAGCGTCTGTAGACCACTTCTTCCATCGAAGCAAAGTCATTGGCGCCCTCCACCGTTTTGATATTGTAGTGGCGATATTCCTTTTTTGAGGGGCGGGCATTGCGGAATACCACCGTGGATGCCACGGGTGTGCTTCCCTGGATATTCGAATTGTCGAAGCACTCAATATGATGGGGTATCTTTTGCATTCTGAAATCACTCTTGAGCTGTTCCAGCACCCGGATGGCATTCCTGCTCCGGGTCTGGTGTTTTTCAAGCCTCGTAAGAATTCGGTTTTTGTATTCAAGCGCATTCTTATAGGCAAGGTCGAGCAGTTTCTTTTTATCTCCTCTTTGCGGAATATGAAAACGGATGCCTTCGGGTATAAACTCCGGCTCAAAAGGCACAATCACTTCACGGGCATTGCTCTGATGCTTCTTGCGCAGGTGCAAAATGGCATAAAGCAACAAATCCGATGGACTTTCATCGAGTTTGGCCTTGAGGTGAAGGGCGGCCGTTTTGATAATGCTTCCGTTTACTACGTTGAAGTAGGATACAAAGCCCTGCTGCTCGACAACTTCAATATAGAAGACATCCACATTGCTGATAGAGCTGCTTACAATGGCTGAATGGCTTTTAAATCGTTTGAGAAACTGTAGCCTCTGTTTTAATTTTTCCGCATCTTCAAAGCGGTATCGGGATGCCAACTCATGCATCTCGCTTTTTATTTTGCGCTCCACTGTAGCCGTTTGTCCTTTGAGTATCTGGCGAATCTGAGCAATGCTTTCATTGTAAGAGGATTCCTCCTGCATTCCTTCGCAGGGGCCGAGGCAGTTGCCAATGTGATATTCAAGGCAGAGTCGAAATTTGCCGCTCTTGATATTGCTTTCCGACAATTGATAGCTGCAGCTACGAATCGGATACATGCTCTTGAGATATTCAAAGACGTCTTTCACACGGGATACGGAGGTAAACGGCCCGAGGTACTCCGAGCCGTCATGAATAACTCTGCGAGTAAAGAATACGCGCGGAAAGCGTTCCTTCTTGATCACGATGTAGGGATATGATTTGTCGTCTTTTGCAATGATGTTGTAGCGGGGTTGCAGCTGCTTGATGAGGTTGTTCTCAAGCAAAAGCGCATCGTGCTCGTTTTCTACTACCGTAAAGTCAATTTTCCCGGCCTTGTTGATCAGGATTTTCAAGCGGCCCGGGTGCTTCTCGAGGTTGTTAAAATAGGAAGATACCCGGTTTTTGAGATTGCGTGCTTTGCCGACATAGAGCACTTGTCCGGAATTGTCCAGGAATTGGTAAACTCCGGGAGATTCAGGCAAATGAGGAAATATTTTTTCGCGAAAGTGCTGAACTTTCATGCCAGATTGATATTATCCGTCAAAATACACTAAAGCAGGCAAAATGATTAAAATTCCAGGTCGTCATATTCGCTGCGGTGCCCGCTTTCATATTTCTCACAATCGAGCTCGATAGAGAGGGGTTCTGCCGGTTTGGGAAACTCGGCCTCGGGAGAAATACCAAGTGTTTTATCTGCATAGATTCGTTTGAGGAATTCGGCAAAGATCGGAAGTGCCATATTGGCCCCCTGCCCCAAATGGGTGCTGCGGAAGCGCATCAGCGGATCATCTCCACCCACCCATGTGCCGGTGACGAGGTCGGGAATCACACCCATGAACCATCCGTCCGTGTTGTCTTGTGTGGTTCCTGTTTTTCCGGCAATCTCTCCTTCAAACTTATAGCGGTAGCGAAGTCTGCGTCCGGTACCTTCGTCCACCACTTTTTCAAGAAAGTATAGCATGGTATAGGCCACATCCTCACTTAAGACTTCACGTGTGGTAGGCGAGAAACGGGCAATGACATTTCCGTATTTGTCTTCAATATGGTCAATATAATACGGAGCGGCATAGATGCCCCGGTTGTCATAAGTGGTGTATGCTCCGGTCATTTCTTCCACGGAGATATCGGTTGTTCCCAGTGCAATAGACGGCACCTCCGGTATGGGTGCATTGATGCCCATTTGCCTCACCAGGTCAATCACATTGCCGGGGCTTCCGAGGTCAAGCATCAGCTTGGCCGTGATCTTATTCACAGAATGCGCCAGGGCATCCCACAGTGCTATCATTTCGCCATCCTTGTATTTTCCGGAGTTTCGTGGAGCCCAGTTGTCAAAGTCAGGATTCGGATAATCCACATTTGCGAATTTCTGGCAGGGCGAATAGTGCAGGTCTTTGATGGCGGCCGTGTAGACAAAGGGCTTAAAGGTGGAGCCCACCTGCCTGCGTGTGGTCACATGGTCAAGCTGCCAGAAGCGATGATCCACACCTCCTACATAGGCTTTGATCTCTCCGCTTTTCGGGTCCACGGCCATAAAGCCGGGTTGCAAGTGCATGCGGTAATATTTTACAGAGTCGTAGGGAGTCATTGTTGTATCGGCCATGCGGTCTGCGTGCTTCCACGAGAAGACCTGCATCTCGTGCGGAACATCAAAACTGCTTCTTATGCTGTCTTCGGCAATGCCTTGTTTTTTCATATTGCTCCATCGTGCTGTTTTACGGAGCTCGTGCTCCATGTAGTCCGGCTTGTATTTGGTGCTTTCAGGGTCCCAGGTCCAGGGCTCGGCTTTGACCTCGTCCCAATGTTTGAAAAATGTGGACTGAAGCTCTTTCAAATGGCTGCGCATGGCTTCTTCGGCATATCGCTGCATGCGGGAGTCTATTGTGGTATATATTTTCAGTCCGTCACGGTAGATGTCGTAATAACTGCTGTCGGGCCGGGGATGCGATTTTACCCATTGGTGCATGAAGAGCCGGAGGCGTTCGCGCAGATAGGGCGCAAGACCCCTGTGGTGATCTACCCGTGAATAGTGAAGGTTGAGCGGCTGCTGCATGAGGCTGTCCGCCCGGCTTTGATCCAGATATCCGTATTTTACCATCTGGGCCAATACCACATTTCTTCTTTCCAGTGCTTTCTCGGGAAAGCGCACCGGATTGTACAGGGAGGGATTCTTTACCATGCCTACAAGGGTAGCTGATTGCAGGATATCGAGCGAGTCGGGGGTGCTGCCGAAATATACGCGTGCAGCGGATTTTATACCGTGGGCATTGTTTACAAACTCTACCGTATTGAGATACATGGTAATGATCTCTTCCTTCGTATACCTTCGCTCCAGTTCGGCTGCTATGATCCATTCTTTGGCCTTTTGCGGAATGCGCTCGAGCAGGGAATGAGATGGGGAGTGAAAAAGATTCTTGGCAAGTTGCTGGGTCAGGGTGCTGCCTCCGCCTGAACCGGGATTGCCGAGAAAAACGGTTTTTATCAAAACCCGGATGAGGCCTTTTAAATCAATGCCCGAGTGATTCTCAAAACGCCTGTCTTCGGTGGCTATGAGCGCATTTACCAAATTGGGACTCAAATCTTTGTACAATACATTGCTGCGGTTTTCACGGAAAAAGGTTCCGATAAGTTCGCCATCGGCAGAGTAAATCTCTGTGGCCAGCGAATTTTCAGGGTTTTCAAGCTCTTCGAAACCCGGCAAGGGCCCGAAAACACCCCGGGATACGGCATACATAGAGAGTGTGATAAACAAAATGCCGGCAAAAAATAAAAGCCATACCAGGCGGATGGCTTTGCCTGTAATGCGTTTGCGTACCGCTTTTTGCACTTCTTTTTTATTTTTTTCTTTCCGGGTCATCTTTTATTTCTTCTCTGGCAGCCGACTTGCCGCTTTACTGTTGTTCCAAATAGTTTTTTGTGAAAAAAGACATGTACGCATTAACGTCTTTTTCTCTGAAAAATACTCCGTAATTAAAGGGGGTTATTGAAAATACCTCATATTTTTCTTTAGGTAATGCGTCAAATATCTTTTCGTTGTATCGAATTTCATTGTAGAAATTCTGTGCTTTTTCGGCATTCTGAAATTGCTTGACCAAAACAACCTGCGCATTGTTGTTGAGCAGCATGGAACTGATTTTCAGATTCTCCAGACTGTGGTATTCGCTGTTATAATTGGCCAGATTGTTCTTTATCAACTGGGCTGTATCGCCCACGGAATAAACAAGAATTGCCAGGAAATGCACTTCGTTCGCTTCATACTTAAACAGGCTCTGACCTCCGTCTCCGCTGTTGCCTGTATGGCTGAGACCTTCCATTGAGTTGAGGATGGCTATGGCCCGGGTTTTGACCTCATCGAAAGGATATTTGTTTACGATTTGCTCCAGCTTGCTTCGCATTGTATCGTAAATGCCCAGGCTTCCATATGAAAGTGCCTCGAGCATGTCGAATTTTGACATCAGGGGATTGCCTGCAAAGCGGCTGCGCGCTTGGCTTACCCGGTCTAAGGTGCCCCGGTAGTCTCCGTTCTCAAATAATTCAAAGGTGCGGGCATAATAGGATACGGCTTCATTGCTTTTCTCTTCCTGCTTCTTGAGGTAGTCCGGGTCTTTGATCATTCGGGCAAGTACGCTGTCGGGATATTCGGACAAGACAATGTTCTTATAATAATCCGATTTAGCCTGATCGACTCCCTGATATAGCAGGTAAAGCCGGTATGCTACTTCCAGTCTGTATTTGTTTTGCGGGTATTTCTTGAAGAGGGTCTCAAAAGTTTCCCGGGCCTTTTTGATGTCGTGCAATTCCTCCTTGTAAAGGTTGGCCAATTCATAATAAGCATCAATAATGCGTTCCGTGGATGCGCGCATTTCTTCGGGGCTCCGGGGAATCTCTTCAAAGAGTGTTTCGCTGCCTGTATTGCTGCTTTCCTCATTGCTGTCTCCGCCCTCTTGCTGATTGCTGTTGCTGATGGGATTGATGCCGGAACTGCTGGTTCTGACCCGCCACATAGGGATATGCGGACGTTCGCCCCATATTTTCCGGAATTCGTTGTAGCCCCGGCCTTTTAACGAGGGATTGTCAAAGGGCCAGGCAGAACCGCTGCTTGCCGGGGCGGCACTTATCAGGGGCCGCATTTCTTCCTCGGGCTCTTCTTCGATGGCTTCCTCTTTTTGTTTCGATCTTTTTTCTTTCAGCTTTTTGAGTTCCTCCGGGCTCAGGCTTGCAAGGGCCTGCATGCTGTCCTCGTGTGCGATGATTTGCAGTCGCTCCGTGATTTCCCCCAGAATATTTCTCCTGATATTCAGGGTATCAAAAAGGCCCAGGTTCTTGTCGAGGAACAGGAGGGTGCTGTCATGATAGGCCTTTGAATTTACATAGTCGCCCCGGGAAAAATAATAGTTGGCCAACCTCAGGTAAGCATTGCTTTTGATGCTTTCATCGCCTTCGCTGAAGCGAATGGCTTCCCTGAAGTTCCGGATGGCTTTCTCCTCCATGCCGGCCTTCAGGTAGATTTCACCGAGGCTGTAATAGATTCGCCCTTTAAAATCATCATACCGTTCGTCTTTGAGCATTTTGTTCAGCAGGCTGATTACATATTCGTTGCTTACCTTCCGGAGGCGGGCACTTAGGCGGGCAATCTTCAGCTTGGCATTAAATTCCATTTCGATCTCGGGATGCTCTTCCAGAACCTGCTTGTAAAACTGTATGGCCAGGTCGAAGTTGCCGGTTTTTTCATAGAGTTGTGCGAGTATGAAAAGATAGCGTGCTCTGGTCTTTTTGTTATGGCTCAGCTCGATAGCTCGCTTAAGGCTCTCGCCTGCCCGGGGATAATCACCTTTCAGGATGAAAATGAATGCTTCTGTGCTGTACAGCTCTTCTTTGAGTGGTTCGGGAAATGCCTTGTCACCTTTTGCAAGGGCCAATACACTTTGTGCATCCGAATATTTGCCGAGGCGGGCATAGGCCCGTGAGATCCAAAGCATGGCTTCATAGCGGGCAGGCTTGTGCTTCAGAAAAGCAGAACTGCCGTCATAATAGGGATTGTATTCGTCCTCTTTTCCTTTGCTTCGGCTCTTGTCCGTCTTCTTCGGTTTTTCGCGAATGCCGGTTTCTACCCTTGAGGTGACATTGACAAAAGCCTTGATGGCTTTCTCAAAATCCCCTTTCAGATAATAGGCTTCCCCTATGTGGAAGTAGGCGTCATCCGTCCATTTGCTGTTTTCGTGCAGTTGTATGTTCTCCGATTCTTTTTTGATAGCAGCGTCCAGCTTCGGGAAATATTCCTCCGGTGAGTCAAGGGCATCCACGGCTTGAATCGGAAGCAAGCGGTCGTAGTTGTCCTTGTGTTTGCTTTTTATGTCTTCCTTTACTTCCTGCAGGATGAGTTCGGCATTAAAATAACGATTGTATCGTGCCGTTAAATCGTGATAAGCCAGCTTTACCGTGGAGTTGTCCGAAGACTTACAGGAAGCTATAAGTATTGTCAGAAGAAAGAAAAGGAAATAACGACCTTTATTAAAAACCATTAATTTAGAATCCATTTGCTAAAGGGGGTAAAAATATCCCAATTTTTTAAAAACAAAGTCGCGGAGCGGATCAATGAGCGAACGAAATAGGAAGTCCAAAAATTTCATCCGGTTGTTAAGAAAGCATTACCGCCTGGTAATCATGAATGATGACAATTTTGAGATTAAGTCATCGATCAAGCTCAACCCGCTGAATGTGCTTTTTATCGGAAGTACCCTTTTTGTAATTTTTGCGATTGTGATTGTTTTTTTGCTTCAGATCAATTCTGTAAGGGAAGTGATATTCGGAGAAGATGAAACGCCACAACTGAGGCATGAATTGATTAAGGTACACGGCCGGGTAGATTCTCTGCGTCTGCTCTTGTCGCTGCAGGAGCGTTATCTCGAAAATATACGCAATGTGCTCACCGGGGAACCGGATACCCTTCAACCCCGAAGCGGCAATCGTCCGGTAGAGTATGACTCCCTTGCTATTGAACAGCACTCAAGGCAGGATTCCATCCTTCGCGAAGAGTTCGAAGAAAGGCGAAAGTATGCGCTGATCCCGGGCAAGGGAAATTACGATTTTGAGGAGGTGGAAGAGCTCTATTTCTTCCCACCGGTATCGGGCATAGTGACCAATGTTTTTGAAGGAGAAGCATTTCATTACGGAGTGGATATTGTTTCGGAAGAGAACGCCCCGGTCAAGGCTGTTTTGGATGGCAAGGTCATCTTTTCGGGCTGGACACTGAAATATGGCAATGTGCTAGCCATTCAACACATAGATAATCTAATCTCTATATATAAGCACAATTCTGTATTGTTAAAAAAAGTTGGTAATTTCGTTGAGGCAGGGGACGTGGTGGCTTTGATTGGAAATACCGGAGAATTTTCCGAAGGTCCGCATTTGCATTTCGAATTGTGGCACAAAATGGTGCCGATCAATCCGCTGGATTACATTGTGTTTGACTCCTGACAATAACTATCGTATGTTTAATAAAAAGTCGAAAATGGGGAAGCAATCAAAAACGAACGGCAACGGGAATAACTTTTCACCTGCCGTGAATCTTATCAGCGAAGGCACAAATATAGCCGGAGAGATCACCAGCAACGGTGACATACGTATTGACGGTACGGTTACGGGAACGCTCCGCTCCAAGTCAAAGGTCGTCATCGGAACCACCGGAAAGGTGGAAGGAGAAATATTTTGTGAAAGTGCCGATGTGCTGGGAGGCATCGAAGGTTCTATCGAAGTAAAAGGCATTCTGTACCTGAAGTCGTCAGCCCGGATCAATGGCGAAATACAGACCGGGAAACTGGTGGTAGAATCCGGAGCCGTGTTCAATGGCATTTGCAGAATGGGGCAGGGCAAAAACCAACTGATCAATAAAGAGCAAAAAGTTGAACAAGAAACAAGAGGAAAAGTCGAATTCGAAAGCAACGGACGAAAAGCTCAAAGAAGCGGAGCACCAGTATAGCAAGTATCTGAAGTATTCGAATGTGGCCATACAGATGGGCATCATCATTGCGCTGGGTGCCTGGGGCGGACAAAAACTGGATGAGCGATTTCAAAACGAAACCCCCTATTTTACCATTTTTCTCTCTTTGCTGGCTGTGATCATTGCCATCCTGATCGTAATAAGAAGTGTGCTGAGCGATAAGTAATGAACAAGAAAGTCCTTCTGCTTTATACAGGTCTTGAACTTTTGGCGCTGCTCCTTGCTTACCTGACGGATGTGCTGGGCGCAAGTGAATTGTTTGCCCGCTATTTTACCGTCAACAGCCTTTTCTTTTTTGTCCTTACCATACTTGGTCACCGGATTAGCGAAAAGGGACTTCGCAAAACGGGCAAGGCATCGCTTGGGGCCGTATTGCTTGTCTTTACTATGAAATTGATCTTTGGTGCTACTTTGGTTCTTGTTTGGATACGGCTTGAATCATTGATCCGTCTGCCTTTTTTTCTGGCCTTTGCGGCAGCATATGTGCTGTTCAGCATTCCCGAGCTGATCATTCAGGTGCAGGCAAGCGATAAGAAAAAGAATGAAAATGGAAAAGCGGCTCCCTGAACTTTCACATCATTTGCCCGAAAGAGCGCTCACAGCGATATTGTCATTGCAGAAGAAGTACAATTTCAGCTTGAAAATTACGGCCGACCGGGTGAGCAAATCGGGCGACTACCGCGCACCCTACCGGGGGAAGGGGCATCGAATCACGGTAAACCGGGGGCTCAATAAATATGCTTTTTTAATTACACTGGTGCATGAGATAGCGCATCTGATCACCTGGGAAAGATTTAAAAACAGGGTGAAGGCCCACGGCCCCGAGTGGCAGGCCTGCTACCGGGATTTGCTGCAGTATTTTATTCACCTGGGGGCTTTCCCTGATGACATTTCGAAGGAGATCGAAAAAGGTGAGCGTGTTTTTGCAGCGGCCTGCAGCGATCGCTCTCTCTTGCGTGTGTTGCGAAAATATGACGAAAAGCAAGCGCCCTTTCTCGAAGAATTGGAAGAGGGAGCCCGATTCAGAGCATTGCGGGGAAGAGTTTTTCGAAAGGGCGCCCTCCGCAGAACAAGGTTTATCTGCACGGAGGAAGAAAGCGGACGGAAATATCTCTTTAGCAAGGTAGCCCGTGTCGAGCCTCTTTGACTTTAGTCCGGGTTTTCTTCGGGGCGGAGTTCGAAATCTTCCATAAATTTTGTGGTAAAGTTTCCTTCTCTGAAGTCCTTGTTTTTCATCAATTGCTTGTGGAAGGGTATGGTTGTCTTGATGCCTTCGAGAATAAACTCATCAAGGGCCCTTTCCATGGTGGCAATGGCTTCTTCTCTTGTCTGGGCTACCGTAATGAGCTTGGCAATAAGTGAATCATAATAAGGAGGAATGGTATATCCTCCGTAGACATGCGTGTCAACACGAACACCATGCCCTTTGGGTGTATGAAGTTCCGTGATTTTCCCCGGAGAGGGACGAAAATCGTTGAATGGGTCTTCGGCATTGATACGGCACTCAATGGCGTGGAGTCGGGGGAAGTATTCCCGGCCGGTAATCGGAATGCCGGCAGCTATCTTGATTTGCTCTTTGATGAGGTCGTAGTCTATGACTTCCTCGGTCACGGGATGTTCTACCTGGATGCGGGTATTCATCTCCATGAAATAGAAATTTTTGTTTTCATCAACCAGAAACTCGACCGTGCCAACGCTCTCATAGTTGATGGCTTCAGCTGCTTTGATGGCGGCCGCTCCCATCTTTTTTCTCAGGGCTTTGTCTACAAAGGGGGAAGGGCATTCCTCTACCAATTTTTGATGACGTCTCTGGATGGAGCAATCTCTTTCACTCAGGTGGCAGACGTTCCCGTATTGATCGCCCGCCACCTGTATTTCGATGTGGCGCGGCTCTTCTATCAGTTTTTCAATATACAGGCCTTCATTGCCGAAGGAAGCCTTGGCCTCCATGGCGGCATCGTCAAATTGCTTGTCAAATTCCTTTTCGGAATAGACCCTTCGCATGCCCTTGCCACCGCCACCGGCTGTGGCTTTCAGCATGACCGGATAACCAATCTTCTTGGCGAGCTTCTTCCCGTCCGCTTTGTCTTTGATCAGGCCTTCTGAGCCCGGAATGCAGGGGACGCCAGCATTCAGCATGGTTTCTTTGGCCGTGATCTTATCACCCATTTTCCGTATCATATCCGGTTGTGGCCCGATAAACTTGATGTTGTACTCATCACAAATTTCGGCAAAGGAAGCATTTTCCGATAAAAATCCATATCCGGGATGAATGGCATCGGCATTGGTGATCTCTGCTGCCGCCATGATTCTCGGAATATTCAGATAAGACTCGGTGCTGCTGGGCGGCCCGATGCATACGGCCTCATCGGCAAAACGTACATGAAGGCTTTCTTTGTCGGCCGTAGAGTATATGGCTACGGTTTTGATGCCCATTTCCTTGCAGGTGCGTATGACCCGCATGGCCACCTCTCCGCGGTTGGCAATTAGTATTTTTTTGAACATAGCTGAAATCCCTTTTATATGTTAAGAGAGTGGCTCAAGCAGAAAGAGGGGTTGATCGAATTCAACCGGAGAGGAGTCCTCTAGTAGTACCTTTACAATTTTACCACCGTATTCCGATTCGATTTCATTAAAGAGCTTCATGGCTTCGATGATACAGAGGACATCTCCTTTATTTACCGTGTCTCCCACTTTTACAAAGGGCTCTTTGTCGGGCCCGGGGGAGCGGTAGAAAGTCCCGATCATGGGTGACTTAATGGTGATGTAATTGTTTTCTTTTTCGGGCTTTTTGCTTTCACCGGCTTTTTCCGCAGCCGGAGCGGGCGCGGCAACTGCGGGGGCAGGAGCCGGTGCTGCTGCAGCAGGTGCAGGTGTGGGAGCAGCAGCAACAGTAATGTTTCCTTTCGGACTTTTAACGGCCTCTATATAATCTTTAGAGCGCAAGGTGATCTCAAAATCCCCGTCTTTAATTTTCAACTCGCTGATATTGGAGCGGTTGACTTGCTTTATCAGCTCTTGTATTTCTTTAAAATCCATTGATCTTATTTTTTAACACGTTCTACGTAACTGTTGCTTTTCGTATCAATTTTAATCAAATCACCCGTATTTACAAAAAGCGGGACATTGATCTCCGCTCCGGTTTCCAGCTTGGCAGGCTTCAGGGTGTTGGTGGCCGTATCACCTTTCAGGCCCGGCTCTGTGTAGCTCACCTCCATTTCCACAAACTGAGGCAACTCACAGGCAAGCACTTTCTCGGTCTCGGCATGTACCACCAACTCCACATTCAAACCTTCTTTGAGGTATTGAGGGGCATCCACCAGGTTTTCGGGCAGGTTGGTTTGCTCAAAAGTTTCATTGTTCATGAAGTGGTAGCCCAAATCATCGCTGTAGAGATATTGATAAGGCCTGCGCTCGATTCTTGCGGTTTTTATCTTTACCCCCGAATTAAAGGTGTTCTCCTGGATTCTTCCGGAAGTGAGGCTTTTTAATTTCGTGCGAACAAAAGCCCCGCCCTTGCCGGGTTTTACATGCTGAAATTCAACGATCTGATAAATGTCGTTGTTGAACTCAATGCAAAGTCCGTTGCGAAAGTCTGCGGTGGTAGCCATGGGTTAAAATTAATGGTTTATTAATTATTAAAATCAATGGGGCGTTTCTTTAATCGTATTTTAATGCCGGGGCGGGGGCTGCGCTTTCCTGCTTTTCCATCGTAGCTGTGACGCCTGACAGGCAAAAAAAGAAAAGACCGTTCCCTCTTGAAGGGGACAGTCTTCCGCATAGATTCATCAGATGCAAATCAGGAGATTATCCCGTGATTTCGGGCTCAATAGCCTGCTTGCCGCGGTAATGCCCGCATTCGTTGCACACATGGTGTCGCAACACGGGTGCTCCGCAATTGTCGCAATTCAAGACATTGTGCGCACTTGCTTTGTAATGCGTTCTGCGTTTGTCTCTTCTGGTTTTCGATTGTTTTCTCTTCGGATGTGCCATGATCCTTGTTTTTTAGTTGTGTTTTATGTCTTTCAATTTATCCCATCGGGGATCCGTTTTCTCTTTTTCTTTTTCTTCTTCCAGGCGGGCCAACATCTTTGGGTTGCATGCTTTTTCGCCCAAGCGGTCCATTTCGCAGGTTTTTTTGATCGGAATTTGCAGCATCATAAACTCATAGATTAATTGTGCCACATTGATCCGCTCGGTTTTCTCAGCGATGAAGACAATGTTGGGGTCCTCGTGATCGGCCGCACTGCCTTCGCCCTCATATTTGTATATGAGCTTCTCGTTGCTGCTTATCGGAAGGTTAAACTCATCCAAACAGCGGTCACATTCGCTTCGGAGGCTGCCGTCAATGAAGAAATCAAGGAGCAGCATGCGCTCTTCTTTTTCCAGGGTCAGATGAACATATACATCGCCTTCACTTACCGGGCTTTCTGCAAAATTTTCAAAGAAACGTTCATCAATCTCATAGGTGAAGATGTGTTTGCCCACACCCAGGCCGCTCAGATTGATGTCAAAGGTCCTCAGCTTGTTCATCTCTGAAGACGGTTTTATGGTTAAAAAAGAAGCGCAAAAATACGCATTTTCAAATAAAAATGAAAGCCTAATTGTATTCCCGCTCTCTTTGTGATTTAAGAAGGGGATTTGCGGTCATTTCCGCATAGTTGTGGCGGTTGGCCAAAATGTCGATAGCCAGGAAAAGGGCCGTTCTGAATGATTCTTCATTTCCCTTGTTTTTCCCTGCTATGTCATAGGCAGGTCCATGGTCGGGCGAGGTGCGCACTACCGGAAGGCCGGCTGTATAGTTCACTCCGGAGGAGAAGGTCAGCGCCTTAAACGGTGCCAGCCCCTGGTCGTGATACATGGCCAGGATGCCGTCAAATTTGCGATATCCTCCCGAGCCGAAGAGGCCATCTGCCGCATAGGGGCCAAAGGCAAGCATGCCGGTTTCCTGTGCACTTTCGATGGCGGGTGCAATAATCTCAATCTCTTCGCTGCCCAGCAGGCCCCGGTCACCGGCATGCGGATTAAGCCCGAGAACGGCAATTTTGGGCTTCTGCACCCGAAAGTCTTTTTTGAGGGTCTGATGCAGGAGCCGCAGCTTTTCGAGGATGCGCTCTTTGGTAATGCTTCCGGGCACTTCGGCCAGCGGCAGGTGATTGCTGGCAAGTCCTACCCTGAGCCCGCCCGAAACCAGCAGCATCAGTGCTTTGCCATCGTCCGTCTTTTCTGTCAAAAACTCAGTCTGTCCGATAAAGCCCGCTTTGTGTTTCTGTATCAGATATTTATTTACGGGTGCCGTCACCAGAGTGTCGATGCGGCCTTCTACCAGATCGTTGGCTGCTTTTTCCAGCGAGATAAGCGCATATTTCCCCATCTCATCGCTTACTTCTCCCGGTACAATATTGACCGTCTCGGTCCAGAGGTTAATCACATTCACGCGGTTGGGGTTGATCTTTTCAAGCGAAGAGCTTGTATGAGGATGAAAATCATCGATATTCATCAACTTGCAGTAATAGGAAAGGACCCTGGACGAGCCGTAAATGACGGGTGTGCAAAATTCCAGGATGCGTTTGTCGCGCAGGGTTTTGATAATCACCTCGGGCCCGATCCCGTTCATATCTCCGATTGAAATTCCAACTTTAAATTTCTTAGGTTTATCGCTCATATTTCGATATTCAATTGACAGCAAAGATACAAGAATGGCCATGCAAGGAAGTGGAATAAAAAAGATAAAAGCCTTCGGCCAGCATTTTCTAAAGGATGAAGCGATGGCATTCCGGATCGCAGCGGCCCTCGATCTTCCCCGTGATATGCTGGTGCTGGAGGTCGGGCCCGGTGAGGGGGTGCTGACAAAGCACCTTCTGCAGCGATACCCGCGCCTGCTGGCCGTAGAGTATGACAAGCGCCTCATTCCCGTGCTTCTGGCACGTTTCCCGGAACTGAGCGGGAAAATTGTACAGGATGATTTCCTCAGGGTGAATCTTCAGGAGCTGGTCAGTGACGATCAATATGCCATCATTGGAAACTTTCCCTATCAAATATCCACCGGCATCCTGTTTCAGGTGATCGAAGACCGCGAACGAGTTCTTCGCATGGTGGGAATGTTTCAAAAAGAAGTGGCCGAACGCGTGGCAGCGGCTCCGGGTTCAAAGGTTTACGGAATCACAAGCATATTGGTGCAGGCTTATTATGAGGTAGAAAAAATCATGGATGCGCCACCCTCGGTTTTCAATCCGCCCCCGAAAGTTCATTCTACGCTTATCCGCCTGACTCGCAGGCCGGTGCCGCGTGTCGTCAGTGCTTATTCCGATTTGCGAAAAATCGTAAAAGTGGCTTTCAATCAGCGCAGGAAAACCCTGCGAAATGCGCTGGGAGGAATGATCCATAAAAGTGAGATGAGCGATGAAATATTTGACCGAAGGGCGGAACAACTCAGTATTGAGGAATTTGATATGCTGGTGCAAAAATTTTTAAAAAGATGAAGGAAGTGCTCGTAAGCTGTCCCATGCCCTCCTCCTTTGTTCTGGCATTGGAGGAGCTGGGCTTCCGGGTCGATTACAAACCCGAAATGGGCAATGCCGAGGTGAGAGAAATTATTGCCCGTTATTACGGATTGATTGTATCCACTCCGATAAAAGTGACTCCGGAACTGATAGACAGGGCAGCGCGCCTTCGCTTTGTGGGGCGGGCAGGTTCGGGAATGGAGAACATTGATGTGGCCTATGCCGAAAAGAAAGGTATCCGTTGCTTTAATTCTCCGGAAGGCAATAGCGATGCCGTGGCCGAACATATAATCGGCATGTTGCTTAGCTGTTTTGATCACCTCTGCCGCGCGCACGGGGAAGTGGTCCGGGGGCTTTGGCGAAGAGAAGAAAACCGGGGCCGGGAACTAAAGGGCAAATGCATAGGCATCATCGGATACGGCAATACGGGGTCGGCACTGGCGCGAAAGCTGGCCGGCTTCGAAATGGAGATACTGGCATACGATAAGTATAAGTCGGGATTTGCTTCGGAGCATGTAAATGAGGTGGCTTTGCCCGAGATATTCCGGAAATCGGATATCGTCAGTTTGCATGTGCCTCTTACGGAAGAAACCCGCTTTATGGCCGATCGGGCATTTTTTCAAAGTTTTTCCAAAACGGTCATTGTTGTGAATACAAGCCGCGGCAAAGTGCTGGACACCGAGGCCCTGCTGGATGCCATGGATGCCGGCCGGGTCAGGGGAGCTTGTCTGGATGTGCTGGAGCGCGAAGACATTCGTCCGGGAATTGAAAAAGAGATAAGCTGGTGGCCCCGGCTGATCGCTCAGGAGAATCTCCTTATTACACCACACATTGCAGGATGGACGTCAGAGTCAAAGGGGAAAATCGCATCAATCCTGGTGGAAAAAATAAAAATGTACGGCCTACATTCATGAAATTGTCAAATGCCCCCCATATATTCGCAGCATCCCTTTGATATTGTTAAGCAATTTTTAAATTTGTTAGCACTTCTTAAGAAACCGCTATCTTGCCCCTCCCGGAGCAAGCAAGAAGTGAAGCAATAAAAAGACGACTATGAAAAAAATTTTACTGGCTTTTTTTATCATCTTAGGATTTATCAAAGTCGCTACGGCACAACGAGCCGGAGAGGTACAAGGCCGTGTGCTCAATGAAAAAGGAGAAGGTATTCCGTTTGCCAACGTAGTAATTTTCAGAAACGATATCCAGATAATGGGCACAGCTACGGACTTTGAAGGGTTCTTCTCTTTAAAGCCGCTTGAGCCCGGAGTCTATAAATTAATAGCCTCTTATTTGGGAAAAAATGTGGAAGTAGACAATCTTCGTGTGGATGCTTCCAAAACCACTTTTTTAAAGGACATCATTTTATCAACAGCGCAAACTCTTGAGACAGTAACGGTTAAGTACGAGGAGCCACCCGTAGATGTGGGAAAGCCCGAATCGGGCCACGCGAGAAATCGCGAGGAGATAGAGAGAATGCCGAAAAACAATTTGGCGGGTATCATTGGCAACACGGCCATGACTTACCAGGGTGATGATGACGAACTGATTAGTATTGCCGGTTCCAGGGGATATGGTACCAAATATTTGATTGACGGAGTGGACTTGACGGGATTGGTTGACTTGCCAAATGACGCCATTGATCAGGTAGAAATTTTAACAGGCGGAGTAGATGCCAGTCAGGGAGACTTTACGGGGGGTGTTGTAAATATTTCCACCCGGGGGCCGTCCAATTCCACACATGGTTCTTTAGAGTATTTGACTTCTGAATATCTTGATCCATTTGGTTACAATGAGGCACGTTTCAGCCTCCTGGGCCCATTAACAAAGCAGTTTGCGGGTACGGATTCTGCAAGAACCAATCTGGGCTATTTGTTGTCCGGTAAAGTAATTTTTGAAAAAGAATCGGATCCGCCCGGGATACCCATATATTATGTAAATGATGAAAAGCTTGCAGAATTGAAGGCCAATCCGCTTGTTCCCTCAAGAACGGGAGAGGGTTTTAATAAAGCCACCGAGTTTGTTCGAAGGGAGGATATGGTTTCCTCTTATGTAAGGCGCAATAATAATGACTGGCAAGCCAACTTTTTCGGGAAATTGGATTATAAGCCTACATTGATGACCAATTTTACTTTCGGAGCCAATTATGTTCACATTAACAACAATGCCAACATTAGGGTTTATGAGATGTTCAATTTTGAAAACAACCCTAAGGTTTATTCGGATGATCTGCGATTTTATACCAAATTTACACAGCGCTTCAGAACGAGCGAGAAAGAGGAAAGCAGTGGATACACCATCAGCAGTGCATACTATACGATTCAGTTAAATTATCAGTATAATCAAGATATAGTTGAAGATCGAAAACACAGAAGGAATCCTTTTGAATATGGCTACATAGGTAAGTTTAATACTTTTAGGGAGCCGGTATATAGATATAGGCTTGACTCGGTGACAGGTAAGGAAGTGTTCAAGCTTTTGGGCTATCGTGATACGGCCGTTACTTATGAGCCGGGAAGTGCCAATCCGGTTTTAGCGCGATATACGGAGCAATACTATGACCTGTATGATCCGCTCAACCTAACCGATGTGGTACTGGGCGGAGGGCTTCGCAATGGCGACTTCACACAATCGCTCTACTCTTATTCCATGTGGTACAATCCCGGAGTTCCTTTTACCAACTACAGAAACTCTGATAACACACAGATCGGAGGTCGTTTTGATGCATCGGTTGATCTGAAAAAAAGCACAAAAGACAATATCAACAAACATTCTATTGAATTTGGGTTTGAATATGAACAAAGAGTTGAACGAAGCTATTCGGTATCTCCATTCGGGCTATGGGGCCTTGCCAGGCAGTCAACGAATTTTCAACTAAATAACCTGGATATAGCGAATCCGTATTACCTGGTAAACGGTGATACCATTCATTATTCCGAGTATCAGGGAGAAGTGGGAGAACTCGACTCTATCTTTTATTATCGTAGATATGATCAGCAAGATCAAACCTACTTTGACATAAAGCTGAGAGAAAAACTGGGAATTCCGGTTAACAGCCTTGAATTTATCAACCTTGATAACATTGACCCCGAGCTTTTGTCTCTGGATATGTTCAGTCCGGACCAACTGCTCAATGGCGGGAACAGAGTAGTGAATGCAAGAGGATATGATTACTACGGCAACCGCCTTACACAAGCACCCTCATTTGCCGATTTCTTTTATGATTATGTGGATAACAACGGCAATGGCCGTTTTGATTTTGGAGATTATTATACCAGGAATATTGATGCCTACAGACCGATATACACCGGTGCCTATATTCAAGATAGATTCAATATCGGAAGGGTATTGTTTCGGGTAGGATTGAGGGTTGACCGCTTCGATGCCAACCAAATGGTGCTGCGCGATCAGTATTCCCTGTATGCAATCCGAACGGTAGAAGAAGTGACTTCAATAAACGGGAATCCGGTGGATCACCCCGGAACGGTAGGAGACAACTTTGCCGTCTATGTGGATGACAGGAATAATCCTTCCAAAATATTAGGCTATAGAGATGGGGACACCTGGTATAATGCCGAGGGTACGCAAATAACCGATCCTGCCGTGATTGCCAATCAGACGACTACAGGAGTAATCGCCCCTTATCTGGAAAACCCAACGGCTGATATAAAAGATGCCGATAATTTTGATGTGGATGCATCATTTGAGGATTATACCCCGCAGGTGACTGTTATGCCCAGGATCGCCTTTTCATTCCCGATCACTGAAACGGCAATGTTTACGGCACATTATGATGTGCTGACACAAAGACCTTTCGGGAGAAATGGGGCAACACCATTTAACTATTACTTTTTGGAAGAATTGGCAATAGACGGAGTAATTCCCAATCCGAATCTAAAGCCGGAAAAGACCATTAATTATCAATTGGGCTTTCAACAGGCATTAAGCGATAAATCAGCACTGAAGATTTCGGCCTACTATCGTGAAATGCGGGATATGATGCAGGTTATGCGTATTCTCTATGCTTATCCCACCGATTATACGACTTATGGTAATGTGGACTTTGGAACGGTAAAAGGATTAAATATAAAGTATGACTTAATAAGAAGGGTGAAAAATATCCGTTTCACGGGTGCATATACGCTTCAATTTGCCTCAGGCACAGGCTCGAATACCACATCGCAACTCGGACTTATTAATGCAGGCCAGCCCAACCTAAGAACGATTGTTCCCCTGAACAACGATGTACGTCATCAGTTCTTCCTGGATTTGGACTACCGCTTTGCTTCCGGTAAAGCATACACAGGCCCGCGGGTGAATGGAAAAGCCATTTTTGAAAATGCAGGCATTCTGCTTCAATTGAGAGCACGTACCGGAGAGCCATTCACAAGGCAAGTTCTCCCGACACCAACGGCTATGTTTGGTGTGGCCTCACGCTCCGCCCTTCTCGGATCAATTAACGGTTCCAGATTGCCTTTCAACTTTAAGGTGGACCTTGCCGTAGACAAGGATATTCCTGTCACAACGGGAAAAAGGCCAATGTTTGTTAACGTATATCTGAAAGTTCAGAACCTTCTCAATACCAGAATTGTGAGGGGGGTATATAGATATACCGGCAGCCCAACAGATGACGGCTACTTGAGCGCACCTCTGGCAGAAGAGGTTATTAATGCCCAGGTTGACCAGATTGCATTTATGGATCAATACTCGGTGAAGATGAGAAACCCTGGCAACTTCGCCCTGCCAAGACGTGTTCAACTCGGAGTGAAATTTAAGTTTTAATTGAAATTACAAAAAGGTTCAAATGACAAAGCAGTCTATAAAAATTATTATACTTACCGGTTTCTTTTTCTCTTTCGGCTTTTTAAGTGCTACAGAGAATATCGGTCAGCTTAAAAGCAATGATAAGCAAGCCAGGTCATATAAAGTGGCAGAGGCTTGTACACCGGCTACCTCTCAAACGGATTTGGAGGTCAATAATGTGCGGACACGCCTCCTGGCCGGTGGCGACCTATGGTGGGATTTGGCAAATGCCAAATACGAAGTGCCGAAGGTTGAGCCCGGCTCGGGTCAGGTATCCAAGCACTCCCTCTTTGCCGGAGCCCTTTGGATCGGAGGCATTGATGCAGGTGGTCAGCTTAAGGTGGCTGCTCAAACCTATCGACAGTCCGGTAACGACTTCTGGACCGGGCCACTGGATGCACAAGGCTCCGTAAACGATGAAATTTGCTCAAAGTTTGACAGGCATTGGCAGGTTTTTAGAGCTGAGATTGACGGAGTCATTGATAAATTTGAAGAAAACGGCAGCATTAGCATCTCGGATGTGCCAAAAAATATCAGAGAATGGCCCGGGCGCGGCAACCCCTTTGCCATTGGTGCCAATAATATTCCCCTGAATCTTGATATCAATAAATCGCTGGCACCTTTTATCGATCGAAACGGGGACGGCATTTACAACCCGGAAGACGGGGATTATCCGGATGTAAAGGGAGATCAGGCCATTTGGTGGGTGTATAATGACAAAGGAAATATTCATACCGAAAGTGGTGGGGAAGCCATTGGACTTGAGATAAGGGCACTTGCATTTGCCTTTAAAACCAATGATGAGATAAATGATATGACTTTCTATCAATATGATATCTCCAACTTTTCAACGATTGTGCTTGACAGTGTTTTCTTTGGTCAATGGGTGGATCCTGATTTGGGAAACTACCAAGATGACTTTGTGGGTTGTGATACTTCAAGGGGCCTGGGTATATGCTACAATGGAGATGCCGTGGATGAAGGAGCCTTTGGCTATGGTGAGAATCCACCTATAATAGGTGTTGACTTTTTTCAGGGACCGTTAAAATATAAGTATGACAGTGCCGGTGCAATAGTGGACTCAAGTCGCCTCGGTATGTCGAAGTTCCTTTATTACAATAATGACTTTTCAACCATTGGGAATCCCGAAGTGGCTTCTCATTATTACGGATATCTTTCGGGTACATGGAAGGACGGAAGTCCTTTTACCTTTGGTGGCAACGGATATAATACCGGTGATCCTTTTGACTTTATGTTTCCCAGCGATCCGTCCGATAACTCCCCGGACGCCTGGAGCGAATGTTCCGAAGGCAACACCCCTGCCGACAGGCGATTCCTGCAGTCTGCAGGCCCTTTCCGCCTTGAACCGGGTGCTAAAAACCAGGTAGTGGTCGGAGTCGTGTGGGTGCGGCCATCGAACCAAAGCGGATGCCAGGCAGATTTTGATGCACTTCGTTTGGCGGATGACAAAGCCCAGGCCCTATATGACAATAATTTTGAATTGATTGACGGCCCGGATGCGCCCGACTTGGTTATCAGAGAATTGGATAAGGAAATAGTTATCAGCATTGAAAATTACCTGACCCCTGAAACCGAACTTTACGAAGAAACCGACCCCGTCATAAAATCAATTATTGAAGGATTGAATGATCCGCTGATCACAGACTCTACCTATAATTTTGAAGGATATATCGTATATCAGTTGCGAGACAATCAAGTCTCACCCTCCGAGTTTCGTGACGTAACCAAAGCTCGAATTATCTTTCAGGTTGATATCGAAAATGGGGTTGCTAAGATTGTAAATTTCACTCAGGATCAAACGGTTGAAGCGCTGGTTCCGCAATTAATGGTAAATGGAAACGATAAAGGGATCAGGCATACACTGAATGTGACGGAAGACGCATTTGCCCCCGGGGCCAAAAATTTGGTGAACCATAAGACATATTACTTTTCAGTGGTAGCTTATGCATACAATAATTATATCCCATATGAACCGGGCAATCCTCAAAGCCAGATAAAGCCTTATCTGGAAGGAAGAAACAATATTAAAATTTACTCTGCCGTACCACATATAACGGCACCTGAAGCCGGGGGTACCCTACTGAACGCTTCTTATGGAGATGAACCCGAAATTACCCGGCTTGAAGGAATCGGAAACGGATATAGAGTGCTTGAGTTGACAGAAGCAACAAGGAATGAAATATTAAGCAACAACTCTGCCCCCTATCCGGTTTATCAGTCTGGCTTTGGCCCGGTAGATATAAAAATATATGACCCGATGAAGGTGCCTGATGCTGAATTTGAGCTGCAGTTCATTGACATATATCCCCGTCTTGGTAGTAATAAAATCCTGGATGAGAGGTCAACCTGGATTTTAATCAATAAAGAAAATAATGACACAATCTTTTCAGAGCATACGATTGCTGTTCGAAACGAACAGGTTATTCCTGAATACGGATTCTCAATCACGGTTAAACAAACGGTAAACCCCGGCCAGGCGGATGCTGCAAATAACGGTTTTATCGAGGCAAGTATTGAGTATGATGATGCTCAAATAAAATGGTTAGGTGGTATTTCTGATGGAGAGGGTAAGTTTGGTGCCAGTTCCTTTTTTAACTGGATTCGATCAGGTACGTCAATTGACCCTAATAATCCTTCACCTTATGACGACTACGACCAGCCGGGCAAGCAAGATGTAGATGAGGTGTATGAAAAAGTTTTAAACGGTACCTGGGCTCCGGCTGCATTGACCGGAGGATTCAATCAAGAC
>JALSIH010000225.1 GCA_026981615.1 Chitinophagales bacterium
CCACAATCACATCGGCCGATGTACCGGTCAGCCAATCCGTGTTCTCCGCGTTGTCCACTTCCGACACGGAAGATGTCGAGATTTTTTTGGAAGTGCTGATGCCCAGCGTGAAGCCGCCTTTGTCTCCAAATCCTCCGCCAAACTCTGTTTCCAGCTTAAAGGTAGGCGTCAGTTTTATGCCCAGCGCCAGTTCCAGACTCACTCCACCGAGGAAAGTATGGTCGGCTGAGACATTCAGGCTGGTCTTAAATGACCGGCCCGAGTCAATGTAACTGTAGCTGGCGTCTCCCGGAGGATCGCGAAGAATCATCAGGGGCAGGTTCAACTGATTGCCATCGGTCTTCGGAGCTACGATAATATCCGTTCCAGGAATAGCAGCAATACCCTGCACGATGAAAGGCACGGCCAACTGTCCCAGGAATCCGTCACTCTCGGTATGATATTCAATCACCATCGTACGGATAAAGGGCGACACAATATTCGGATCTCCGACTTTCCATTTGTAGGAGGGGAACTTCTGTGCCTTGGCATCAAAGTCAATTCTTGTATTCTGATCACGGGCCGCTTCATTGCGAATAATGAGATAACCCTCGGTCACATGACACTTGAGGCCCTGGATGACTTCATTCACTTCAATGCTATGGGCCATATCGTCCCCTTGTGTAACTACCACGGGCCGGTTGGGCTCATTGCAGAGGAAATTGCTCAGGTTGGTCACCTCAATGGCGGGCGTAACGTGGAATATAAAGTCCACCTGAAAGCTTGTATCCCTGCTTCCCTTGCCAATGCCTTCATGTATATCGAAAAGGGCAAGCTTTCGTGGTCTCACCTTCAGATAATCAATGACCGGCAGGTTGTCGGCACTGGGTTCGGCCACTGCAATGACCCGGAAGACGAAGTTTCTGGCCGGCAGCCTCATTTTCTTCCTTCCGTTGATGTCCGTGCTTATCACCTTCGAATAACAATCCGACTCACTTTGTATCAGAATCTTCCAGCGATTGGTCCCGATAGGCCCGCAGGTGTTGCGAACAAAGAACTGTACCGGATACGTAATGGTATCCTCAAAAGGCAGCAGCTCGCTTACTTTCGGCAGGTTTGTGAATGAGGAAATCGACTGAAGGGTGGGATTGAAGCGGTAATAGACCGTATCTGAGGAACTTGGACTAATGGTAACCCGCATGCTATCAACCCTGAATTCGGTTCGCACCAGTCCTGTTTTGTCCGGATAGAGATTGAAGGAGAATCTTCCGTTTTCATCCGTCTTGGCCTGGGTCACTGTTTTGGAACTGTCGGCAAAGACCTCGGTCATCTTCACATTGATGCTGTCGACCGGGCAGTCGCTGTCTTTGTATCTGACCAAACCTTTGGCGACAAAGGCGGTTTTATCCTTAAACGGATCGAGACTTCTTTCAAACTGAATCAGATTAAATTCTATATCCTGGGTATCGGGCACAATAACATGATCCCGGAAGCTGGCCGACACAAAATATCTTGTGGAGTCGCCATAATACATCTCCTTTATTTTGTAGCGTCCGTTCTGATCCGTCTTGGTATTGTATTCATAATATTCGCCATCCACAAAGGCCCAGGCTTTGATGCTCACGTTGGGCACTCCTACGGAGCCCAGCTCGGTAATCACACTTCCGTCTAAAATTCCGTTTTTCTCGCGCCATCCCTTGTCTCCTTTCGGCACGCCTTCCACCTGGTCAAGCGACACCGGTCGCACCTGATAAACATACTCCCTGCCCGGGATACCGTCATAGTCGAATATGAAGCTTTTGTTCGGGTCGGCTGCGGCAATCAGGCTGCCGTCACGATAGACGTGGAAGTTGCTCAGGTTGTTGCGATTGCCCGTGTAGAACCAGGTCACGCGGGTCTTGTTGCCCTCGGTGCCGTCACTGGCAATGACCGAGTCGATCTGCTCGCGGATATAGATAAAGTAGACTTTGCCCGAGTTGTTGCCGTTCTCATCGCGGCCCGGTGCACCCACCATCAGCGTATTGCCTGCAAGGGCCACACTATAGCCGAAGCTGTCTTCTGCTGCTGCATCCGGGGCAAAGTATCGTCTTTTAAATACCCAGTTGCCCGATTCGTCTCTTTCATAAAGGAAGACCGCGCCCGAGTTGGGCAAGGAAGCTGAAGAGTCCACGCCCGGGGCACCGATGGCCATATAGTTGCCCGATATGTCCACATCGTTTCCAAAGAATTCGAATCGCTTGCTGACACCGTCCGGGTTGAAGAGTTTCTTGATTAAATTATATTTCTCATCACCCGCATCAAATTTATATATGGAAACAGAGCCGGCATCCCACAATCCGGGATTGGCATCCAGGTCGTCTCCTTTGGCGCCTATGGCAAGATATTCTCCATCCATTGCAACCGAATGGCCAAACTGATCGTCACCTCCTTGCGGTATCGGGATATTGATTTGCTGTTTGAAAGCCCATCCCCCGCCACTTCCAATGCCATAGAAGCGTGCGATACCACGAGCTCCATAACCGTCTCCCATATTGGCTCTGGGCATTCCGATAACGGCTTTGCCCTCTACCATATCCATGGCAAATCCGAATTTCCCTCCGGCACAAGTAGCTGTCAATCCGCTTCTGGTAATATTCTGATTGGGAGATATAAATCCGCTTGTCAGCGTAGATCCTCCTGATGATACACTAAAGTTGGCGTAATTATCCAAAATAAAACCTTGTGTATTAATATTGAAACTCAAAGGTGGTTTGGCCGATACAACATTTACCGTTTGGTTAAATCCCAATCCATAGGGTCCTCCGGAGGCAATCACGGTATTGGTGTTATCCCGTAGAGTCCACTCTGTATAGTCTCCCCATCCACCGGAATATACATGGACCGTATAGGTACATGCAGCGGCTGCCGTTGCAGGTGGCAGGAGGGTATCACTGAGGGACCAAATGCCACTGCCTCCACTCAAATTATATGACGTAATTGTGCCCTTATCCGTTTGAAATTTCGGGGCACCGCCCAGAATCGAACGTTCATAAACGGCTGCACTGCGGCCCATTTGGGCATCCTTTGTGACTTCATTGGCATGAATACCTCCCGGCAGCGTAGAAAAATGGAGTGTCCAATTGTTCACAGTCACATCGGCAGACAAGGTATTTGCCACGCTATTATCAGGGTCCATCATATGGATGGTATAGCGCAAGCGATAATCTCCGTCTACCCCAAGACCGCTTAACAAATTGAAATTCGAAATTGGTGTATAGCGGCCGGTAACGGAAGTATTGCAAATGGGCGAATTTTCAAGCAAGCCCGATCCCCCGCTTTGTGAAATCACCGCACGAATTGTATCCTGAGCACAAACGGCCGGATTGTTATTGGTTTTGAAAAGGGAAATAACAGGTCCGCCAGCTTTCTCAAGAAACACTTCAATCCATGCTCCGTCCGGACTGCTCTTGAACAAATCTACCGTGACGGAATCCAACTGAATATCCGTACCGAACGTATTTTCCGGCAAGCTGACAGAATGCCATGCCAGAGCTTTATTCCGGGCATAATCCGTAGTGTCCTCGTGCACCCGTGTACCCACTGTGTCGGTCGGCACACTGACCTTCCAATCATAAAAGAAGTAATATAATGAACCTCCATTTGTACTTGTGTTGATTGTAACGAAGTTGGGTGTGGACTGATAAGGATAACTGGTTCCCGAAAAATTCCGGTATAAACCGAAAGGTGGAGCCGTCACCATTTCTCCGCTAATCGTATGATTGCCTCCGGGTACCACCGTATTCAGGGTAATGACCACCGGATCAAAAGCCGCAGCCGGTGCAACAGAGAAATTTTGAGTATAGATGGTGGTATAGGGTGGATCGGTCTGCTGTATGGAAATCGTAAATATGCCCGTACCGCTGGGATACACCGTCACCTGATTGAGCGTAAAGGCATCGGGTGCTGAAAACTCGAGCCCGGCTTTCAGGACAAAATTCCCCCCCGTGCCAAAGGAATTGTTGGGAGGTCCCACCGTACCGGGTACATTATTGATTGCGGTAATAACGCTCCATGCATTGCTCTCGGTGACCGAAAAACTTTCATTGCTGTTATAACGGTTAAAGAGGGAAGTATCGACAGAAACAAAATTCCTGTTTCGCAAAATCGTATCCAGGGTCAAGTTGCCGCTTCCGTTCAAATCATATACGTATATTTCACCTGAATGATATCCATAGTCAGCAGTATTGTTTGACCAGGCCCACGGAGCACCTATGACTACTTTATTCCCTTCGGCATCTACATTGTAGCCAAATGCGGGGTTGCTTCCACTGGAAGGATCGGCTGCCGGGGTTTGGTTCAATACAAAATTGGCCGCTGCATCCGGGGTGTAGGTTCTGGCAAAGTTGTTTGAATTCGAAGTGCTCGAAATTCCAAAACTCTTCGTCATACTCACATGCGCCCCCAATCTTTCTCCTCCGCTGCCTCCGGTTTGAGAAGAGAGCGATTCGAATCGCTGTACCTGGGCATAGCCCGAGTCGCTGTTGCTCTCGTTGGACTCAAACCATTTGCCCTGCTTGATGGAATAGGCCCTGACACGATAGTAAAGCGTGTCGGGCTGGCTGGTACCGTCATTGATTACGTCAATATAATGACGAACCCCTTTTCCGGCCACACCCGGATTGCTCATATTCACCGAGCCGATCGTATCGAGGGGCGTTCCATCGCGGTAAATGATGAACCCGGTATTTCCAAATCCGGGATAATCCCAGCTCACCAGTACGTGATTAAAATAGGTACCGTCCGTGGCCTGCAGATTCACGGGGCGGGTCAGTTTCGGGAATGTGGCATTCACCGATACATAAGCAGAATAATAGGTAAGGTTTAAATCTTTGTAGACCCGCAAAAGATACTCATAGGTGGAATCGGGAAGCCCGTCCACGTCCGTAATGGCAAAGACGGCCTTTTGTTCATTGATGCTTCCTACAAAGCTTGTATCTCCGCTGCCCGGAATGCTCCGGTAAAGTTTAAATCCGGTATATCCGCTAAGAGGCAGGTAAGCGCCATTCACGGTTAACTCATCATAACCGGGACTTGTACCCACAATGGTAGGCGGCAGGATGACCGGAAATACAATTTTCTTAATGCTTGTATCCGATTCATATTTATTGCCTTCTTTGGCTACTACCACACTCACGGCATATTCCGTGGTGTCAGCCGGTATGCCCCAATAATCAAAACTGAGCTTGGGGGCTTCATTTCTCCTGACCGTGTCAATGCTTTCATTGTTTCTGTACACCACCGCATAATCATAATATTGCGAAGTGTGCGTCCACTGAATCTCTACCCGGTTTTGTGCCGGGTTGGCAGTCAGCAGCAAATCCGTAACGGGGGCCACATCGGGGAATTGGGCCATGGCCATGCGGGTTTCGGAGGTAAAGACACCGGCCGGGCCGATATCATAACAGGTCACTTCATACTTATAGTTGTGCAGGGGCAGGCCCGTGGTATCCACAAAATAAAGGGTGCTGCCGGTGGGTACCGTGGCCAGCACATTCCCGTTGCGTTTGATCTCATAATACGTGTGATTATCGGTCGGGTGGCCCCAGAAGAGCTTCACGATGTCCTCATCATGATCGGGGATAGCCCGCAAGCCCACTACCGGGCTGAGCGGAGGCACATCAATAAATACCGACACCATCTCCGATTCCTGAGTGCCTTCTGTCTGATTCCAGTAGAGTTGCAGGCGATACTGATAGCGGTTGCCCGGGGCAGCGAATTCGTCCAGATAGAGTTTGGCCTCGCTCTTATCAATGTCTGCAATCTCATTCAGCTCCCTGAAGAGCTTGGCACCGGTAAAGTTGCCCGAACTCACATTCCAGTGAAGGAGCACTTTCCGTGTCAAAGAGTCGATGCTGGCCGTGAAAGCAACGGGACTGGCCACAGAGTCTTCCGGCAAGATCATATGCTGATAAAAGGTATCGGTAAAATTGATCACATACCTGTTGCTGTCGGCTGCCTTTACGAAGCTTTGACGCGCATCGGTAAATTTGGCATTGGGCTTCATTGCGGATACATCAACGACTGCACCTGCTGCCACGGGCAGCCCGCTGACAATGTAATATCCGGTAGAGTCGGTGCGGGTATGGGCCACGGGAATGCCGTTTACATTGACATCAATGCGCACACCGGGGATTCCGAAACCCTCGATATTGGAGGCCATTCCCTGAATTTGCATGCGCGATGCACGGCTTCCTTCATCGGCTGCATAAGCCGACCACTTGCCCATATAGTTTCCGCGTATCTGATAAAGGTATTTGCTGCCTGATACGGCAGATGTGTCGTAATAATAATGTATGGAATTGGCCACCGAGTCCATCAAAATGCCATCGCGATAGATAAAGAAGCGCGACAAGACATACGGAGGATATTCCCAGCTCAGCTCCACATGGTTGCTTATGTTGTCGGAGGCCGTAAAATTCATGGGCATTGTGAGGTTGTCGTTGCCCACGGCCATCGTATATCCGGTATTCCCGTAAGGGGTTGAGATGTAGCGCACTCCGTCCACTTCGCGGTAGGCACTGATCCAGTAGGTATAGGTCACAGGCGTTGGCGAAGAGGCCATGGCATCGTTGTAGCTGCGTACATGCGCAGGCAGCCATGCGAGGGTATCCAGATCGCGCAAGAGCAAATAGCCGTTGTGATTTTCGGAGGTATCAAACCAGGCAATGTGCACATGACCCGTATAAACTCCGTCTGATGCCGAGAAAGGAATGGGTTTGCTGACAAGCGGATAGCTTTCGTTGTCGCTGGCCGGAGGGCCCAGGTAGAAAGGCATGGATTTGAAGCCAATCACTTCATAGCTGTATGCCGTGGAAGGCACTCCGTCCCAGTCGGTGATTTGGTAGAGATACGCCCCCGGATTGCTGCCGTAATAATAGCCCTTGTGCACCAGATCGATGGTATCGGCCACGGCTCCGGCCTTTCTTACAATTTTAAATCCGAAGAAATTGCTGTTGGCCGCTTTGGGGTATTCCCAGCTGAGCAAAACCTTGTCGTCAACCGCTATGGCGGTGGCCACCACATTTTGAGCAGGCGGCAGGGCGGGATAGACCACCGGTGGGGTTGCCGTGGTATCGGAGTTGTATTCGCTCCCCTCTTTTTCTACATGCACCTGTATGCTGTAGGTATAACTTTGGCCGGGGATGCCATACCAGTCATCAAAGACAAAGGACGAATCTGCCGAAACATCGCCAATCTGAATGCCATCACGGAATAAATAAAATCCATCTACATTGGGTGAGCCGTGGGTCCAGCTTAAACGCACAATGCCCTTTCCCGCCATTGGCACAGCGGTCAAAGCATTCACTTTGGCTACACCGGAGAAAGTGGCCGAATCGCTGCCCGAATTTTCGGTAACGACTGTATCGTTGTCATGGACATACATTCGCAGTTCATAGGTATAGACCATACCGGGAATTCCGCTGTAGTCAATAAAGCTGTTGGTATTGCCCATGCCCGTGTCGTTCAGTATGGCAAATAGTTCACCGTTGCGATTGATTATAAACAAGGCGGTATCCGGAGCCGTGTAGGTCCAAGTGAGTTTTAGGGCATCCATACCCGGAACAGGAGCCACATTCACGGCACTCAGCGAGATACTTTGCGTACCCGCAGGAAGGATGAGCTTGTCTCCGGATATCAACTGCCGCTCGAAAAGGTAATCAGAAGACGTAAAGGAATACGTCCGGGGAGTGTTTATGAGGGAGTAACCCGGAGGATTGACAGCCGAGAGTTCAAAGTCAGCTCCGGTTCCGAAATAGACTTCTTCAAAGCCGAATTC
>JALSIH010000226.1 GCA_026981615.1 Chitinophagales bacterium
TCCGCCCGAGCCCGCCCGTACCGACATTGACTTCAGTGTGGAAGGCAGGAAAGTGGTGCTGGTGGACGATGTGCTCTACACCGGGCGTACCATCCGTGCAGCCATGGATGCCCTTTTGGACTACGGACGCCCCGAGCGCATCGAACTGCTGATCCTCATCGACAGGCGTTTCAGCCGGCACCTGCCCATACAGCCCGATTACACGGGCCGAAAAGTGGATGTCATTTTATCCGAAAGGGTGAAGGTGGAATGGGACGAAAGCGGCCGCGGACAGGTGTGGATCTATTCTCAAAACGAAAAAAAGGCATGAGCGCACTCAGCAGCAGGCACTTACTCGGCATCAAAGACCTCAGCGCGGAGGACATCCGTATGATTTTCCGTACGGCCGACACTTTCAAAGAAGTACTGAGCCGGCCCATCAAGAAAGTGCCTTCTCTACGCGATCTGACCATTGCCAATCTCTTCTTTGAAAATTCTACCCGCACCCGCATCTCATTCGAACTGGCCGAGAAGCGCCTTTCGGCCGATGTGGTCAACTTTTCGGCTTCCTCTTCATCGGTCAGGAAGGGCGAAACGCTGATTGATACGGTCAAGAATATTCTGGCCATGAAGGTAGATATGGTGGTGATGCGCCATCCCGTGCCGGGCGCTCCGGTTTTTCTCTCGCGCCATGTCGATTCCATTATTATCAATGCCGGTGACGGCACCCACGAGCATCCGACCCAGGCCCTGCTCGATGCCTATTCGATGCGCGAAAAGCTGGGCCCGGATTTTACAGCCCGCAAAGTGGCCATCATTGGCGATATCATGCACTCACGGGTGGCACTGAGCAATATTTTTGCCCTGCAGAAACTCGGTGCCGAAGTGACGGTCTGCGGTCCGCCCACACTCATTCCGCATCATATCTCGGAGCTGGGCGTGCGGGTGAGTTATAATCTTCGCGAAACCCTCGAATGGTGCGATGTGGCCAACGTGCTGCGCATACAGCTCGAAAGGCAGGATACGCGCTATTTTGCTTCCCTGCGCGAATATGCCCTCTATTTCGGACTTAACCGACAGCTTCTTGATAGCATTGATAAAGAAATTGTAGTCATGCACCCGGGCCCCATCAACCGGGGGGTGGAGATCAACAGCGATGTAGCCGACTCCGGGCAGTCGATCATCCTGCAACAGGTAGAAAACGGAGTGGCTGTGCGCATGGCTGTGCTCTATCTCCTGGCCGGGCGTTCACTCGATGATTAGTCCCTGCGCTCTTCATCTTTACGGGCTTCCAGCAGAATGCTGCCCGTATAATTATCGAGGTCGACAAATACATCTGCCTGCTCGATGAGCTTGCTGCTTGTGGTTTTGCTGAAGGAGATCACTTCCACCATCACACCTTTGAACTGGAGATATTCGACCAGAGGCGTAAAGTCTCCGTCTCCCGTCACGAGGGCGATCACATCCAGTTTTTCGGCCAGCTTGACGGCATCCACCGAGATGCCCACATCCCAGTCGCCTTTTGATTTGCCGCCCCAGTAACTCAGCAATTCTTTTTGTCTGACCTCAAACCCCACGTTCTTGAGGAAGTCGAAGAACTTCACCTCTTCGCTGTTGTCGGCACTGATCACGTAGGCAATGGCCCGTATGAGCTGGCGCTCATTGAGCGAAAGACTCAGCAACTGGTCAAAATTGACGCGGGTACCGTAGAGATTTTTGGCGGAATAGTAAAGGTTCTGCACGTCAACCAAAATGCCGACCCGTTGTTGGTGGTGAATGTTCATGGCGATTTATATATAAAAGCAGGCAATCATTTAAATAACGGAGCCATGAAGATAATCAAATAAAGATACGGGCGCCATTCCGGGCATTTTACTTCATGAAAAGCAGCTCCCGGTATTTCGGCAGGGGCCAGAGCTCATCGTCCACCACCTGCTCGAGTTTATCGACATGATAGCGTATGCGGTCGAAATAGGGTTTGATCGTTTCGCAATAGGCGATGGCTTTTTCTCGGGCATCGTCCAATTTGTTGGCTTTTTTGCGCTCTTCCACCATCTCGTCAATCAGCCTTTTTATCTCCTGAATGCGTGTGGAAATATCCAGGAGCAACTCTGCCTGAGCCTGCCACAGGCTTTCCTCCAGCCCGCTGTCCCGCAGGCTTTTGACATTGGCCGCGAGGCGGTTTTGGTAGCTGATGGCGGCCGGCAGGATGTGATTGAGTGAGAGGTCGCCAATGACACGGGCCTCGATCTGTATGCGCTTGGCGTAGTTTTCCAGCTGTATCTCGTGGCGGGCATGAATCTCTTTGGCGCTGTACACGCCCATTTCTTCGAAAAGGGCAATGCTCTCTTTCCGGACATAGGCATCGAGGGCCTGCGGAGTCGACTTGATATTGGAGAGCCCCCTGCGCTCGGCCTCTTCGGCCCATGCCTCGCTGTAGTTGTCGCCTTCGAAGAGCACCTTGCGCGACTCCCGGATATATTCTTCGAGCACCTTCAGAATGGCCATGTCTTTTTTGTCACCGGCTTCGATAAGGGCTTCGACCCGTTCGTGAAAATCGCGGAGTTGCCGGGCTACGATGGTATTCATGACGATCATGGGCGAAGCGCAGTTGCTGGCCGATCCCACCGCTCTGATTTCGAACTTGTTGCCCGTGAAAGCAAAGGGAGAAGTGCGGTTGCGGTCGGTGTTGTCGAGCAGGAGGTCGGGGATGCGTTTGTGAATGTCCATCTTCAGTTCCCCTTTGTCCAACTCATCAAAGCTGCCTTTCGAAACTCTCTTTTCCACTTCATCGAGCACATCCTGAAGGTGCGAACCGATGAAGACCGAGATGATGGCCGGAGGGGCTTCGTTGGCCCCGAGGCGGTGATCGTTGCCGGCAGTGGCTATGCTGGCCCGCAACAGGTCGCCATATTCGGCCACGGCCCGGATGGTGGTCACAAAGAATGTGAGAAACTGGAAGTTTGTTTTGGGAGTCTTTCCGGGTGAAAGCAGATTCTTGCCCCGGTCGGTCTGCAGCGACCAGTTGTTGTGTTTCCCCGATCCGTTGATGCGTGCAAAGGGTTTCTCGTGAAGCAGCACCCGCATATGGTGCCTGCGGGCAATGCGGTCCATGAGGTCCATCAGCAACTGGTTGTGGTCCACTGCCAGGTTCACTTCTTCGAAGGTGGGTGCACATTCATACTGTCCGGGTGCCACCTCGTTGTGGCGTGTGCGTAGCGGGATGCCCAGTTTGTAGGCTTCATATTCCAGCTCCATCATATAGCGATAGACCCGTTCGTGTATGGAGCCGAAATAGTGGTCTTCGAGTTGTTGCCCTTTGGCCGGAGCATGGCCCAGTACGGTACGTCCCGTCAGTACCAGGTCGGGACGGGCATGAAAAAGAGCCTCATCCACAAGAAAATACTCCTGCTCCCAGCCCAGGGTGGGCGATACATGCTCGACATTGCGGTCGAAATAGCGGCAAACCGTCACGGCTGCTTCTTCGAGCACCTGCATTGATTTGAGCAAGGGGGCCTTGTAATCGAGCGCCTCTCCGTTGTAGGAAACAAAAATGGTGGGGATGCAAAGGGTCCTGCCATTGCCGATTTCCATGATGAAAGCAGGCGAGGAGGGGTCCCAGGCCGTATAGCCCCGGGCTTCGAAGGTGGCCCGCAGGCCCCCGCTCGGAAAGCTTGAGGCATCCGGTTCCTGCTGTACCAGCGCTTCTCCGTTGAACTTCTCAATGCCTCGGCCGTCTTCGGTAGGTACGAAAAATGAGTCGTGTTTTTCGGCTGTGCTGCCCGTCAGCGGCTGAAACCAGTGCGTAAAATGGGTGGCCCCCTTGTCGATGGCCCAGGCTTTCATTGATGAGGCTATCTGGTCGGCTGTCTGGCGGTCTATTTTCTCGCCCGTACGGATGGCCGCCATTACCTTGCGAAAGGCCTCGCTGGAAAGAAATTCGCGCATGGTGGCCACATCAAAAACATGGGTGCCGTAATAATCGGAGATGCGCCCGGAAGGCAATTTGACGTCAATGACCGGCCGCGACTCGACCTTTTCGATGGCTCTGAAGCGAAGAGTGCTCATGTTTCCTGTTTTTTATAAAATGATGAATGCCGGCAAATTTCTTTAAAAAAAGAAGAAAACAGTAGTCAAAGAAGCAGAATAATTGTTGAAAAAGAAAAAAATACCGAAGAAATAGCTTTTTAAAGCCCGTTAACTTGCATTTATTAAATATATAAATAACTTTAATAAGAATGTTTGCGGGCATGGCTCTCCGGAATGCGAATCAGCAGTGACAGGGCAAGGAGATAGAAGAGGAGCCCGGGCACCCGGTAGCGTGAGATGGCTCCGATATTGGGCACAATCAAACCGATGATAAGCAGAGCCGCCAGCGAGAAAAGCATAAAGAACCAAAAGAGGGGAGGGCGAAAGTTCATTTTGTGTGTACTGACAATGGTCCACAGGGTAAGGAGCAGGATGGCGATATTCTCAAGCGCATAAAGAAAAAGAAAGGGACTGTGGATACCCCCGTTGAGGGGGCGCACGAAGACATTGAAGAGTGCCCGGGGAAGGGCTTTCAGTATGGAGCTGACCGATCCGTCAAGGAGGGGGATAAGGATATGGCTTTCCCCTTTTGTAGCGCGGAAGAGCTCCTGTTTATCGGCCATCTGCCGGGCCAGATCGCTCACCGGGAGTATCTTGCTGAGAAGGAAAACAGCCGACCAGAAAAGCAGGACGGTCAAAGGGAATACAAGACCCGGGTGCCTCCGGGTATGATGGCTGATGCCCCAGGCCAGCAGGGCCGGCAGCAGGCTTGCAAAATAAAACTCCTTGACCAGATAGAGCAAAAAGAGAGAAGGGAGAAAAAGGAAGAGGGCCTGCCTGCGCCCTTCGAGAAAATGCCCGAAGGAGGGGACAATCAGCGAGAGGGCGATGAGCGCAATGGCTTCCTTGTGTACCCCCGATCCGTAAAAAACAATGGACGGCACGAGGAAAAGAATGACAAGAAAGAGCTTTTTTCTTTCCGGATAAATATTGCAGAGAAAACGAAAGAGATAGAGGAGCGCCAGAAAGGATAAAAAAGCCATGAAAAGCGAATGCACGGCATAAATCCCGAAACTGAAGGGACGGATGAGGGCATTGAAGCGCACTACGGTGTAAGAGGCCGTATTGCCCCAGTATTCCACTCCCGAAAGATCGCTTTCATCAAGATAGCGCGGGTGCCCACCGTTGGGCCCGAAAGTCAGAAAAAAGTATTTGCCCGGATTCTCTTTCAGTTGCTCGTAAATATAGTTGCCGGCTTTGAACATGAGGAAAGTGTCGCATTGCCCGCATTGCTGCCGGTGCCAGATGCCGTAGTATATTCCGGCCAAGGCTTTAAAGAGAAAAAGGGCTGTTATTAAGTGCCGGGAGAAGAAGGGGAAGCGTTTTGCCACGTAACGATAGATGATGAATGCCAGCAACAAGACATACAAAATAACGATAATCCATTCCACAGGGCTAAGATAGCTTTCCGCTGCCTTTCATCACAAACCTGTTTTTTGGAACTCCTGACCACCAATCACCCAAACGTGCCGCCCCTCCGGGACTCGGGAGATTGGAAGGCACTTCCGGGCTACAGAGATGCCGTCCCTCCGGGACTTTGCTTTTGCTTTTGAGGGAACGTTTTTCGGGGACAATGACCCTGAGCTCAGACTTGATAAGTAAATCATCTCTTAGCTCCGGAGGAGCGGCACCTATTTTTCTGTTCTGTCCCTCCGAAACTCCCTGTCCGGGGCATTCTTCACATTCATTTTCAATCAATAAAAGGTGCTGAATATCGAATATCGATCAAGGATTTGGGATTGCATACCGGGAAAAATCAAAAATTCGCCAATCGGGGTTCCTTGTTCTTCAATCGGAGAATAACAGGAATGCCTTTCAAGTTTTTTTTTAACAACCTGACCTGCCGCTCTTCAACCCCTTAGCTTCTCTATTTTTAGATTTTTAAACGTTCCCGTCAAAGGATAGTCCGACATTGCAAATTCATACACTATTAATTCTCCATCCGGTTAAAGTCTTAAGCGCAATCCATTAATTTTGGGGCATGAGCAAAGTGCATGTCCATTTACCCGAAAAGGTGCTCTTCAGCAGCACCCTCTCCGTTCGCATTACCGATATCAATTATGGCGGCCATATGAGCAATGATGCCATTCTTTCCTTCGCTCACGAGGCGCGGATACGTTTCCTGAATCACTTCGGATATACGGAGTTTGATATCGGAGGCTGCGGTATCATTATGGTCGATGCGCTGATCACTTATCTTTCGGAGGGATTTCTGGGGAATGACATCCGCATAGAGATTATGGCCGGAGAGCCGGGCAATGCCGGTTTTGATATTTACTACCGCATGCACAACATGACCACCGGCAAAGACCTGGCTCATGTAAAGACCGGAGTACTGGCCTTCGACTATGAAAAGAAAAAGGTGCGCAAGCTGCCGGAAGCATTTAAAAAGATACTTAAAGGAGATAACAATGGAACTGAAGAATAAATGGATCATTGTGACGGGCGACAGCCGGGGCATCGGCCTCGAACTGGCGAAGAAACTCCTCGAAAATGGAGCGCGGGTGGCCGGATGGAGCCGCCACGATCCCGGGATTGATCATCCGGGATTTCGCCACTATCATGTGGATGTTTCGAAAGGGGAGGACATCGACAAAGCTTGGGAATCCGGACAAAAAGATTTCGGAGCGGCAGTGGCGGCTCTGGTCAACAATGCGGGATACGGTTTTTTTAAATACCTCGAGGATTACACGGCCGAAGAGTGGCAGGATATGTATGCGGTGAATGTTTTCGGGCTTTTTTATGCAAGCAAAAAAGTCCTTCCTCAAATGAAGCGCCAGCGCAGCGGCCATATTGTCAATATCTCCTCCATTGCAGGCAAGGAGGGCATTGCACAGGCCAGTGCCTACTGCGGCAGCAAATTTGCGGTCAGGGGCATCTCGGCAGCCCTTTACAAAGAGGTAAAGGAATTCAATATAAAAGTGACCTGCGTGATGCCCGGATCGGTCAACACCCACTTCTTCGACCGTACGGAGGCCACCACGGCCAATCCCACGATGCTGCATCCGGCCGATCTGGCACAGACGATCGTACAGCTGCTCGAAACGCCCGACAATTACAATCCCTCCGAGATCGAAATACGCCCCATGAATGTGCGCTATCAATGAGATAGGAATGGGCGGCTTCCGGCTTCATTTTATGAAGCTTTTGGCGCTTCCTTTACCCCGTGTGTTTTATCTTTGCCCAAAATCTGAAAGATGAGAGAAATTCAACTGAGAGAGGCCATTCGTGAAGCGATGTCGGAAGAAATGAGGAGAGACGAAAATGTCTTTCTGCTCGGAGAGGAAGTGGCTCAGTACAACGGGGCTTATAAGGTCTCGCAGGGCATGCTCGATGAGTTTGGCGAGAAGCGGGTGATTGACACCCCCATATCGGAGCTGGGCTTTGCAGGTATTGCCAACGGAGCCGCCATGAACGGTTTGCGCCCCATCGTTGAATTTATGACCTGGAACTTTGCCATTCTGGCCATGGACCAGATCATCAACCACGCTGCCAAGATGCTGGCCATGTCGGGCGGACAAATCAAAATGCCCATCGTTTTCAGAGGCCCCAACGGCTCGGCCGGACAACTGGGCGCCACCCACTCGCAGGCTTTCGAACCTTTCTATGCCAGC
>JALSIH010000227.1 GCA_026981615.1 Chitinophagales bacterium
ATTCCGGTGGCGATGGGATGCTCGGAGTTTTGCTCGAGGGCGGCCGCCATGCGCAGAATATCGTCTTTTCCGAATCGCGGATCCAGGGATTCGTAGCGGGTCACTCCGAACTCACCCCTTGTCAATGTGCCCGTTTTATCAAATACAATGGCGCTGATCTTGCGCGCGTTTTCGAAAGCCGTACGGTTGCGAATGAGCAGTCCGTTTTGGGCAGAGATGGCCGTAGAGATGGCTACGACCAGCGGAATGGCCAGGCCCAGAGCATGCGGACAGGAGATGACCATCACCGTGACCATGCGCTCGAGGGCAAAGACAAAGTCGAAACCCAGCAGCAGCCAGATGGCCAGGGTGGCAAAGCCGACCCCGAGCGCTATAAAGGTCAGCCATTTCGCAGCCCGGTTGGCCAGGTTCTGAGTTTTCGACTTGCTTTCCTGGGCTTCGCGCACCAGTGTGATCACCTTGTTCAGGTAGCTGTCTTCTCCGGTATGTTCCACGCGCACTTTGATAGAGCCGTTGCCGTTGATAGAGCCCCCGATAACGGAGTCGCCCGTTTTTTTGAGCACCGGCTTCGATTCTCCGGTCAGCATCGATTCGTTGATGTAGCTTTCCCCTTCGGAGACGATGCCGTCAGCCGGAATCTTTTCTCCGGGTTTTACCAATATCACGTTTCCGGCTTTCAGGTCTCCGAGCGGGATGTCTTTGATTTCATCGCCATCGACCAGGTGTGCCTCGGAAGGAAGCATGCTGACCAGCAACTCCAGCGCACGCGAGGCACCCAGTATCGATTTCATCTCCACCCAGTGGCCCAGCAGCATGATGTCTATCAAGGTGACCAGCTCCCAGAAGAACATCTTGCCTTCCAGCCCGAAGGCCACGGCACTGCTGTAGACATAGGCCACACTGATGGCCACGGCTATCAGTGTCATCATGCCGGGGCTGCCCTTTTTAATTTCATCGCGCAGGCCTTTCAGAAAGGGCCATCCGCCATAGAAATACACGATGGAGGCGAGTGCAAAGAGCAGCAGGAGGCTTCCGTTGAAGGAAATGTCGATGCCCAGAAAGGACTGGATCATCGGGGACAACAACAAAACAGGCACCGAGAGGATGGTGGATATCCAGAAGCGCTTCCGGAAATCGCGTATCATCATCCGGTGATGGTCTTCATGCCCGTGATGTGCGTGTCCTCCGTTTCCCCCATTCCCATGTTTTTGACCGTGATCCATGTGTTCTTTTTTCATGGATTCATGGTGCTTGTGTTCTTTCATGTGATTTTTCGGGTGATCCATGGCTTTTTATTTTTTGAATGATTAAAAGATATTTTTTAATGTTCATGATCTCCGCTTTCCAGGTGTTTCCCCATCGGCCCCACGCCTTCGATATGCACCAGCTGGGCACCGTGGTGGCCTGCCAGCGAAACAGCCGATGCCGAGACGATAAGCAGAAGGGCCACCAGTATTTCGGCCCAGAGTTTCATTTTCAGAAAGAAGTGGGAGACGATCTTCAGCAGCAGTGCAATGCCGCTGCTCCACACCGTGATGGAGGCAAAGCGTTCGTGCTCAAGCAGCACTTTGTAGGCGAAATCGCTCAGGCCCGTGGTGTGCGGGTGGGCATATTCGCTGGCCACCCAGGCACCGGCAAACCCGAAGAGGAGCAACAGGAGGGTAACCCAGCTCAGGGCCTCTCGATACACAAAAAAGCTGAAGAGCTGAGTGAATAGCGCCAATACGAGCAGTACCACCGGGAAATGCACCAGAAGCGGATGCAGGTTCGGAAAGTCGCTCAGCGGAGCCATTACTTTTTTGCCGGCCTGCATGCGCATGTCCGCATTGCCGTGATCGTCTTCGTGATCATGCCCGTGTTGTAAGTTGCTGCCCGCTTCACTTTGCGTGACGCTGTCCTTTTTCTTTTCGTGTTTTTCTCCCCCGTGGGCGTAGGCGGCCGAGGAAATAAATATCACCGCAAGCAGGGTGAGCAAGGAGAGAAACAATGTGATAGAGCGTTGATTGTTTTGAATTTTCATATTCTTTTTATGTTTTTTAATATTTAATAATTGATTAATCATCCCTGCGTTTCAGCACGGTTTGTATGATTTGAATTTTTACCTTTTCATTTCCGGGCCAGTCGATTGACAGGAGCTCCGGAGAAATGAAAAAATTCAGATTCAGAATACAGGCATATTCATTTGCATGAATGTGCTCAAGGTGTCCGCTGCCGGTGACAAAGCTTTTTTCGTCACCGTTGAAGAGATAACCCTCCACTGCAAAGTCGAGTGGAGGGTGTTTTTGGGTGATGACGTAATCGATGCCCAGTCTGCCTTTGAACAGTACCTCCGAAGAGGTATTGCTCAGGCTGTTCGGAGACTCCGTCTTCCCCTCTCTTCCGAGGGTTTCTTTGTTCAGGCGGATCACAAGTTCCGCGCTTTCGTAATCCAGCGAAATGATCAAATTGTTGCTTCGCATCATCAGCACCGAGTCGCCTACCGATCCGGTGATGGTCAGTTGTCCGTTCATGGTGCGATAGACCTGTGCTTCGTTCTGCGCCTGCAGCCCGCTTCCGGCCAGAAGCAGGAGCATGAGGCAAAGAAATTTTGATCTCTTTTTCATTTTATTGATTTTTTACGCTGTAATTGTAAATGCTGGCGATGCCTGCTCCCGCTATCCAGGCCAGCAAGTAGGTTTCGGCAATGCCGATGAGGGCTTCCCACCAGGGCACGTCCGGCCGCATGATGCTGCTTACATCCAGCCCGTGCAGCAGGGTGTTGAAGAAAAAGGCCGTTCCATCGCTTCCGGCAATAGCCAGGAGCAAAATGCATCCGAAATAGAAGAGGATTGCCACAAGTCCGAATGCGCGTCCCAGTTTTCCTGCATGGATCGTTTTCATAATTTCTTTTTTTAAATGTGAATACGATTCTGTTCTTTCCGTGAATGGCTGCTTTCGGCTGCGCTTTGTCTCATGACATAGGCAGACACAGCGGGGCTCAAAAGCAGCAGGGTGTAATTCGGGAAGTGATGAGCCGTAAAAAAAGAGGAGCGATAGCCGGAGGGCGGCAAGTGTGTACGGCTCTGTCAGGCAGGCAGGGGATAGCGGCCCCGGCCAAGGGGAGGGTCAATTCAGAAAAGACTGGTGCAGAATGCGAAGAAAAGCACCTGAAAGATTGGTTTTCAGGGGTAGTTTAAATCCGTTGTACACTTTAAGGGCAGTGCTGCGGAGAAAAACATCCGGCATTGCGGCAGCCGGAGCGGTAAAGTGCGGCAATGCCGATCCGTTGGCTTTCGCTGCAATCAGTATCTGATGCTGCGCCTGAAAAATGCTGAAAAAATTAGTCGTGAGATCGTTGCAGCAATCATCGTCTTCGGATGAGGAGCTGTGGTGATTGCCGGAAGCCGGCTGATGGGCTTTTCCATGATCGTGCCCGTTTTCTTCCGCATGGCCATGATCGTCATGGGAGCCGTGCACGGCCTGCACTTCGCTCATCCACATGTCATCGCAACAATCAAGTACATCGCCAAGGGCACAGGAGACCGTGAGGACATATACGCTGAGCACCGGCAGCAGAAATGCCGTAAAAAAAGCCTTGGCGGATATGGAGGACTTGCGCCTCATTTTGGAGATTCTTGAATCTTAAAAGTAATGATTAAACCGGTAATAAGCAAGTGTTATTGTTTGGTCTGTGCTGAAATTTCCTGATAGGGAAGAGAGATAGCGGCTTTTTCTTTCCCGATTCGGAATATTATTGCGAGGAGAGTGGCAGGATGGATAGTTTGGAATTATATTTCGTGAGGCAACAAAGTGTGGTAAGTACAACAGATTGTCTCTTATATTGACAGACACAGGTGTTTCATACAGGGAGGAGCTCTTTGAGTATCAATGGTTTGGATTTGCTTATATTTCTATTTGTTTTGCTTTGTTCTCTATCATTATATGGTAATTCACTTTTAAATTCTCGGGCAAGAAACTTATATCAACGAAATCATGCCATTTTGGAATGGATTCTTTAAAGCGCCTGAAGATATTCTCCAATACTTTACTGTCAATATTGAACTTTTGAAATGCAAGTTTAAAATCAGACTTCTTTAAGTTCTTTCTTTTACCGTTTAGGGTTAATGCCAGTTCCTCATCATCTCCTTCCACTATCAACCCGGATGCCAGCATATCGTAAGCAGGACTGAGCTTATATCCCCGATACGGGTCTTTAAGGAGCGAAAAATTTTTTAAATGCATATCGTTATTGCCGGTCAAAAAACTGAATATGACTTGTTCGAAAAAATTGATAATATCAAGTCCGGGGTATTCCGAATAGCTTATTATTGCTTTTCCGATTTGTTCATAGGAGCCGCGATATTTGGCTTCCGTAAGTTTTCCTGTCAATTGGCACATGTCTTCCATATGGAGCTTTGCTTTCCCTTTTCGTTCTATTCGTTTTGTCAGATAAGATAATTCTCCGGATTTTAAGCGGATAAGTGTGTGAGGTACTGTCTGAATGCCTGTAATTTGGGCAAGATGCATTGTTAAGTCTTCTAATTCAGGTAAATTCTCATAATACGTACTTGGCGGTTTAAGAATATAATGGCTCCATACACCCACTATGGTTAGCTTGCTAGGGGTGTTTTTTTGAGCAATGTTTTGAATACCCAAGGACAATTTTGGATGAACACCCGTAACGGTTCTTTGTGCTTTTATGACTTTTTCTCCAAGTTCCAGCATTTGGTCGATCGTGTATTCCAAAGCCGGAGGATTCACTGACCCGAAAAATTTCAAACAACATCTTTTATGAAAATCAGAGTCGCTATCCTGAATTATGTCATAACAATACAAACAGCGCTTTTTGCTCATCGTTGATCTACTTCAAATGGTAAAATGCTCACAGCACCAATACAATCAAAGCATGTTTTTAAAAGTAAGCCCATACGATCACGGGCATCCAGCTTCCAGCTTTTTTCGGCTATCTCCAATAACCACCCTTCCGGTATAAGGCCATCAAAAAACGGAAACATTACCTGGCTGTGAAATGCTTCTTCCTGTAAGGGAAAAGTTAAGCTAATTGGCTCGGGGTCTTTGTCCGTCAAGTAAGCTTGCGCATATTGAAAATGATAACCTTCCTCATCTTCAATTAGGGTGCCAGCCAATTTATTATGCATATATACTTTAGCTCTTCTCATCCATCATTTTTTTGCGATTAAGCGGTACAGGGCCCAACTCATATCCGAATAACAGGAGAACCTGATTTACCTTGTTCATTTGCAAAGAAGGCTTTGCATTCTCAAGTTCCCGAATGAAACGCAATCCCACACCTGCCTTATCCGCCAGCATTTTCTGGGTGAATCCGAGGTCTTTTCTTTTCGTTTTTACAAAGTCTCTCAACGAAAGCGTGGTATTGAAGGTTTTTTTCTGCATGTCTTAAAATAATTATACCCTTACGGGTACAAAGATAAGGTATTTTGCCTTAATGCACCCGTTCGGGTATAAAAATGCATTGCAATGAAGTTATGCTCCCGTACGGGTATAATAAGGCTCTATCTTGAGCCTTTGTTCAGGAGAACGTTGGTGCTTTCATAGCGACAATGAAGCGGCACGTATTTAGGAGTCTTTTATCTCCAAATGTGGGCATCTTATATCCGGATTTCTTTGCTATGTAGCCTGGGAGCCACAGGGTATTTGTACGATTAGCAGCGTTCTCTCATGATCCAGGCCGGCAGACAGGGGAGAAATGTGGGTGAAAATAATTCGTTTATGGACATGATAAAGAGGGTCTTGTAACGGTGATTCGGTTTTGATTGAAACCGGATATAGCGGCTTTACTTTCCGATGCAAAATTTGGAAAAGATATTGCCGAGGAGGTCATCGCTGCTCACTTCTCCCGATATTTCACCGAGGGCATCGAGGGCGGTGCGTATATCAAGGGCAAGAAACTCTCCGGATATGCCTTCATGGATACCGTTGAGCACTTCTTTCAGGGCTTCATCGGCTTTTTGCAGGGCGTGGTAGTGGCGGGCATTGCTTACAATGGCAGATTCCTGCTGCCAGTTTTCGGCATGCAGGGCCTTTATCAGGGCCCGGTTCAGGCTTTCGAGGTTCTCCCTTTTCAGGGATGAGAGCATAAGGGCTTCGGGCCAGCGCGCCCGGATGGTCTCTTTTTGCTCGTCTGTGGCAAGGTCGCTCTTGTTGCCGGCCAAAATGACCGGAGCGCGGACCGGCAGGTTTTTCAGGTCTTTTTCCAGCGTGGCGGGAGAGGTGCTTGCCAGGTCGAAGAGATAGATGACCAGGGCCGATCGTTTGATTTCTTCGAGGGTGCGGCCTACTCCCATGGCTTCTATTTTATCGCTGGCATCGCGCAGGCCGGCCGTGTCGATGAGGCGAAAGAGGATGCCTTCGATATTGATAAGTTCTTCGATGCTGTCGCGTGTAGTGCCCGGTATTTCGCTCACGATGGCACGCTCCTCTTTCAGCAGGGCGTTGAGCAGGGTCGATTTGCCGGCATTGGGGCGCCCGGCAATGACGGTGGCCACTCCATTTTTCAAGACATTGCCGAGGCGAAAGGATTCGCTCAGGCTGCGTATCAGTTTGCGTATTTTTTCTACCAGGGCGATGAGTTCCTGGCGCTTGGCAAACTCCAGATCCTCTTCACTGAAATCGAGCTCCAGTTCGATCATGGAAGCAAAATGTATGAGCTGCTGACGCAGACGGCTGATCTCGCCCGAAAAGCCGCCCCGCATCTGTTTGATGGCCAAATCATGGGCTGCTTCGCTTCCGGCAGCAATGAGATCGGCCACGGCTTCGGCCTGCGAAAGGTCCATCTTTCCGTTGAGAAAGGCCCGAAGGGTAAACTCTCCGGGCCGTGCCGGCCGGGCTCCTTCCTCAAAGGTGAGTTGTAAAAGGGTTTGCAGAATATAAGGCGAGGCATGGCAGGATATCTCCACCACATCTTCCCCCGTGTAGGAGTGCGGTGCCCTGAAGAGGCCCACCACCACTTCGTCCAGTATTTTGCCTTTGTGGCGTATGCTGCCGAAGTGGAGCGTATGGCCGGGTTGCTCCGAAAGGGTTTTTCCGTAAAAGAGGCGGTCGGCAATGGCAATGGCATCGGGGCCCGTCAGACGTACAATGCCGATAGCTCCCTCTCCCTGCGGAGTCGAGATGGCCGAGATGCTGTCTTGTATTCCCATATCTTTCATAATCTGCCGTGCCTTGTATTGCCGGATAGATAACCCGCCCGAAAAAAATTAATTTCCACAAGACAAAAATAGTGCAAGGCTTCCTTCTCCGGGGCGCAGGAAAACCGGGGGCGGGGAAGATCAGGCGAAGCATGTATTTTTGGGGCAAAATATCCTTAAAAAATGAAAGTGCTTTTTGTCTGTCTTGGAAATATTTGCCGCTCGCCCATGGCCGAGGGCATTATGCGGGAAAAGATCAAAGCAGGGGGGCTCGACTGGACTCTTGACTCGGCCGGCACCGGCCCCTGGCATGTGGGCGAGGCCCCCGACAGCCGTGCGCAGGCCACCCTGCTTGAGCAGGGCATCGATATTTCTGACCTCAGGGGCAGACAGTTCTCGGCAGAAGACTTT
>JALSIH010000228.1 GCA_026981615.1 Chitinophagales bacterium
CCTCGGGCCAGGTATAGGCCACGCCCGGAATCAGATTGTAATTGATATGGGGCTTTTGTCCGGCCATATGTTCGGCCACCAGCACCCCTTCTTCTTCCGCCTTGTGGGCAAGCATGGCCCCCCGGATCACGTCTCCGATGGCGTAGATATGGCTTACTTTCGTTTGCAGGTTTTCGTTTACGTCTATCTGTCCGCGTTCATTCACGGCCAGGCCGGCTTTCTCCAGTTGAAGCCCTTCGGTATAGGGCCTTCGGCCCACGGCCACCAGGCAGTAATCGGCCTTCCAGGTGATCTCTTTTCCGCTTTTCTCGTCCGCCTTCACCGTCACCTGGCGGGTGCTGCTTTTTACTTCTTTCACTTTGTGCGAAAGATGAATCTTCATTCCTTTTTTGCTCAGTACCTTCTTCAATTCGCGGCCCAGGTCTTTGTCCATGCCCGGGATAAGGCGGTCCATGTATTCCACGATATGCACCTCCGTGCCGAGGCGGGCATAGACCGAGCCGAGTTCCACCCCGATGATCCCTCCGCCAATGATGACCATGGACTTGGGAAGTTCTTTGAGCGAGAGGGCTTCGGTGGAGGTGATGATGCGTTTTTTGTCAATTTTTATAAAGGGGAGGGAGGCCGGCTTCGATCCGGTGGCAATGATGATCCGTTCCGCCTTCACTTCCCGGGGCTTGTCTCCGGAGATGGCAAGCGTATGCGGGTCTTTGAATGCAGCCGTACCCGTGATCACGTCAATCTTATTCTTCTTCATGAGGTAGGCCACCCCGTCCACGTTTTGCTTTACCACATCGGCTTTGCGGGCCATCATCCGACCGATGTGGACAGAGACCTCTCCGGTTTCGATGCCGTGTGTTTTGAAGTCGTTTTTCAGTTTTTCGACATGTTCGGACGAGTCGAGCAGTGCCTTTGACGGAATGCATCCCACATTGAGGCAGGTGCCGCCCAGGGTAGGGTATTTCTCAATGATGGCCGTTTTCATTCCAAGCTGTGCACAGCGAATGGCTGCCACATAGCCTCCGGGGCCCGATCCGATTATTGCCACATCATATTCGTAGTTTGCCATTGCTCTTTTTTTTGTGTGATGAATGCCAATTCTATAATTGCAGGAGCTCCTGCACGGGGTCTTTCCCGCTGAGCATCTTTTCGGGATGCTCCAGATAATCTTTGACCGATACGAGGAAACTGACCGATTCCTTGCCGTCCACCACGCGGTGGTCGTAGCTGAGGGCCACATACATCATCGGTTTGATCACGACCTGGCCGTTTTCCGCTATCGGGCGTTGCTCTATTTTGTGCATACCGAGGATGGCCGATTGCGGAATATTGATGATGGGTGTGGAAAGCAGGGAGCCGAAGACGCCTCCGTTGGTGATGGTGAAAGTGCCGCCCTGCATTTCATCCATGTCGAGTTTTCCATCGCGGCCGCGGGTGGCCAGATCCATGACGCGGGCTTCGATCTCGGCCATGCTCAGCGACTCGGCATTGCGAATGACCGGCACGATCAGCCCGCGGTCGGTAGAAACGGCAATGCCCACGTCTACATAGTTGTGATAGACGAGTTCGTTGCCGTCAATGCGTGCATTGATGGCCGGAAATTTTTCGAGCGACAATACGCAGGCCCGGGTAAAGAAACTCATAAATCCAAGCCCTACACCATGCTGCTTTTTAAAGCTTTCTTTGTATTGCTTGCGAATATTCATGATCGGCTCCATGTTCACTTCATTGAAAGTGGTCAGCATGGCCGTTTCGTTTTTGGCAGTCACCAGGCGCTGGGCGATGGTTCTTCGCAGCCGCGACATGGGTTCCCTTTTTTCTTCCCGGCTGAAGGATTCTTTTGAAAATTCAAACCGGGGGGCCGGGGCAGGACTGCTTTTCGGAGCAGCGGGAGCCGAAGTGGCCGCACTTGCCTCGCTTTCGGCCGGCTTGCTTTCGGCTTTTTCTCCTTCTTCAATGGCTTTCAGCACATCCTCTTTGGTGATGCGCCCGTCTTTGCCGCTGCCTTTGATATCTCCGGATTTCAGACCATGCTCTGCCATCAGCTTTTGTGCTGCGGGCGAGGGATACCCTTCGGCATAGGAGCCTGTCTTTTCTTCGGCCTGCGAATCTCCGGACGGGGCGCTTTCTTTCTGCTCTCCGGCCGGGGCTTCCTTTTTTTCTTCCGGGGCTTTGGCTGCGCTTTCGTCAATCTCGGCAATGACGGCACCGATCTCCAGGTCGTCTCCTTCTTGCGCGATGAGGTGGATGCGCCCGGCTACTTCGGCCGGCAGCTCCAGGGTGGCCTTGTCCGATTCCAGTTCGCAGATCTCCTGATCCACTTCCACATAGTCACCCTCGTTGACCAGCCATTTGGAGAGGGTTACTTCGGTGACCGATTCGCCCACATTGGGGACTTTGATTGCTGTTGCCATGATTTGATCTTTTATTCGAATATTTTGTCCAGTATTTCCTGCTGTTCCTCTTCATGAATTTTGTGATATCCCGTAGCGGGCGATGCGCTCGATTTGCGACTGGCAAGCTCCCAGTTGACCCTGCGGTAGCAGCTCAGCATATACACCCATGCGCCCATGTTGGCCGGCTCCTCCTGTGCCCACATTTTCACGGCTTCGGGGTAGCGATTCATCACTTCGTCCAGCTGCCTGTAGGGGAGAGGATACAATTGCTCCAGGCGCACAATGACGAGGTCCTTTCTTTTTTCTTTTTCCTGGCGGGCCAGAATGTCGTAATACAATTTTCCCGAACAGCAGACCACCTTTTTTACATTTCCGGCTTTTCCTTCCGACCAGTCGTCCACAATCAACTCGCGAAATTTCCCCTGTGTGAAATCTTCAACCGGAGAAACACATTTGGGATGGCGCAGGAGCGACTTGGGCGACATGATGACGAGGGGCTTGCGGAAAGGCCAGGCCAGCTGCCTGCGCATGACGTGAAAGAGGTTGGCCGGAGTCGTCATATTGACCACACTCATGTTAAACTCGGCACACATCTGCAGGAAACGCTCGAGGCGGGCACTCGAATGCTCGGGGCCCTGCCCTTCGTAGCCGTGGGGCAAAAGCAGGGTGATGCCACTCATACGCTGCCACTTGCTCTCGGCACTGGTAATAAACTGATCGATGACCACCTGTGCCCCGTTGGCAAAATCACCGAATTGGGCTTCCCAGATGGTGAGAACAGCGGGCGAGCCGAGCGAGTAGCCGTATTCAAAGCCCAGCACTCCGTACTCGCTCAGAGGACTGTTGTAAATGCGAAAACGGGCTTCCTGATTTTCAAAGAGATGGTCGAGCCGGTTGTACGGTTCATTGCTTTCTTCATCAAAGAGCACCGCATGGCGGTGAGAGAAGGTGCCGCGCAAGGAATCCTGTCCGCTCAGGCGGATGTCGTGTCCTTCGTGCAGCAGGGTGGCATAGGCCAGCAGTTCGGCCGAAGCCCAGTCCATGAGCTTGGTTTTGAAAAACTGCTCCCTGCGTTTTTTCAGCATCTTTTCGATCTTTCGTAGGGGATGAAAGCCCTCGGGAATGGAGATAATGCGCTGGATCAAGTCCATCAAAGTTTCTTCGTCAATGGAGGTATCCGGAGATTCTTCAAAATCTTCGGGCCTTGATTTTCGAAGCTTTTTCCAGAGCAATTCGGGCTCCTGATAGTGATAGGGCAGCGGGTGCTCTTTGACCAGCGTCAGGGCCTTGTTCATGAGTTTTTTGTACTCCGCATTCATCTGTTCTGCGAGGCTGCGCTCAAATTCTCCTTCGTTGATAAGTTTCTTGAGATAGATTTCGCGGGGACTGGGGTGCTTGCCGATCAACTCGTAGAGCTTCGGCTGGGTAAACTTGGGGTCATCGCCTTCGTTGTGCCCGTGCTTGCGGTAACAAACCATATCCACGAAAAAGTCACGCTTGAACTTCTGCCTGAAAGCCACGGCCAGCTCTGCGGCATATACCACGGCTTCCACATCATCGCCATTCACATGAATGACCGGTACTTCTGTAGTCGCAGCCACGCTGGTGCTGTAGTGGGATGAGCGTGCATCGTCAAAATCGGTGGTGAATCCGATTTGATTGTTGATGACAAAATGAATGGTGCCGCCCACGTAGTAACCTTTGAGCCGGGCCATCTGGATGAGTTCATACACAACACCCTGCCCCGAGAGGGCCGCATCGCCATGGATGGCAATGGGCATTACGCGGTCGCGCCTGCCTTCATAGAGGATGTCTCCTTTGGAACGCACGTAGCCGATGACTACGGGCGAAACGGCTTCGAGGTGCGAAGGGTTGGGCGCCACCTTTACATTGACGGTCTTTCCTTTTGTGGTTTCAATTTCGGATGAATATCCCAGATGGTATTTTACATCGCCATCGCCCATGGTCAGGTCGGGGATGGCTTCGCCTTCGAATTCATTGAATACCTGCTCGTAGGTTTTCCCGAGGATATTGACCAGGACATTGAGGCGCCCCCGGTGGGCCATCCCTATGACGAACTCGTCAATGCCCATTTCGGCCCCTTTGTTGATGATGGCATCAATGGCCGGAATGGTGCTCTCACCGCCCTCCAGCGAAAATCTTTTTTGTCCTACATATTTGATGCTGAGGAATTCTTCAAAGACCTGGCTTCCGTTGAGCTTTTGAAGGATGTGTTCTTTCTTCTCTATCGGAAAGCGTATCTGATCGGCACTGCTTTCGATTTGTTGGCGAAGCCACTCCCGCTCTTCGCTATTGGTGATATACATATACTCGAATCCAAGATGGCGGCAGTAGATGTTTTGCAGCTTCTCCAGTATCTGGCGGAGTGTGGCCCTGCCCAGTCCCAGCTCGCGGCCCGAATAGAACGTGCGGTCAAGGTCTTCTTCGCTCAATTGGTAGTGCGGAAGGTCGAGATCGGGGTGCCGGTCTTTGCGTTTTCGAATGGGGTTGGTATCCGAAAGAAGGTGCCCTTTTCTGCGATATCCGTCAATCAGGCTGAATACCATTAATTCTTTATGGAGGTCGTCATCGCTCAGGGCCGGTGCGCCCTCGTCTGCGGCAAGGGCAAAATCAAAGCCGGAAAAAAAACTGCGCCACTCTTTGCCGATCGACTGAGGGTCTTTTTTATACTGATCGTAGAGCGATTCAATATAGCTGGGATGAACGTTGGCCAGGGCTTCAAATGGATCCATGTTTTATGGTATCTGATTAAGTGGGCAAAATTAGATAATCACAACGCAATACCGGGCGCATTCTGATGACAAAATGGGAGATTTGCTTCAAAAATAGCAGAAAGTGGCTTAATTAAAATACCGATAAGTATAAAACAATATTTTTCGGCTATTTTTAAGTACTTCCTTGGGATTTTAGAGGAAAGCATTATCTTTGCACATCCAAAAAAAGAGCACATGGCACATCATAAGTCCGCAAAGAAAAGAATCAGGCAATCGCTGAAGAGGCGGGATCGCAATCGCTACTACGGCAAGACGACCCGGAACCTCATTCGTAAATTGCGCGCCACCACAGACAAGAGTGAAGCAGAAGAAATGCTGACAACGGTTATTTCGATGGTTGACAAGCTGGCCAAGCGAAATATTATTCATGACAACAAAGCGGCCAACCTCAAATCCAAACTGACCAAACACGTCAACAGTCTGAAATAAAAAAAATCCCGGAGGGATTGCAAATCATAATGAAGCACATCGGTGAAAGCCTATGTGCTTTTTTATTTTCCCTTATATTTGACTGTGGCTTCGTATGAAAACCGGTTAAACATCAAGGCATGGGCCGAAGAAGACCGCCCGCGTGAGAAATTGATAGCGCAGGGGCGGCAGGCCTTAAGCAATGCCGAATTGCTGGCCATCCTGATCCGCTCGGGCAGCCGCGATGAAACGGCCGTAGCTCTTTGTCAAAGGCTCTTGAGCGATTTTGACCAGGACCTGAATGCGCTGGGGAAGTTGTCTGTCGGTCAATTGACGCGTTACAAGGGCATTGGCACGGCCAAGGCGTTGAGCATAGTGGCAGCCCTCGAACTGGGCCGCAGAAGACAATCCAACGAAATACGCAAAAAAAGACAGATCAGCGGGAGCCGCGATGCGTTTGAATTTTTATCTCCCTTGCTGTGCGATCTGGCCCACGAAGAGTTTGTCGCCCTTCTGTTGAACCGGAGAAACAAGGTGCTGTTTACGGATCAAATCAGCGTGGGCGGTGTCAGCGGAACGGTGGTGGACATGAAAAAACTTTTTCTGCATGCCGTGGAGCAGCAGGCATCGGCCATGATCATTGCACACAATCATCCTTCGGGAAATCTGCGGCCCAGTGAGGCCGACCGGCAATTGACCCGGAAAGTAAAAAAAGCATCAGAATTGCTGGATATTTCTCTGCTTGATCATTTGATCGTGAGCGAAGAGGGGTACTTCAGCTTTGCGGATGAGGGGCTTCTGTAAAAGCCCCGACTTTAAGACAAGGCCGTTCTTCATACAAGTATTGTTGGAAAAGAAAATACGTGAATAAAGGAGCAGGAGTGCGCTTGGAGCTGGTTCAGCCGGTTTTTTTCTTATCTCTTCCGGCAATGACGATGACAAACTCTCCTTTCACGGGGTGCGTTTGAAAATGCTCCAACAGGGAAGCGAGGCTGCCCCTGCGCGTTTCTTCAAATTTCTTGCTCAGCTCCCGCGATACCGAAGCGCTGCGTTCGGCTCCCAGAAATTCGGCCAGCTGTGCGAGGGTCTTCAGCAGGCGATGCGGTGATTCGTAGAGCACCATACTTCGCTCTTCGGCCTGCAGTTTCTCGAGCCGGGTCTTTCGCCCTTTCTTATGAGGCAAAAAGCCTTCGAAGACGAAACGCTCGGCCGGAAGCCCCGAGTTGAGCAGTGCCGGGACGAAGGCCGTGGGGCCCGGCAGGGTCTCTACCTCTATTCCTTCGCGCAGGCACGCACGAATAAGCAAGTAGCCGGGATCGGATATTCCGGGTGTGCCGGCATCGCTGATAAGGGCCGTCTTCTGTCCCGCCCTGATGGCTTCCACCACTTTGCCAAGGATGCGGTGTTCGTTGGCAAGATGAAAAGATTTCATGGCAGTAGCTATGCCGTAATGATCGAGCAAGACACGGCTTTTGCGGGTATCCTCGGCCAATATCAGATCCACCTCCTTCAGCATGCGTATGGCCCGCAGTGTCATGTCTTCCAGATTGCCGATGGGAGTCGGAATTATGTAAAGTTTCGACATGGTTTAAAGATAGGAATGCTTTAGCTTTGTGTGCATCAATTAAACGATTCTTCCAGGCAAAATAAGATCAAAATGAATGATGCAGCAAGGCAACTCAAGCCGGCTCAGGTATGGCAAAACTTTGCCGACCTCAACGCCATTCCCCGGTGTTCAAAAAAAGAAGAGCGCGTAAGGCAGTTTATTAAAAAATTTGGCGAATCACTGGGCCTCCCGACTGTGGTGGATTCCATTGGGAATGTGATAATTAAGAAGCCGGCAAGCCCCGGAATGGAAGAGCGGAAGACAGTCGTTATGCAGGCACACCTCGATATGGTCTGCCAGAAGAATGCCGATACGGACTTTGACTTTGACAAAGAAGGAATCCGCATGAAAGTCAACGGTGACTGGGTGGAAGCCGAAGGAACCACGCTCGGTGCCGACAACGGCATCGGTGTGGCCATGATCATGACTCTGCTGCAATCCGACAACATTCCTCATCCACCCATCGAAGCTCTTTTTACCATTGACGAAGAGACGGGTATGACCGGGGCACTGGGGCTGGAGCCGGGCGAACTGGAAGGGAAAATACTGCTGAACATCGACACGGAAGACGATGATGAACTGACCATCGGCTGTGCCGGTGGCATCGACATCACAGCAACAGCATCCTACAATACGGAAGACTGCAATGGCCTCGAAGCCTGTAAAGTTGTGGTTCGCGGCCTGACAGGCGGGCACTCGGGGATGGACATCCACCTCGGGCGGGCCAATGCCAACAAGGTGATGAACCGCCTGCTCTGGCATGCCGAAAACGAAGTGAATGCCCGCGTGGCCGAAATAGACGGGGGAGGCCTTCGAAATGCCATTCCGAGAGAGTCTTTTGCCGTTGTACTGACGGATGCGGGGCAGGGAGAAGCTTTGAAATCGCTGATTGACCGCCTGGCTGCTGATATTTGCGCTGAATTTTCTACTACCGATCCCGATATGTTTATTGGCGTGGAGGCCTGCGAGAAACCGGCCCGCATGCTGGATAAGGATGCACAGTATCGCCTTCTGAGGGCCATCTATTCTTGTCAGAACGGCATCTATCGTATGAGCCCGGATATTCCGGGTCTGGTGCAGACATCGAACAATCTGGCGCGGGTCAGCCTTTCTGACGGAAAACTTGAAATTCAGTGCCTGACCAGAAGTTCGAGCGATTCGGAGAAGATGGATCTGGCGCACAGCATACAGTCGGCTTTTGAACTGGCCGCTGCCGATGTGCAATTTGGAGGCTCGTATCCCGGCTGGCAGCCCGAGCCGGGCAGCAGCATCGTGCATCTGATGGAAGACCTGTACCGCGAAATCTTTAAATCGGAGCCGAAAGTCAATGCCTGCCATGCCGGACTGGAGTGCGGCATCATCGGCAGCAAGTATCCCGGAATGGAAATGATCAGTTTCGGGCCCAATATCCGCGGTGCACACAGCCCCGATGAGAAAGTGCAGATCAGCTCGGTACAGAAAAGCTGGGAATTTCTGCTGAAAACCCTGGAACGCATTCCCAAAGCCTGAATTCAGGGCCGGCAGACACTGTCGGAGAAGTCCGGCAAAAGCCGGAAAAGGGCTTCGTAGCGTGTGAGGGGGAGGGTCTCGGCCCGGTCCCAAACATTGTGGTACGCAGGGATGCCGCCCATGGTATAAATGAAAAATGCCGGTACTCCTTTCTCTGTAAAAAAGTAATGATCGCTGTTCGCAGCTTTTCCCCTGGCTTTTATGCGGGGAAAATAATTGCTCCGTGCGTTCAGGGTTTTTAATTCTTCAAAGGCCTCTCCGAACACCTTGGCATTGACTACGGCAATGCCCTCATCTCCCGTTCCAACTATGTCCAGGTTGATCATAAAACAAATGCTGTCAAGCGGCAAGAGGGGGTGCTCGGTGAAATAGCGCGAGCCGATCAGTCCCGCTTCTTCGGCACCGAAGGCCAGAAAAGCAACTGAGAATTCGGGCGGGTGTTCTTTAAAATAGCGCGCAAGATCGAGCATCATGGCAATGCCGCTGGCATCGTCATTGGCCCCCGGTATGTAGGCTTTGCTCCCCATCTGTCCCAGATGGTCGTAATGGGCGCTGATGACAAGGAAGCGATCCGGATATTTGCTGCCTTCGATAAATCCGCATACATTTTGGGTGCGTATGTCGTTTTTGACTTCCGACTCAATAAGCAGAGAGAGCGCTTTGATTTTTCTGCGGGGCAGCGAATCTTTTATGATTTGAATGACGGGGCGCCTGCAGGCCTGGCGGGCGATGTGCCAGGTGAGGGTTTTTTGCACAAGAACAATAAGCCCTTCGAAGCGAACCGCTTCACTTTCTTTAAATGCCGTCTCTACAGAGGAGAGCAAATCCCGGTATTTCTCTTTGCCCGTCCAGGCTTTGCTTTCATCTATCAAAAGAAATCGACCGCTGAAGCGGGGGTCGGAGAGGGCGTTGGACAGGCTTTTTTTGTTTTTAAGCCATCTTTTTTTCAGAAATACAACGGGGCCCCTGCCTGAATAAGCGGGCGAGCAGGGATCGGGTTGATAGTCGTATGCGGCATCGAGCTTATTTCCGTTGATGCGCAGGTTGAGCTGCCCCGGAAAGGTATTGGCACTTATCTCAAAGTATTGGAAGTAACTTTTGCCCGCCAGCGGTATGAGGCCGGTCTCGCGAAAAGATTCGGAAATGAACCGGGCGGCTTTGATATGTCCGTTGGCACTGTAGCCCCTGCCGGCCATCTCGGGCGAACTGAGCGTGTCGATGATTTTTCGTGCAAAGTCAATGTCCTGGGCGCGAACGGCACGCCCGGCCCCCAGGAAAAGAAGAAGCAGGAATATGATCTTACGGCTTAAGCAATGGTGCTCAGCCGGCCGGATGAAGCTGATATTCATAATACTCGATTACCGGATTGGCCAGCAGCTTTTTGCAGGCCAGTTCCACTTGTTCCGTAGCGCTTTCTATTGAATCGGCTTCGAGGTGTAGGGTAATGTGCTTGCCAATGCGGGCATCCGTGATTTGCTCCAGATGCAAATTCTTAAATCCCTGTAAAACGGCTTTCCCCTGCGGGTCGAGGAGTTCGCGCAGAGGCATCACATCGATTTCAGCGATGAACTTCATTTTTTTCTTTTTTTACGGTGAGGCTGAAAAGTATATAAATAAGTAGAATGACCGGTATGCTTAGGAAGATAATATGAAGGAAGAAGAAGCCGCCCAGCCAGAGAAGGGCCGCCAGCAGCAAAAGTATCTTGCGTGGGCGGTTGTCCTTGCTGCCTTTTACAAATTTCAGGTTGAGCAGGGTGAGGCGTGAAATCATAAGCCAGGAAAGGAGCAGTGTGAAAGCATAAAGCAACCAGGGCTTGAAGAGCCATCGGCTGATATGCATTTCATCGAAAAAAAGTGCAAGGGGCAAAGACATCACCGCGAGTGCGGCTGCCGGTACGGGAAGACCCGAAAAATGAGCTTCGGGATGCACTACATTGAAACGTGCCAGGCGGTAGGCGGCCGCCAGCGTGAAGAGAAAGCCCGGCATAAATGCAAAAATGCCGATTTCGAAAGCAAAAGGGCTGTCGAAGAAAGAAACAGCAAGCAGTTGAAAAAGGACCATGCCCGGAAGCACTCCAAAACTTACCACATCGCTCAGGCTGTCGAGTTCTTTTCCTATTTCGCTGCGGGCATTGAGCAGGCGGGCCGCAAAACCATCCAGAAAATCTACCAGAACGGCAAAAAAGATGAGCAGGGCTGCCATGTGCATTTTGCCCAGATAGAGGCTGCTGAGAACAACCTTCCCATCGAAATAGGCCCGCTCGCTCATGCCGTTGGAAGTCGCAAGACGCAGTTCAATGTGATCATAAAAAAGAAAGACCAGAGCCATGCAGCCGAGCAGGAGGTTGACCAGGGTCAAAAAATTGGGTATCTTTTTATAGTAGCTCATCAGCGGACGAAGTTAACCATTGTGCTGCGATTAAGAATCGGGCAGAGACAATAAAATGGGGCTTTGCCATTCCTTTGCACATTGAGGTGTTGGTATCAAATGGCGGGCTTATGACACGAAGCCAGCGATATTCGCCTAAATTTGAGAGAACCGATATTCATCAAACACTGTTATATGCCCACAGCCGGGGTCAAAGAAAGGAAAAAAAGACACGGGGCTGCTTCCAATGTTTTAAAATCCGGAACACTGAAAAAGATATTTGTACTCGACACTTCGGTCATTCTCTATGACCATCGCTCCATCATGGAATTTGATGAGCACGATATCGCCATACCGATTCAGGTGCTGGAGGAGCTGGACAACTTTAAAAAAGGCAATGACCATATCAATTTCGAAGCCAGGGAGTTCATCCGTTTCCTGGATCAAAAATTAAAAGGGGACTATCTGAATGACTGGTTGCCACTGAACGGACGATCAAAAGGCCGCCTGAAGGTGATCATGACCCCGGGCCGGATGAGGCTCAATGCGGAGGAAATATTTGACAGCCGGAAATTTGATCATAAGATTCTGAATGCAGCCCTGGCCCTTCAGGATGAGATGCCCGGGAAGAAAGTGGTATTGGTGAGCAAAGACGTGGCCCTGCGGCTGAAAGCCAAATCGCTGCATCTTCATGCCGAAGACTTCGAAACCGGAAAAATCAAGGACCTGTCGAAGCTCTACACCGGCAGACGGGAGATACAGAAGGTGCGCAGCACCCTGATTGATAAGATATTTGAAAACGGGGAGATCGAAGCGGAGAAGCTGAAAATCCCGGATTTGATCGACAATGAGTTCCTCATACTTAAGAATGGAAAGAAATCGGTACTGGCATGGTATCAGGGCAGCAGCGGCAAAGTGATCCGCATCGAGAGACATCAGGTTTATGGTGTAAAAGCCCGCAATGCCGAACAGGCATTTGCCATTCATGCCATCCTGAACCCGGAGGTGAATCTGGTTTCCATTCAGGGGGTGGCCGGAACGGGAAAGACACTGCTGGCGCTGGCAGCGGCCCTCGAGCAGCGCAGAAACTTCCATCAAATCTATGTGACGCGCCCCATTGTACCGCTCAGCAACAAGGACATAGGCTATCTGCCGGGCGATATTAAGAGCAAAATCAACCCCTACATGGAACCCCTCTGGGACAATTTGAAGTACATCAAATCGCAGTTTAAGGAAAACGACAAGGCGGCCAGGGCCATTGAGCAGATGATCGAATCGGAGAAAATACAAATCACTCCGCTCACGTACATCCGGGGCCGGAGCATGAGCAATGTCATCTTTATTGTGGATGAGGCACAGAATCTGACGCCCCACGAAATTAAAACCATCATCACCCGGGCAGGAGAAAATACCAAGATCATATTTACGGGCGATATCCGGCAGATTGATACGCCTTATCTCGATTCTCACTCAAACGGACTGACGACCATGATCGAGAAGCTGAAAGGCAAGCATTTGTTTGCCCATATTACGCTTGAGAAAGGCGAGCGCTCCGAGCTGGCCAATCTGGCCAACGAGCTGCTCTGATCTCAGCCATTCATCAGGGCTTCGATTTCATCGGCTTCGAGCGGAATGTCGCCCATCAGGTCATCAAAACCATCTTCGCGCACGATGATGTCGTTTTCAAGGCGAATGCCGAGGCCTTCCTCCCGGATATAGATGCCGGGTTCCACGGTAAAGGCCATTCCCGCTTTGATGGGTTCGGTCCAGAGGCCTACATCGTGGGTGTCAAGGCCGATAAAGTGGCTCGTTCCGTGCATGAAGTATTTTTTGTAAGCCGGCCACCCGGGGTCCTGGTTTTTGATGTCTTCTTTCGTGAGGAGGCCGAGGCCGAGAAGTTCTTTCTCCATCAGAAGCCCGACCTCTTTCTGGTAATCGTCCAGGTAAACGCCCGGACGCAGCATGGTCTTGGCTTCTTTCATCACCCGCAACACGGCATTGTAGACATCTTTCTGCCGGGGAGTGAATCGTCCGCTGACCGGAATGCAGCGGGTCATATCAGAAGCATAATTTGCATACTCGGCCCCGATATCGAGGAGGATGACATCACCGGCTTTGCATTCTTGGTTGTTTTCTACGTAATGCAGTACGCAGGCATTGGCTCCTGAGGCAATGATGGGTTGATAAGCCGGGCCGCGGCTTCTGCGCTTCATGATTTCAAAATTGAAAAGCGCTTCGATGTCGTTTTCATTGACACCCGGTTTTACGAAAGCAAGCAATTCCAAAAATGCATCCCGGGTGATTCCGCATGCATGGCGCATCGTTTCAATTTCTTCAGGCTCTTTTACCGAGCGGAAACGGTGCATATGCGGGGCCAGTCTCTCATATCGATGAAGCGGATAGTGCTGCATGCACCACTTCCGGAAGCGGTCGTCACGCGTTTCTACGGGATTGTTGCGCCTCAAGTGTTCGTTGCTGTTCAGAAAAATCATTTCGGCCTCGGCTGCGATGATCTTAAAGATGTTTTCAAACTCGTCCAGCCAGTAGACGTTTTGAACCCCGCTTAGTTCGCGGGCTTCCTCTTTCGTTAGCTTGGCTCCTTCCCAGATGGCAATTTCTTCGCTGGTCTCTTTGAGAAAAAGCATCTCGCGGTGTACTTCCCGGAAGGCATCGGGAAAGACAATGAGAATGCTTTCTTCCTGGTCAATCCCCGACATATAGAGCAGATCGTTGTTTTGCCGGAAGGGCATGGTTCCGTCCGCATTGCTCGGAAGAATATCATTGCTGTTGAAAACGGCCATTGCTTTTGGCGGTAAGACTTCGCGCAACTTGGCGCGGTTTTTCACATAAAGTGATTGCGGTAGCGCTTGATATTTCATTATGGGAAATTTATTTTTTAGGTTTGCCTAAATATTGACAAAAAGCTTGTGAACGCAATTTCGAATTTTTGTAAATACTTTAATAATTAATTGGGATGTATGCCTGGTTTTTAACATTAAATCCGATTCTGCAGGCCTTGCTGGCTACGATATTCACATGGGGTGTGACGGCCCTGGGTGCATCGCTGGTATTCTTTTTCCGAAGTGTCAATCAAAAGGTGCTGGATGCCATGCTGGGCTTTGCAGCCGGGGTGATGCTGGCGGCCAGTTACTGGTCACTTCTTGCCCCGGCCATCGAAATGTCTGAGAAGATGGGAGTTCCGGGATGGATGCCTGCGCTGGTGGGATTTTTGCTCGGAGCCGTTTTTATACGCCTCATCGATCTGGTCTTGCCGCATCTTCATCCTTTCAAGCCTACGAGCGAAGCGGAAGGGATACATACCTCCTGGCAACGGAGTGTTCTGCTCGTATTGGCCATCACCCTGCACAATTTCCCCGAGGGCCTGGCCGTGGGCGTGGCGTTTGGTGCCGCAGCCCTGGGCATGCCCGAAGCCAGTATCGGAGCAGCCATTGCGCTGACCATCGGCATTGGTCTGCAGAACTTCCCTGAGGGAACGGCAGTGTCGGTACCCTTGCGCAGAGAGGGGGTGTCCACGGGAAAAAGTTTTTGGTATGGTCAGCTCTCGGGATTTGTAGAGCCCATTGCCGGAGCCATCGGTGCAGCTGCGGTCCTCGTTGTTCAGCCATTGCTTCCCTACGCACTGGCTTTTGCCGCGGGTGCCATGGTTTTTGTCGTCATCGAAGAACTGATACCTGCCTCCAATGAATCGGGCAACACGGACATTGCCACCATGGGGGCCATTCTGGGGTTTGCCGTGATGATGACACTGGATGTGGCATTGGGCTGAGCGGATCACAGACGAAAGCTCGGTGCCTGTACCATATTAATATAGAGAATACGACCGTGAAAAGGCCCTTAAAAAATCTTCAAAAGCCGGTTGTTTATTAATTCAAATATTTCTAACTTTGCCCTTCCAAAAATTTAAGCAAATAGCGGTATGCCTACAATACAACAATTGGTAAGAAAAGGAAGGAAGCAAATCAAGGCCAAAAGCAAGTCAAGAGCATTGGGTTCTTGTCCTCAGAAAAGAGGGGTTTGCACCCGAGTGTACACGACCACACCGAAAAAACCAAATTCCGCCCTGCGCAAGGTAGCCAAAGTGCGCTTGACCAATGGCCAGGAAGTAATTGCTTACATCCCGGGCGAAGGCCACAATCTGCAGGAGCACTCGATTGTGCTTATCCGCGGAGGAAGGGTGAAAGATTTGCCGGGTGTAAGGTATCATATTATTAGAGGTGCACTGGATACAGCCGGTGTGCAAGACAGAAGACAATCAAGATCGAAATACGGAACCAAAAAACCGAGCTAGGAAAAGCTGAGATACAATGAGAAAAAGCAGAGCCAAAAAACATCCGCTTCAACCCGATCCGAGATATAAAGACACACTGGTGACCCGGTTTGTCAATAACCTCATGTGGGATGGAAAGAAAAGCATTGCATACGAAATATTTTATGATGCAATGGACAAGATCAAGGAGCAAACGGGGGAAGAAGGATATGATGTCTGGAAAAAAGCGTTGAACAATGTGATGCCGAGCGTGGAGGTGCGAAGCCGCAGGATCGGAGGGGCCACCTTCCAGATTCCGACCGAAATCCGGCCGGATCGCAAAATTTCCATGACCATGAAGTGGATTATTCAATATGCCCGCGGACGGGGCGGAAAATCCATGGCTCAGCGTTTGTCGCAGGAATTGATAGCTGCCTCCAAGGGCGAAGGCGGTGCCGTGAAGAAAAAAGAAGATGTGCACAGAATGGCTGAGGCCAACAAAGCCTTCTCACATTTCAGATTTTAAGTAAAAGCCCGGTAAAAAAAGAACAAAGGAAAGATGGCAAAAAGAGATTTACGCAAGACCAGAAACATAGGTATTGCAGCTCATATTGATGCAGGTAAAACGACCACAACGGAGCGCATTCTGTTTTATACGGGATTGACGCACAAACTGGGCGAAGTGCATGAAGGCGGAGCCACCATGGACTGGATGGAGCAGGAGAAAGAGCGGGGAATTACCATTACCTCGGCCGCTACTACGACTTACTGGAAATATCCCACCGTTCAGGGCAAGCCTACCGATGAAACACAGGAGTATAAAGTCAATATCATCGACACTCCGGGCCACGTAGATTTTACCGTAGAGGTGGAGCGTTCGTTGCGGGTACTGGATGGTGTGGTGGCGCTTTTTTGTGCCGTGGGGGGTGTAGAGCCTCAGTCCGAGACCGTATGGCGCCAGGCCAACCGCTACAAAGTGCCCCGCATCGGTTTTGTAAACAAAATGGACCGCATGGGTGCCGACTTCCTGAATGTGGTCAAAGAAGTGCGCGAAAAACTGGGGGCCAACCCGGTGCCGCTTCAGTTGCCCATCGGCAGCGAAGAAACTTTTAAAGGAGTCGTGGACCTCATCACCAACAAGGCCATTATCTGGGACGATGACACGCTGGGAATGACCTACAAAACCGTGGATATCCCCGAAGATATGGCAGAGCAGGTGCACGAATATCGTGCGAAGCTGGTCGAAGAGGTGGCCGAGTATGACGATGCCATTCTCGAGAAATTTTTCGAAGACCCCGAATCCATTACGGTAGCTGAGCTCAAGGCCGCCATTCGCCAGGCAACCATTGATCTGAAGATCATTCCGATGCTGGCCGGTTCGGCCTTTAAGAACAAAGGCGTTCAGGCCATGCTCGATGCAGTCATCGAATATCTGCCGTCTCCGCTGGATATTGAAGCCATTACAGGTGTCAATCCGAAGACCGGCAAGGAAGAAAAAAGAAAGCCCGATCCGGACGAGCCCTTCGCAGCGCTGGCTTTTAAAATTATGACCGACCCGTATGTGGGCCGGCTGGCATTCTTCCGCACCTACTCCGGAAGACTCGAATCGGGCTCCTATATTCTGAACAACCGCACCGGTAAAAAAGAAAGGATATCAAGAATCCTGCAAATGCACTCCAATCAGCAAAAACCCATCGACTTTATCGAAGCGGGCGATATCGGGGCGGCTGTCGGGTTTAAGGACATTCGCACGGGCGATACCCTCACCCATGAGAAACATCCGATCGTTCTGGAATCAATTGACTTCCCCGATCCGGTCATCGGTATTGCCATTGAGCCGAAAACGCAAAAAGACGTGGATAAAATGGGCATGGCCCTGGCCAAACTCGCAGAGGAAGACCCGACATTCAAGGTCAGGTTTGATGAAGAAACCGGTCAGACCATTATCCGTGGAATGGGCGAGTTGCACCTGGAGATCATTGTGGACCGCCTGCGCAGGGAATTCAAAGTGGATTGCAATGTGGGAGCACCGCAGGTAACTTATAAAGAAGCTCTAACTTCAACGATTGAGCATCGCGAAGTCTATAAAAAGCAAACCGGTGGACGCGGTAAATTTGCCGACATTCAGTTTGAAATCGGTCCGGCCGAGCCTGCAGAGGGTGAGGAAGAAGTAAAGGGTTTGCAATTTGTCAATGACATATTCGGAGGGGCGATTCCCCGTGAGTTTATTCCGGCTGTCGAGAAGGGCTTTCTGGAAGCCATGAACAACGGCCCCCTGGCCGGCTATCCGGTGGATTCCATGCGGATACGCCTCTTTGACGGATCTTTTCACCCGGTGGATTCGGATTCCGTATCCTTTGAGCTGGCTGCGAAGACAGCATTCCGGAATGCCGCAAAAAATGCCGGCCCGAAATTGCTCGAACCCATCATGAAACTGGAAGTGGTCACTCCGGAGGAGTATACCGGAGATGTAGTGGGTGACCTCAACAAAAGAAGAGGAATGATGGAGGGGATGGAGCTGAAAGGCAACTCCCAGGTCATCAAAGCCAAAGTGCCACTTTCGGAGATGTTCGGATATGTAACCCAATTGAGAACCATCACTTCGGGAAGAGCCACATCGATTATGGAATTCAGTCATTTTGCCCCCGCACCCGAAAGCATCGCTGAAGAAGTGATTGCCAAGGCCAAAGGCAAAGTAAAAGTAGAAGAATAATGACACAGAAGATTCGAATTAAATTGAAGTCCTACGATCACAATCTGGTGGACAAGTCTGCCGAGAAGATCGTCAAAACCGTACGAAGCACCGGTGCCGTAGTTACCGGTCCTATTCCTTTGCCGACAAGGAAAAAGATCTTTACGGTATTGCGATCGCCTCATGTCAACAAAAAAGCCATGGATCAGTTTGAGCTGAGTACCTACAAGCGACTGCTTGATATTTACAGTTCAACCTCCAAAACGGTCGATGCACTGATGAAACTGGAACTGCCCAGCGGAGTGGATGTGGAGATCAAAGTGTAGTAATAAATAACAGCGCAAAAACTAATTGAGATGATAGGCCTTATAGGAAAAAAAATTGGAATGACGAGCATCTTCCTCGAAGATGGTACCAATATTCCATGTACAGTGCTGGAAGTAGGCCCATGCATGGTAACACAGGTGAAGACCGAGGAGAGTGACGGGTACAATGCCGTGCAGATTGCTTTTGGAGAAAAGAAAGAAAAAAACACGCCCAACCCGATGAGAGGCCACTTTAAAAAGGCCGGTGTTTCACCTGCGAAAGTGCTGCGGGAAGTAAGAAACTGCGACCTTGAAGTGAACCCGGGTGATGAGATCACGCTGGAAGTCTTTGAAGAAGGGGACATGGTCAATGTGTCGGCCCGTACCAAAGGAAAGGGATTCCAGGGAGTTGTGAAACGACACGGCTTCAAGGGAGTGGGAATGAGAACACACGGCCAGCACAACCGCGAGAGAGCTCCGGGGTCCATCGGTATGTCATCGGATCCTTCAAGGGTCTATAAAGGCATGCGCATGGCCGGAAGAATGGGCAATGTGAATGTAAAGCAGAAGAACCTGAAAGTGGTGAAAGTGATGCCGGAGCGGAATATACTCCTTGTAAGAGGTGCCGTACCGGGACATAAAGGCACTTTTGTATTTATCGAAAAATAGCGGAAGCTAAAAGGCAGAAATAATGAAAGTTGATTTACATAAAATAGACGGAAGCAAGGCGGGCAAACAAATTGATTTGCCCGAGTCCATCTTTGGCATTGAGCCCAACGAGCATGTGGTATATCTGGCTGTGAAACAGTTTAGAGCCGCACAGCGACAAGGCACACACAAAGCCAAGGAGCGAAGTGATGTGAAGGGGTCTACCCGGAAAATCAAAAAACAAAAAGGTACGGGAACGGCCCGGGCCGGTGACATCAAAAACCCGCTCTTTCGCCACGGTGGAACCATTTTCGGCCCCCGTCCGCGCGATTACAGCTTCAAACTGAATAAAAAGGTAAAAGACCTGGCCCGGAAATCGGCACTGAGTGCAAAACTGCGGGACGGTGAAATCCTGATTGTAGAAGACTTTCAACTTGAGGATCACAAAACGCGCACCTTTATCGAAGTAATGAACAATCTGGGGGTATCATTGGACAAGGCGTTGTTTCTGCTTTCGGAGATGGACCCGAATACGGCCCTGGCGGCACGGAACATACCGAATGCGCGTGTGAGTGAATCACGGAGTGTAAACACCTATGACCTCCTCAATGCCGACAAACTGATTTTTACAGAGTCGGGTGTAAAGACGCTGATTGAAATTTTAGAAAAAAAGGATGTAAAGGCAACTGCTTAAGACCATAGATATGAAAAATATACTTGTAAAGCCTGTTGTGACGGAAAAGATGGAGATGTTAAGCCAAAAGCTTAATCAATATGCTTTTGTTGTTCGCAGAGAGGCCAATAAAATTGAAATTAAAAAGGCAGTGGAGGCCATGTACAATGTGAAAGTGACCGATGTCAGCACATTGATCATGCCGGCCAAAGCCAAAACGAGAATGACCAAAGGTGGAGTCATACAGGGACGCAAGAGTGCTTACAAAAAAGCATTTGTGACCCTGGCCGAAGGAGATGAAATTGATTTTTACAGCGAAATCTAACGAGCAATGCCATTAAAGAAATTAAAACCAATCACACCGGGCAGCCGCTTTACCGTGCTCAATGCTTTTACAGAGCTGACCACGGACAAGCCTGAAAAAAAGCTTCTGGCCAAGAAGAAGAGCTCGGGCGGGCGAAACAACCAGGGACGCATGACCATGCGCTATCTGGGAGGCGGACACAAACAGCGCTATCGTATCATCGATACGAAAAGAGATAAGGTCGGTATCCCGGGAACAGTGAAAACAATTGAATACGATCCGAACAGGACGGCCTTCATTGCCCTGGTAGTTTATAAAGACGGTGACAAGCGCTACATAATTGCTCCGGAAGGGATCAAAGAAGGGCAGCAGGTCATCTCGGATGACAACGCCCCGATCGAAGCAGGCAACACGCTGCCTTTGGCCAACATTCCGCTGGGTACGATTGTGCACAACATTGAGCTGGCCCCCGGCCGGGGCGGAGCCATGGCAAGAAGTGCCGGCACCTTTGCACAATTGGCCGCTCGTGAAGGCAAATATGCCATCCTGAAGCTGCCTTCGGGTGAAACCCGCATGGTGTTGATACGTTGCAAAGCGACCATCGGCTCGGTATCCAACTCGGATCACAGCCTGATGGTAATCGGAAAAGCAGGTCGCAATCGCTGGCTGGGCAGAAGACCCCGGACAAGAGGTGTGGCCATGAACCCGGTCGATCACCCCATGGGAGGGGGCGAAGGAAAAGCATCGGGAGGGCAGCCCCGTTCCAGAACCGGGCTCTATTCAAAAGGAAAGAAAACCAGAAACCCGAAGAAGCCTTCCGGTAAATTAATTATTAGCAGAAAGAAGAAAAAGAAATAAGATAAACTATGGCTAGATCACTAAAAAAAGGGCCTTACGTTGATTTCAAACTCTACCGCAAGGTGAGCAGGCTGAACGAGACAGGAAAAAAAACGGCCATCAAGACCTGGTCGCGCAGGTCCATGATCATTCCTGATTTTGTCGGTCATACCCTGGCTGTTCACAATGGAAATAAATTTATTCCGGTGTACGTAACGGAAAACATGGTGGGACACAAACTGGGTGAATTTGCTCCGACAAGAAACTTTCGCGGGCACTCATCCAAGAAAATAAGATAAGATATGAAAGCAGTTGCGAGATTAAGAAACAATAAGGGATCGGCCCGGAAAGCACGACTGGTGCTGGACCTCATCCGTGGAAAGGACGTGGAAGAGGCGTTGAATATCTTGAAATTCAACCACAAGCACGTATCGAAGAAAGTGGAGAAGTTGCTGGAATCGGCCATCAACAACTGGGAGCAGAAGAATGAAGGCATGCGGGTAGAAGAAAGCGAGCTCTATGTGAAAGAGGCTTATGCCGATGGTGCCTCGGTGCTGAAGCGCTTTCAGCCGGCTCCTTTCGGGCGTGCATATCGTATTCGCAAGAGATTAAGCCATATAACGATTGTAGTCGACAGCCGCATTCAATCGCAAGAGATGGACGAAGTATCAGAAAACATTGAAACAGAAGAATAAATGGGACAAAAAATAAATCCAATAGGCCTGCGATTGGGCATCATCCGGGGATGGGATTCCAACTGGTTTGGAAAGAAAAAAGACCTCTCGGAGAAACTGATAGAAGATCAAAAGATCAGAAAATATCTGAATGCCCGCTTTTCAAAAGGCGGTATTGCGCGCATCGTGATTGAGCGTACATTGAACCGGATCACCATTACGATCCACACCTCCCGTCCGGGCATCATAATCGGAAAAGGCGGATCGGAAGTGGACCGCCTGAAAGAGGAGATGAAAAAACTGACGAAGAAAGATGTGCAGATCAATATATCGGAAATACGCAGGCCCGAGTTGGATGCGCAAATCGTAGCCGAAAACATTGCCAAGCAGATTGAAGGCAGGGTCAACTTCAGGCGGGCAATGAAAATGGCCATAGCATCTACGATGCGAATGGGAGCCGAAGGAATCAAAACCCGTGTATCGGGCCGGCTCAACGGAGCGGAAATGGCAAGAATAGAAGAATATAAAGAAGGACGTATCCCGCTTCATACTTTCCGTGCCGATATTGATTATTCTCTAGTGGAGGCCCAAACGGTATACGGAAAGATCGGAGTGAAGGTATGGATTTGCAAAGGGGAAGTGCTAGGCAAGAGAGACCTTTCGCCCAACCTCGAAAAAGGCAGACCGGGCGGCAAACGGCAGCCCAGAAGAGCAAAAAATAACTAGTAAAAGGAAAATACGATGTTACAACCTAAAAGAGTAAAACACAGAAAGCAGCAAAAAGGCAGAATGAAAGGCCTTTCGCAAAGGGGGCATACCCTGGCCTTCGGCAGCTTCGGGCTGAAAGCCATGGAAAGTGCCTGGATCAGCGACCGGCAGATTGAAGCCGCAAGGATTGCTTTCACGCGATATATGAAAAGAGAAGGACAGGGATGGATCCGCATTTTCCCGGACAAGCCGGTGACATCAAAGCCTGCAGAAGTGAGAATGGGGAAAGGTAAAGGAGCCCTCGACCATTGGGTGGCAGTCGTACGTGCCGGACGCATCATGTTCGAACTGGATGGAGTGCCGCAGGCCGTGGCTGAAGAGGCCCTTCGTTTGGCAGCACAGAAAATGCCCATCCGTTGCAAATTTGTGGTGCGCCCCGATTATGTAGAGACAAAAACGCTGAAATAATGAAAAAAATAGCAAAAGAGGAAATACGCGAGATGAGTCTTGCAGACCTGGTCGAACGCATAGAACGGGAGGAAGCCATCCTTACACAAAAGAAGTTTGCCCATGCCGTCTCAATGATCGAAAACCCGCTCGAGCTGCGCTGGATCAGAAGAGACATCGCCAGGTTGAAAACCGAGTTAACCAAAAGAAAGAAACTAAACAATAGTATAAATGGCTGAGCGAAATCTAAGAAAAACAAAGATTGGTACCGTTGCCAGCAACAGCATGGACAAATCCATCACGGTGTTGGTAGAGCGAAGGATGAAACATCCAATCTATGGCAAATATTTAAAGAAGTCGAAGAAATTTATGGCTCACGATGACAAGAATGAGTGCAATGTCGGAGATACGGTGAAAATCATGGAAACCAGGCCCTTGAGCAAAAGGAAGACTTGGAGACTGGTGGAAATAATCGAAAGAGCCAAGTAATATTTATCATTTAATAATAAGAAAACAATGATTCAACAGGAAACAAGATGTGCGGTTGCAGACAACAGCGGGGCCAAAAGAGTCCTTTGCATCCGTGTGTTGGGTGGCAACAGAAGGTATGCCTCGGTTGGAGATAAAATTGTAGTGACCGTAAAAGATGCCATGCCCAACGGGCAGGTGAAAAAAGGAACGGTCTCGAAAGCGGTGGTGGTACGTGTGAAGAAAGAATACAGACGCAAAGACGGGTCTTATATCCGCTTTGACGACAATGCCGTAGTACTGTTGAACAACCAGGATGAACCACGGGGAACCCGGATTTTCGGACCGGTGGCCCGCGAACTCCGCGAAAGAGAGTACATGAAAATTATTTCATTAGCGCCAGAAGTATTGTAATTATGAGCAAGAAACAAATTAGCAGCCCCAAAAAGCTGCACATAAAAAAAGGGGATACGGTAAAAGTGATTGCCGGTGACGACAAAGGCAAGCAGGGACGCGTGCTTTTCGTTGAGCGCAAAAAATACCGGGCCATTGTGGAAGGTGTGAATATCGTACACAAACACACCCGTCCGAATGCCACCTATCCCAACGGAGCCATCGAAAAGAAAGAAGCTCCGGTGCATTTGAGCAATCTGATGCTGGTAGATCCGAAATCAAACGAGGCCAGCCGGATCGGCCGAAAAGTAGTAGATGGAAAAATAAAACGATATGCTAAAAAATCCGGGGAGGTAATTGACTGATGGAATACACACCTAGATTATTTAAGAAGTACAAGGAGGAAGTCATTCCGGCCATGATGGAGAAATTTAATTACAGATCGGTGATGGAAGTGCCGGTATTGGTAAAGATCGCCCTGAATCAGGGTGTCGGAAGGGCTACCCAAGACAAGAAACTGGTGCAAAATGCGGTTGAGGAATTGACCTCGATTGCCGGCCAGCGGGCCGTGGCTACCTATGCCAAAAAGGCCATATCCAATTTCAAGTTGAGAGAGGGCATGCCGATCGGTGCACGGGTAACCCTCCGCAGCACACGGATGTATGAGTTTCTGGATCGCCTCGTATCGGTAGCGCTGCCAAGGGTGCGCGACTTCAGGGGAATCAGCAACAAAGGTTTTGACGGGCGCGGCAACTATACCCTCGGCATTACCGAGCAAATTATTTTTCCGGAAATTGATATTGACCGTGTGGACAGCATCAACGGAATGAACATCACATTTGTAACCACTGCAAAAACAGACGAGGAGGCAAAAGAGCTGCTGAGGTTGCTCGGTCTTCCGTTTCAAAAAGTAAAATAATGGCAAAAGAATCAGTAAAAGCACGACAAAGAAAACGTGAACGGCTTGTGGAGCAATATGCGGAAAGAAGAAGGGCATTGAAAGAAGCCGGAGATTTCGAAGCACTGGACAGGCTGCCCAGAAACGCTTCACCGGTCAGATTGCGCAATCGCTGTCAGCTTACCGGAAGAGGAAGAGGGTATATCCGCCTTTTCGGAGTTTCACGGATCAAATTCAGAGAACTGGCATCTTACGGTAAGATACCGGGTATTAAAAAAGCAAGTTGGTAAAAAGAGATTAAAATGGGAATTGTAACAGACCCGATAGCGGATTATTTAAACAGAATCAGAAATGCACAGCAGGCCGGCAAGCGCGTGGTGGAAATACCCGCCTCCAACCTGAAAAAACGCATTACGGAGATTCTTTATGAGCAGGGTTATATCCTGAGATACAAATTTGAAGACACCCCCAACGGGCAGGGTCTCATCAAAATAGCCATCAAATACGATAAAGTGACTGGTGAACCGGTGATAAAGAATATGAAGCGTGTCAGCCGGCCCGGGTTAAGAGCCTACCGCTCTGCAGATGAACTTCCACGGGTAATCAATGGCCTCGGTGTGGCCATCGTATCTACCTCCAAGGGAGTGATGACGGATAAGCAGGCCCGCACTGAAAATGTAGGCGGTGAAGTGTTGTGTTCCATATATTAAAAGAAAATAGCTGAGCAATGTCAAGAATAGGATATAAACCCATACCGGTACCTTCCAATACGGAAGTGAAGATTATGGACAACAATGAGGTGACGGCAAAAGGCCCCAAGGGGGAATTGCATCTTCAGGTGGATCCGGATTTGATCCTGAAACTGGAGGAGGGCATATTGACGGTAGACCGCCCTACGGAACAAAAGCGCCACAAGGCGATGCACGGGCTCTATCGCTCGCTGCTGGCAAATATAATACAAGGTGTTTCGGAAGGATTTAAGAAAGAGCTGATTATGAACGGGGTCGGATTCAGGGCCTCTTCGCAGGGTCAGGTGCTCGAGTTGAGTGTGGGATTCTCGCACCCGGTCATCATGGTGGTGCCTCCGGAAGTGAAGGTAAAAGCCGAAACCGTAAAAGGAAAAAGCCCGACCATCACGCTGGAAAGCCACGACAAGCAATTGCTGGGGCAGGTAGCGGCCAAAATCAGAGCAGTGAGGAAGCCGGAACCATACAAAGGAAAAGGAATACGATACTCGGATGAATATATCAGAAGGAAAGCAGGCAAAGCTGCTGCCAAATAAAAAATAAGGCTATGATCAAGAGTAAGAATTTAATAAAAGAGGCCAGAAGGCAGAGAATCAGGAAGAATATCCGGAAAAAGATTTCAGGCACGCCTGAGATCCCGCGGTTGAGTGTCTTCAGAAGCAACCGGGAGATCTATGTACAGATCATTGATGACGAGCAGGGGCATACCCTGGCATCGGCTTCTTCCCGCGAGCCTTCCATTGCCGGAGAGAAAGCCACGAAAAAAGAAAAAGCGGCCAAAGTGGGAAGCCTGATAGCCGAACGCGCAAAAGCTGCCGGAGTGGAGAAAGTGGTATTTGACCGCGGAGGATACCTCTACCACGGAAGAGTAAAAGCATTAGCAGACGAAGCCCGCAAGGGAGGTCTTAAATTTTAAAAAACAGCATTAATGGCTCAAGCAAACATTCATAGAATCAAAGCAAGCGAACTCGAGCTTAAAGAGAAGGTCGTGGAGATCAGACGGGTTGCCAAAGTGACCAAAGGAGGAAGAACATTCGGATTTTCCGTAGTTGTCGTGGTGGGCAATGAAGACGGGATCGTGGGTCACGGCCTCGGAAAAGCCCGGGAAGTGACGGAAGCTATTTCGAAAGGAATAGATGATGCCAAGAAAAACCTGATACAGGTGCCGGTATTGAAAGGCACCATTCCGCATCCGCAAAACGGAAAATTCGGTGCGGCAAAAGTCATCCTCAAGCCGGCATCCGGTGGTACGGGTGTCATTGCCGGAGGCGCCATGCGGGCCGTACTTGAGAGTGCAGGTATCCGGGATGTATTGGCAAAATCACTCGGTACCTCCAACCCGAACAACGTAATCAAGGCCACCATAAATGCCTTGCTGAGCCTGCGCCAACCGATCGAAATTGCACAAAAAAGAGGCGTCTCTTTACAAAAAGTATTTAACGGATAAGCCATGGGAAAAGTAAAAATAACACAGGTAAAGAGCGGAATCGATCGCACGAAGAAGCAAAAAAATACGCTGATAGCACTCGGATTGAGAAAAATCAATCATAGTGTGGAGGTCGAGCTGAATCCGCAAATCGAAGGGATGATCAATAAGGTTAAACATTTAATTACCGTAGAAGAAAAGTAAGGAAATGAAGCTACACAATTTAAAGCCGGCTGAAGGTGCGGTGAAGAAAGGAAAACGCATAGGTCGCGGACAGGGATCAGGCAAAGGCGGAACTTCTACCCGGGGGCACAAAGGTGCCCAGTCGCGTTCGGGTTATAAAAGACGGCCCGGCTTCGAAGGAGGCCAGATGCCATTGCAACGCAGATTGCCCAAGCGCGGGTTTAAAAACATCAACCGGGTGGAATACCGGGTGCTAAACCTCTCAACGCTGCAGCATCTGGCCGACAAATTCAATATCAGCAAAGTCGATGTAGAGGTTTTGCGCAGCTTGAAAATGATTGGCAGGCAGGATCTGGTGAAAGTATTGGGCAATGGTGAGCTAAAGGCCAAGATGGATGTCAGTGCACATGCATTCAGCAAAAGCGCCAAAGAAGGAATCGAATCAGTAGGCGGTACCGCAAACATTATTCAATAGGATGAAAGGATTAATCAGCACGCTTCAAAATATCTTCAAGATTGAAGATCTCCGTAAAAGGATCATTTTCACACTGGGCCTTATTTTTATATATCGCTTTGGCTCTTACGTGGTGTTGCCGGGTATCGACCCGGCCGCTCTGGCCCAGGGCGAGGCACCGGGAGGTATTTTAAACCTGATTAATATTTTTGCCGGTGGTGCTTTCGCAAGAGCATCCATTTTCGCATTGGGAATCATGCCCTATATCTCCGCATCGATTGCAGTGCAACTTCTGGGCATGGCGGTTCCTTATTTCCAAAAACTACAGAAAGAGGGAGAGAGCGGGCAGCGGAAAATGAACCAGATTACCCGCTATCTGACGGTGGTGGTTACCGCCTTTCAGGCCATCGGATACAATGTGTTTCTGCGAAGCACATTTACCGATGCCATTGTGATCAACAATTCGCTTTTCCTTTTCTCATCGGTGGTCATTCTTACCACAGGTACGGTTTTCGTAATGTGGCTTGGTGAAAAAATAACCGACAAGGGCATCGGAAACGGTATTTCCCTTCTGATTATGGTTGGAATCGTAGCCAACCTGCCGGGTGCCCTGATGCAGGAATTTACCAAAAGAACAACCGATGCCGGTGGGCTGGTTCAGTTGGTGATCGAACTTGCATTTCTTGTCCTGGTCGTCATGGCCACCATCGCACTGGTGCAGGCCGTACGCAAAATACCGGTGCAATACGCAAAACGAATCGTAGGAAGCGGGGCCCGCAGAATGCAAATGGGCGGCCACAGGCAATACCTTCCTTTGAAAATCAACGCAGCCGGGGTGATGCCGATCATCTTTGCACAGGCATTGATGTTCCTGCCCTCGACCATCGGCACCTTCGTAGGCTTTGAGTCATCGGGCTTTGTCAGGACTTTTACCGACTATACCTCGTTTGGATACAATATGGTGTACTTCCTGCTGGTGGTTGCCTTTACCTACTTCTATACGGCACTGGTGGTCAATCCGCAGCAAATATCAGAGGACCTGAAGCGCAACGGTGGATTTATACCGGGTGTAAAACCGGGCAAACGTACAGCGGAGTATATCGACACCATTCTTACGCGCATCACCCTGCCGGGTTCGGTATTCCTGGGCATTGTGGCTATTCTGCCCGCTTTTGCCCAGAAATTCGGAATCAGCCAGCAGTTTGCCCTCTTCTACGGAGGTACTTCCCTGTTGATTATGGTGGGTGTGGTTTTGGATACTTTGCAGCAAATTGAAAGTCATCTGCTGATGAGGCATTATGACGGATTGATGAAATCAGGACGAATAAAGGGACGGGCATCGGCCGGAGTATCAAGTATATAGCATAATTAATATGCTTGAACATTCGGGAATTAGCGAATTTTTTGAGAAATTTGCACCCGCTTTTGAAAAATAAAAAGAGAGAGCTATCAATGGCAAAACAGGATGTAATAAAACAAGACGGGACCATCATCGAGGCGTTGTCAAACGCGATGTTCCGGGTACAGCTTGAAAACGGCCATGAAATAGTTGCGCATATTTCGGGAAAAATGAGGATGAATTATATCCGAATCTTGCCCGGAGACAAAGTTGCCGTGGAACTGTCACCTTATGACCTTTCCAGAGGAAGAATCACATACAGATACAAGTAAAAGGATAGAAAATGAAGGTTAGAGCATCAGTAAAGAAAAGAAGTGCGGACTGCAAGATTGTCCGCAGGAAAGGTCGCATTTATGTGATCAATAAAAAGAATCCGAAATTTAAACAACGTCAAGGATAATAAGATATGGCAAGGATAGCTGGAAACGATTTACCGCGAAATAAAAGAGGCAAGATTGCCCTGACCTACATCTATGGCATTGGCAGGACCACAGCCGTGAAAATATTAACGGATGCCGGAGTGGATCCGGAGAAAAAGGTGCAGGACTGGACGGATGAGGAAATCACCAAAATCCGCAGAGAAATCAATGACAACTACAAGGTGGAAGGGGCGCTCCGTTCGGAAGTGCAGACCCACATCAAACGTCTGATGGACATTGCCTCCTACAGAGGCATCCGCCACAGACGCGGGCTGCCTCTTCGCGGTCAAAGAACCCGGACGAATGCCAGAACACGCAAAGGAAGAAAGAAAACCGTAGCCGGTAAAAAGAAAGCAACTAAATAATAATTCGCATCAACTGAACAGATCAATATAAAATGGCCAGAACGAAAGGAAGAAAAGCAAGTAAAAAAAGAGTTGTAAAAGTGGATGCTTTCGGGCAAGCTCACATCAGCGCGACTTTTAACAATGTGATGGTAACACTCACCAATGCAAAAGGGGAAGTGATCTCCTGGGGCTCGGCCGGCAAAGCCGGGTTTCGCGGTTCCAAGAAGAACACGCCCTATGCTGCGCAGGTAGCGGCTACGGATGCCGCTCAGGTAGCCTATGATGCAGGTCTTCGCAAGGTGGAAGTATTTGTGAAAGGCCCGGGTTCGGGTCGTGAATCGGCCATCCGGGCGCTGGCAGCTGCCGGCCTCGAGGTGACGGTTATCAAGGATGTGACACCGATTCCCCACAACGGCTGCCGGCCTCCGAAAAGAAGAAGAGTTTAAAATAAAACCGAAAGAACTAAGAAGATGGCAAGATATACAGGACCTACATCCAAGAAAGCCCGCTCATTTGGCGAGCCGATCTTTGGCTTTGACAAGGCTTTTGAAAAGAAAAAATACCCCCCGGGGCAGCATGGCAACTCGCGAAGAAGAAAATCGCAAAGCGAATATGCCGTTCAGCTGAAAGAAAAGCAAAAAGCCAAATATACCTACGGCCTGCTGGAGCGACAGTTTGCCCGCATGTTTGCGGAAGCATCGAGGCGCCAGGGTGTCACGGGTGAGATTCTGCTTCAATTGCTTGAGTCGCGGCTCGACAATGTCATCTACCGCCTGGGCGTGGCACGCACAAGGCGTCAGGCCCGGCAGCTGGTCACACATAAACACATTATGGTCAACGGAAAAGTGGTCAATGTGCCCTCTTATCTGCTCAATCCGGGCGATGTCATCACGCTCCGCGAGAGATCCAAAGGAATGGAAATCATTCAGGATGCCCTCGCAAAAAGGGTGGACAAGTATCCCTGGTTGGTGTGGGACGCAGCCTCAATGACCGGAAAATATGTGGAAGTCCCTCCGCGTGAAAGCATTCCCGAAAACATTCAGGAGCAGCTTATCGTGGAATTGTACTCTAAATAAATAACTAAAAAGGAAAATAAATGGCTATACTTTCATTTCAGAAGCCGGATAAAATCATATTGCAAAAAGCTACGGACTACGAAGGTTTGTTTGAGTTCAAACCGCTGGAACCCGGCTTTGGTGTCACCATAGGAAATGCCCTCAGAAGAGTTTTGCTTTCCTCACTCGATGGATATGCCATCTCCGGACTTAAAATCAACGGAGTGGATCATGAATTTGACACCATCAAAGGCGTGATTGAGGATGTGTCCGAAATTATCCTGAATCTGAAGCAGGTTCGCTTGAAAAGAGTGTTGGAAGACGATGACTCTTCCTCCGAAAAAATATTCCTTTCCATCAAGGATCAGGAAACTTTCACAGCCGGGGATATTGAAAAGCACACCAATGTTTTTCAGGTTACCAATCCGGACCTGGTAATTTGCCATATGGAGACTTTTGTAAACCTTGAAATGGAACTGACCATTACAAAGGGAAGAGGCTATGTGCCGGCAGAAGAGGGTAAAACGAAAGATGTGCCGGTGGGCTACATCGCCATGGATGCCATCTATACACCCATCAAGAATGTAAAATACACCGTGGAGAATACCCGTGTGGAGCAAAGAACGGATTACGAAAAACTGGTGATGGATATCAAAACGGACGGAACCATCCATCCGGAAGAAGCCATCAAAGAGGCTTCGAAGATTTTGATTCAGCACCTCATGCTTATCTCCGATGAAAATATCACCTTTGACAAGCCGGGCGTGAAAGGAGATGATGTAGTGGATGAGGAAGTTTTGCATATGCGCAAGATTCTCAAAACGCCTCTCGAAGACCTCGACTTGTCGGTCAGGGCATACAACTGCCTCAAAGCGGCAAAAATCAATTCGCTCGCAGACCTGGTACAATACGATACGAATGAACTGTTGAAGTTCAGAAACTTCGGACGCAAGTCGCTGGTGGAAATCGAGAATCTGATCACGGAGAAAGGACTTTCCTTCGGAATGGACCTGTCAAAATATAAACTTAACGAAGAGTAATCTTTAATAAAGAACTGAGGAATCATGCGTCACGGAAAGAAAATAGCAAAGCTGGGAAGAACAAGCGCTCACAGAAAAGCAATGTTGTCAAACATGGCTACGAGCCTTATTCTGCACAAGCGCATCAAAACGACAGTGCCCAAAGCAAAAGCATTGCGTAAATATATTGAACCCCTTATTACCCGGTCGAAAACAGACGACACACACTCCAGAAGGATGGTTTTTCGTAAATTGAAGCACAAAGAAGGAGTGAAAGAACTTTTTGACAACATCGCTCAGGTCATTGCAGACCGTCCGGGCGGCTATACGCGCATATTGCGTACAGGCTTCAGGCAGGGGGACAATGCGGAGATGTGCATCATCGAACTGGTGGATTACAATGAGAGCTACACGCAGAATGAAGGCAAGAAGAAAAGCAAGCGCAAGCGAACGAGGAGGACGAAAAAGAGCAGTGCGGAGCGTGCAGCCGTAGCGGCCGAAAGCAGCGAGGAGACAGTGGCAGCGGAAGGAGAAGCGGAAACAGCTGCTCCGGAAGCAACTGCGAGCGACACTCCTCAAAGTGAAGCCGGGACAGCGGCCGGTGATGCGGGAGAAACGAAAAAAGAAGATGCCGGCCCTTCGGAAGAAGAAAAGGCAGAATAATGATACAATTTCAGACGGTATGAAAATGGGAAGGGATGCTAACTTAAGGGGAGCATCCCTTTTTTTATGCCAATTCTTTTACGAATTTTACAAACGCAATCATGCATTTAGAAGAACAAAGTTTTAGTGAAGCCGTTCTCCTCCTCGAAGACGGCCGACTTTTCAGAGGAAAAGCCATTGGAGCAATCGGCACATGCAGCGGTGAATTGTGCTTCAATACGGCCATGACCGGCTATCAGGAGTTGTATACCGACCCTTCCTACTTCGGTCAGATATTAATCAATACCAACGCACACATCGGAAACTACGGAACTCATTCGGAGGAGAGTGAATCGGATGCTCCGAAGATAGCCGGGCTGGTGGTGAAAAATTATGCAGCGCTCTTTTCGCGGCAAATGGCAGAAGAACCCCTGGACGCCTATTTCAAGCGCCACCATGTGGTGGGGATCGCCAATGTGGATACCCGCGAGTTGGTGCGCCACATTCGATCAAAAGGGGCCATGAATGCAATTATTTCTTCGGAAATCACCGATGAGAAAGAGTTGGAGAAAAAGTTAAATGAAGTGCCGGGCATGGAAGGGCTCGAGCTGGCTTCGAAAGTAAGTACCGATGAGCCGTACTTCGTGGGAGATGAGAATGCATCGCTGCGGGTGGCCGTTGTCGATCTGGGAGTGAAGCGCAGCATACTCAGGCATCTGAGCGCGAGGGATTGCTACCTGAAAGTATTCCCTGCAAGGACAAGCTTTAGTGAAATCATGGAATGGAATCCCGATGGAATTTTTATGTCCAACGGGCCCGGTGACCCTGCGGCTACCGACTATGCCGTGGAAACCGCGCGCGAAGTACTTTCCCGGGAATTGCCGTTTTTCGGGATTTGCCTGGGTCATCAGATTCTGGCCCGGGCCATGGATGTGCCTACATTCAAGATGCACCATGGCCACAGAGGCGGAAACCATCCGGTCATAAACTTAGAAAGCGGCAAAGCCGAAATTACCACTCAAAATCATGGTTTTGCCGTTTCCGAAGAAGCCCTCATCCGGAAGGAGAAGGAGCTAAAGCTTACACACAGAAACCTGAATGACCGCTCGGTAGAAGGAATCAGGCTGCTCGGCAAACCGGCTTTCTCGGTGCAATATCATCCGGAAGCCGCGCCCGGACCGCATGATTCGCGCTATTTGTTTGATGAGTTTACATCCCTGATTCGCAATCATAAAAGATAAATAGAACCATGAGCGTAATAATTGATATCGTGGCCCGGCAAATCTTTGATTCACGGGGCAATCCGACCATTGAGGCGGAGTTGATCACGGACAACGGCATTGTCGGCAGAGCAGCGGTTCCATCGGGTGCAAGCACCGGAAAGCATGAGGCGGTGGAATTGCGTGACGGTGGAAAAGCGTATCACGGCAAAGGTGTGACACAGGCTGTCAGGCATGTCAATACCGTCCTGCGCGAGGCCCTGAGCGGTATGAGTGTGCTCGACCAGCCGGCCCTGGATAAGTATATGATTGAACTGGACGGCACTCCGAACAAGGCCCGTCTCGGGGCCAATGCCCTTTTATCGGTTTCGATGGCTGCGGCCAAAGCCGGTGCCGAGGAATCGGGCCTGCCGCTCTTTCGCTACATTGGCGGTGTCAATGCCAAAACACTGCCCGTTCCGATGATGAATGTGCTCAACGGGGGCTCCCATGCCGACAACAATATCGACTTTCAGGAATTCATGATCATGCCGGCCGGGGCACCTTCTTTGTCAGAAGCATTGCGCTACGGATCGGAAATTTTTCATTCGCTGAAGTCCGTTCTCAGGGCGAAGAAATATTCTACCAATGTGGGCGATGAAGGTGGTTTTGCACCGGAGATCAAATCCAATGAAGAAGCCATCGAGATAATCCTCGAAGCCATTGAAAAAGCCGGTTATCGTCCCGGAGAGGATGTGTCCATTGCATTGGATCCGGCCAGCTCCGAATTTTATGACAACGACTCGGGCCTCTACGTCTTTCACAAGTCGGATGGAAGAAAACTGAACTCCGAAGAGATGGCCGACTACTGGGTGGAATGGGTAGAGAAATACCCGATTGTCTCTCTTGAGGATGGATTGCAGGAAGACGATTGGAAAGGATGGCAATATCTGACTGCTAAGCTTGGCGATAAAATTCAGCTGGTGGGCGATGATCTCTTCGTCACCAACGTGGAGCGGCTCTGGAAAGGCATCGAAATGGATGTGGCCAATTCTATTTTGATAAAGCTGAATCAAATAGGAACCCTCACAGAAACCATTGATGCGGTCTCGCTGGCCAACCGCCACGCCTATACGGCTGTTATCAGCCATCGCTCGGGCGAAACCGAAGATACCGGCATTGCCGACCTGGCCGTGGCTCTTAATACGGGACAGATCAAGACCGGGTCGATGTCAAGGACCGACCGGATCGCCAAATACAACCAGTTGCTTCGCATCGAGGAGATGCTCGGCTCCGATGCCCGATTCCCGGGAAGGAATTTTCGCAGCTGAGAGGGAGGGTGTAGCATTTGATAAGCAGGGTCCGCGGGATTGTGGATGCCGCCACTTGTGTTATCGGGGGCTAAGAGCGTAAGTTTATATCTATGAAAAATCCCCTGAGCCGTTGGAACGAATTGCCGGCATTCTTCAGAAACAAGTACATACTGGTCACACTGGCATTCCTCATTTGGATGCTTTTTTTCGACAATTATAATTTTTTTGTTCGAAGCGAAATAAGGGGCGAGCTCCGGGAAGTGCGGCAGAAGAAAGCCTATTACGAAGCGCAGATTGAGGAAGTGAAGACCGAGCTCAACAGCCTCTTCGGCTCGGAAGAATCTCTCGAGAAATTTGCCCGCGAGAAGTATTATATGAAACGGGCGGACGAAGATGTTTTTATCATTGTGGATGAATAATTCTATCTTCGGATTGTATATGAACTCTTGAATCACATGCTTCGTCTTCAGCCCATGCCACACAGCGATTTTGAAGAATTCAGGTCTCTTTCCGTGCAAAACTATGCAAGAGCGCTGAGCCGGAATCTTCGTATTAATTACCGGAGGGCCGGACAAATGGCAGTAGAAGAGATGAAAGGCATTCTCCCGCGCGGATTTTTTAGCGATGACCACTATTTCTACAATCTGCTGGCAGACGGGGAAGCGCACGAAGTCGGTAAGCTGTGGTTTTATATCAATCGGAAACTAAAAAGTGCTTTTCTCTACGACCTGATGATTTTCGAAGCATTTCAGCGCAAGGGCTATGGCAAAGAAGCGCTGCAGGCGATGGAGAAAGAACTGAAGGAAAAAGGAATAACGGTCATACGGCTGAATGTCTTTAATGACAACCGCATCGCCCGCAAATTGTATCAGGCGCAGGGATATGACAACTGCAACCAGATTCTGCAAAAATTCCTCGACTGATTTTTTTAATAGCTGCCGAAGTATTTTCTTAAAAACCATTCCAATGCCAGGAAAGAGAGGATCAGGAAGAAAATCCACTTCATGTCCAGCAGCAGGGTGCTTTTGAACGAATCCCGCAATACGGGCTTCAGCTCCTCATTCTTCATCAGCTCTGCAATCAGCTGATCGCTCTCATCGGGGGTGAAGGTGCGGCCTCCGGTCTCTTCGCTCAGCCGGTAAAGCAAATCATGGCGCGCCCTCGTGCTCAGCGACTCCAGGTTGACCTTGCGGACAATGAACTGCCCGTTGGCCTCCATTTCACGGCCATTGTATACCAATCGGGCGCGATAGCGATAATGGCCGGCCGGGAAATAACCGGCATCGAGTCGATAGCTCTTGCCCGTTTTGCTTAAACGAAATTCAAATTCTTTTCCCTCATTGTCCTCTATTTTCAATTCTATGTCCGGGTCATTGACCAACTCATAATTCTCGTTGTAGAGCTCGGCAGAAAAACGAACGGTTTCGGTTTCGTCAAAGACTTTTTTGCTAAGCTTGACCCGGAATTGCCGTTTGTCGTCCGTCACGCTCAGGTATTGGCAACTTTGGGTGATGAGGGCATCGACATTTCTATGGTCTCCGTGAATGAGGTAGTCATAGAGCCGCCATCGCCAGAGGCCCGTTCCCAAGAGGATGCCGATGCGCTGTCCGTCCTCCCGGCTTCCATAGATGAGCAGGGGATATTTTGTTTCCACATTGCCGATTTTCTGGGTCAGCAGGGAGCGGGCTTCGGGGCCCGGTGTAAAGCTGCCGAAAGGCACGATCATGGGCGGGAAATCTTCCAGTGCCTGCGCAAGGCTCCCGGGCAGGCCAAAGAGTGAAAAATCGGGGTTGACAATGCCCCGGGCTTCATTGTTTCCTCCGCTCGAAGAGCGAAGGCGCAGCAGATCCTGTGCACCGTTGAGTGCATTGAGATCGCTGTGGAGGCTGTAGATAAACCATATCGACTGCCGGGCTTCGCGGGCTTCTTTGAGGAGGGAAGCCATGGGATAACGGACGGAAGGCAAACCGTGTAAAACAATCAGGTTGTAGGCCTCCGGGGAGATGTCCCCGTCATCCGCATAAGCCAGCGTCACTTCATAGTTCCTGCTTTCGAGCAGCGCCTGGCGCAGGGCCGAGATATCGGGGTGCGGAGCATCGGCTACAATGAGTACTTTCTTGCGGCTCTCAAGCACATCTATAAAAAAATGCCTGGAGTTGTTTTCCGTATTCACTTCGTCACGAAGCGGCAAAACAGCAACCCTGTACTGAAGCACTCCGGCACGTTCCGGCTCTATTATTATCGATTCTTCCTTTAGCTCTTCCCTCTTGCGAAATGACAATTTTTTTGAAAAGATCACCTTGCTCCGGCCGTCAGGGGCCAGCTCTTCCACCCGCAAGGTACTCTCCATATTGCGGGCGTTGGCCGCCTCAATATCGATTTTTACTTCCATTTTATCTCCGAGATAGAGAATGGAGTTGTGATAGACTTCCGGAATGCGCAGATCCCGCTTGAAGCTCGTATCTCCAAGGGCAAG
>JALSIH010000229.1 GCA_026981615.1 Chitinophagales bacterium
TCCTCAGCTCCGTCTGCATTGTCACCGCTCTTCTTACTGCTTTTTTTCTTGCTTTTCAGCTTCAGCACCAGTTCTTCGGCATCTTTGCTTTTTTCTACCTCAATCACGGCTCCTTCGGCAAACTCATTGTTGAGGATGGCCTCGGCAAGCGGGTCTTCCAGGTATTTCTGGATGGCGCGGTGCAGCGGCCTGGCTCCGAATTGCGGATCATAGCCTTTTCCGGCAAGAAAGTCTTTCGCACTCTCTTTGAGATGCAGGGTATAGCCCAGATTTTCGAGGCGCGCCAGCACATCTTTCATCGCAATGTCGATGATCTGATGAATGTGCTCCCGATTCAGGCTGTTGAAGATGACCACATCGTCAATGCGGTTGAGAAACTCCGGTGAGAAAGTGCGCTTCAGTGCATTTTGAATCACACCCCGGGTATAGTCATCGGCCGAATCGGCTTTGGCTTTGGTTGTAAACCCTACGCCCTGGCCAAAGTCCTTGAGCTGTCGCACTCCGATGTTGGAAGTCATGATGATCAGCGTATTTTTAAAGTCCACACGCCTTCCCAGTCCATCGGTGAGCATGCCGTCATCGAGCACCTGAAGCAGGATATTGTACACGTCCGGATGGGCTTTTTCAATCTCATCGAGAAGGATGACCGAGTAGGGCTTTCTTCTCACTCGTTCGGTCAGTTGCCCGCCTTCTTCGTAGCCCACATAGCCCGGAGGTGCCCCGATCAGCCGCGACACACTGAATTTCTCCATGTATTCGCTCATATCAATTCGGATCAGTGCATCCTCGGTGTCGAAGAGATAGCGTGAGAGCGCCCGGGCCAGCTCGGTTTTGCCCACACCCGTAGGCCCCAGAAAGATGAAACTTCCGATGGGTTTCTTGGGGTCTTTGAGGCCCACCCGGTTGCGCTGGATGGCTTTCGTAATTTTTTCAATGGCTTCATCCTGCCCGATGATGCTCTTTTGCAGGTCTTCCTTCATATGGCGCAGGCGCTTGCTTTCGCTTTGGGCAATGCGCTTCACCGGTATGCCCGTCATCATGGCCACTACCTCCGAGATGTCCTCTTCGGTAACGGGATAGCGCTCATGCCTGACCTGCTCTTCCCAGTCCTTGCGGGCCTGGTCCAGCTCCTCGAGCAGGCGCTTTTCCTTGTCGCGCAGCTTGGCAGCTTCCTCGTAGCGCTGGCTTTTCACCACCTGCGTTTTCTCTTCCTTGATTTCCTCGATTTTCTTCTCAAGAATCAGGATGGGCTCGGGCACATGAATGTTCTTCAGGTGCACCCGGGCGCCCACTTCATCCAGCACATCGATGGCCTTGTCGGGCAGAAAGCGATCGGTGATGTAACGATTGCTCATCTTCACACAGGCCGCAATGGCCTCATCGGTATAGCTTACGTTGTGATATTCTTCGTATTTCGGCTGAATATTTTCAAGAATCAGTACCGTCTCTTCGGGAGAAGGCGGATCGACCAGCACTTTCTGGAAGCGCCTGTCGAGGGCTCCGTCTTTTTCGATATACTGCCGATATTCATCGAGCGTGGAGGCACCGATGCATTGCAATTCGCCCCGGGCCAGTGCCGGCTTGAAGATATTGGATGCATCGAGCGATCCGGTGGCTCCTCCGGCTCCTACGATGGTATGGATTTCATCGATAAAGAGGATGACATCGCGGTTTTTTTCCAGCTCGTTCATGATGGCTTTCATGCGCTCTTCAAACTGGCCGCGGTACTTTGTGCCGGCCACCAGGGCGGCCAGGTCGAGCATCACGATGCGCTTGTTGAAAAGCACACGCGAAACCTGACGATTGATGATGCGCAGGGCAAGGCCCTCTACAATGGCGGTCTTGCCCACTCCGGGCTCACCAATAAGAATGGGGTTGTTCTTTTTCCTTCGGCTCAATATCTGCGATACCCGCTCAATCTCCGTCTCACGCCCTACAATCGGGTCGAGCTCGTTCTCTTCTGCCAGCCGGGTAATATCGCGACCGAAATTATCCAGAACCGGTGTTTTCGATTTCATAGACGATGCTTTTTTCGTTGAACCAAAGCCTCTCTTTTCTTCTTCAAAAGACTCCTCTTCCGAGGGATCATTGGTCAGCTCATCCGTGATCTCATGTTTCATGTATTCCAGCTCGGCCTTGAATATCTCGTAATCCACATCAAACTGGTTCAATATGCGGGTGGCGATGTTGTCTTTGTTTTTCAGGATCGAGAGCAGCAGGTGCTCGGTTCCGATCATATCGCTTTTGAAAATCTTGGCTTCCAGCACGGTGATCTTCAGCACCTTCTCGGCCTGCCTGGTCAGCGGCAGGTTGCCGGCATTGTACGATTTCCGTACGGCCTTGTCTTTAATGGCATCCTCGAGTGCTTTGCGCAGCAGCACTGCGTCCACATCAAGCGATCTCAGCACCTTTATAGCCATGCTGTCGCCTTCCCGAATCAATCCGAGCAAGAGATGCTCGGTCCCTATGTAGTCGTGTCCGAGGCGCAGGGCCTCCTCACGGCTGAAGGATATCACTTCCTTCACTTCTGGCGAAAATTTTGCTTCCATTTTCTAAATCTCCTATCTTTTAATCTCCTGTAATCAGGGGGGTGTTGTTCCTACAACATCCACTTCCTTCCGGTAATTCCTTAAAGGTAATGATCAATTGTAGTTCTAAAGTATGTGTTTTCCAAACATTTCAGTATTATGAGCAAAAATTGTGACAATTTTTAAATTCTTTGCTTTTCTTAAATTTATACCCGCAACGGGGCAAAATTAGTTCGATTTTGTCAGGTGCCAATTGCAAATATGTTTAATAACTGACAATGTGACCCTTAATTTTTGCCAAATATTATAGCCATGAAATTCACCATCGACAAAAACGACAAATACAGCATCCTCAAAATAGACGATGAAAAACTGCTGTCGACCAATGCCCCGCAGCTTAAGACCGAGTTGATCATGCTCAATACCGAAGGCATCAGAAATATAATTCTCGACCTTTCGGATGTAGCACACATTGACTCTTCGGGCCTGAGTGCCATCTTAATCGGAAACCGGATATGCAAAGAAGCCAGCGGCACCTTTATTCTCACCGGACTCAACGACCAGGTCAGGCGCCTCATCGAAATCTCCCAGCTGGAGCCGGTACTCAATATCATCCCTACCGTTAGCGAGAGCGTGGATTACATTTTGATGGAAGAACTTGAACGCGATTTCAACGGGGAGGGATGACCTTTCGCTTCACGAGCATTGGCAACAGTTCGGCTGTCCCGGCTTACGGTCGCATCCCCTCGGCTCACATTCTGAACTTCAAGGAGTCTTGTTTTCTCTTCGACTGCGCAGAGGGCACACAGATGGAGATGATGCGCCTTGGCATCAGGCGCAGCCGCATCCGTCATATTTTCATCAGTCACCTACATGGCGACCATTACCTCGGCCTGCCGGGACTGCTCAATACGCTCAATCTCCTTCATCACCGGAAGGAGATGCACGTCTATGCCTTTGCCCCGCTCAAAGAAATCATCGAAACGGAGATGCGCATTTCGGGCCATCAATTTCGTTTTCCGCTTCATTTTCACGATTTGCAGGAGGAGGGAAGCTCCCTGCTTTTGGATGAAACGGGATATGAAGTCCGCGATTTCCCGCTGGCCCACCGCATTCCCTGCCGGGGCTTTCTGTTCCGCGAGAAAAAAACAGGCAGAAAAATCCGGCCGGAGAAGCTGGCCGAATATAGCATTCCTGTCAAAGAAATAGAGAAAATCCGCTCGGGCCATGATTTTATCACGGCCGATGGCCGCCTGATTCCGAATGAGGAACTGACCCGCGAAGGACGGCCGCCCCGGAGTTTTGCCTATGTGACCGACACCCTCTTTCTCGAAGCCCTGGCCGAAACACTTCAGGGTGTCGACCTGCTCTACCACGAAGCCACTTTTATGGAGAAAGATGCCCGGAGGGCCAAAGAAACCTGTCATTCAACCGCGATGCAGGCGGCACGCATCGCCTCCCTGGCCGGGGCAAAAAAACTGGTGCTGGGCCATTTTTCGGCCAAATATCGCGACCTGGCGCCCCTGCTCGATGAAGCCCGGGAGATTTTTCCGGAAAGCTACCTCTCGGCCCCCGGACGCTCCTTCGATATCTAAACGCTGCGTTTCAGTCCGTACTTGTCAATCTTGTTGTAAAGATGGCTGCGCTGAATATCCAGCTCCTCGGCTGTCTTCGATACATTCCAGCTGTTGGCTTTCAGCTTGAACTCAATGAATTTTTTCTCCATGAAGTCTTTGTACTCCTGAAAACGCGAGAAACTTTCGAAAATCTCCACGGGGTCCTGCTTGGCAGCCGTAGAAAATACGTAACGGTTGACATCGTCTTCCGTTATTTTTTCTTCAGAGAGTATGACGAGGCGCTCGATGACATTGTGCAGCTCCCGGATGTTGCCGCTCCATTCGATCTCGCGAAGGGCCTGCAGGGCCTTGGGCGTGATTTTTTTATAGGGCATCTTGTTGTCCTCGCAGATTTCTTTCACAAAACGCTCGGCCAGGAGCGGAATGTCGTCCTTGCGCTCATTGAGCGAGGGCACATGTATGAGAATGACACTCAGACGATGGTAGAGGTCCATGCGAAAGCGCCCTTCCTCAATTTCCTTTATCAGGTCTTTGTTGGTGGCGGCCACTACCCGCACGTCAACGGGCACATCCTTTTCACTGCCCACGCGGGTAATTCGGTTTTCCTGCAATGCCCGCAGCACCTTGGCCTGTGCTGCCAGGCTCATATCACCGATTTCGTCCAGAAACAGGGTGCCGCCATTGGCCTGCTCAAACTTACCGATGCGCTGCCGTATGGCCGAGGTAAAGGCCCCCTTTTCGTGGCCGAAGAGTTCGCTTTCTATCAGATCCCCGGGAATGGCTGCGCAGTTGACCTCAACGAAAGGCCCTTTGGCCCGGTTGCTCAGCTCATGAATCCAGCGAGCCACCAGTTCCTTGCCCGTTCCGTTGTCGCCCGTGATCAATACCCGTGCCTCGGTGGGGGCTACGCGCTTGATGGTTTCTTTAATTTTCTGAATGGCCGGTGACTCTCCGAGGATTTCGCGGGTCTTGCTTACCTGCCTTTTCAGAATCTTCGTTTCGGTGATCAGGTTCGACTTGTCCAGTGCATTGCGTATGGTAATCAGCAGCCTGTTGAGGTCGGGCGGTTTCGAGATAAAATCATAGGCGCCTTTTTTCACGGCTTCCACGGCCGTCTCGATGGTGCCGTGACCTGATATCATAATTACGGGTACTTCGGGATTGATGTCCTTGATTTTCTCCAGCACTTCCATGCCGTCCATCCTGGGCATCTTTATGTCCAGCAGCACGACATCGTAGTCCTTGTCTTTGATCAGTTTGAGCGCTGCGGGCCCATCGGGGGCTTCGTCTACCGCATACTTCTCATATTCCAGTATCTCGCGCAGTGTGTTGCGGATACTTCTTTCGTCATCTACTATTAAAATATTAGCCATTTCCTCACTTTGATTGCTGTAAAAATAAGGCAAGAAAAAGAAAGGGCTGCAAATCTGTAAGCCGGGTTCTGTATCGGCCGGAGCCGACACCTGTCATTTATCTGGTCCCGGTCTCACAACCGGGATCAATCGGCCCACCCGACCGGCTTTCAGCAAGCTGAAGAACACGAGCCATGTTCAAATTCCCGAAGGAATTTACCGGTCTGCTTGGCCTTTCCACCCACAAGGTTTACCCGGGCCGGATGTTGCCACCCGGCCCTGTGCGCTCTTACCGCACATTTTCACCGTTGCCTTTCGGCTGTTATTTTCTGTGGCACTTGCTCTGCCCCGAAAAAACGGAACAGCCACCCGTTAGGTGGTGTGGTGCTCTGCGTGGCCCGGACTTTCCTCCCTTTCACTCCATGAAAAGGCGACAGGTCGATTTGCAGCCCTCCTTAGCAATCAAATTTAACGCTTATTGGTTCTATTTCAGTATCACTTCCGTGGCGCCCATGCCGAAGCGCGGATTATAATTTACATTATAGGCCAGCACATGCGGGTATTCCTCCAGGATGAGATGAACCTCCCTGCGCAGGCGCCCCTTGCCGTGGCCGTGAACGATATATATGCGGTCGAGGCCGTGAAAAACCGCCTTATCGAGAAAGGCTTCAAAGCTTTTCAACTGGGCTTCCAGTATTTCGTGGCTGCTCTTTCCCCGGGTCGATTTAAAAAGCTTCTCTGCATGGAGGTCGATGAAATCCTGCATCCGGGCTTTTTCGAGAAGGCGCTCGTGGCGGGCCCGCGAAGTCCGGTTTTCCCAATTGTGTCCCAGCTTTTTCCATTCTTCTTTCCCGGCTGCTTCGGCAGGCGGCCATGCCGCCATAAGGAGATAGAGGTAGGCCTGCGAATGGAGCCAGGAGCAGCCAGCCAGTTTTTTGAAAAACGACTTGGGGCGGACCTTCAGCTCCAGCCGGTGCGTGGACTTGCCGTCAGCGCTCCTGAGCCCGAATGAAAAGAGGGGTGCCTCATTCAGCGCATCGAAGGGCAAAGCACCGATGCGCACCGTATCATGCGGCTGGCAGGCAAATGTGCCTTCTATGACCGGCAAGCCGCTGTTCCTGAGATGCACTTCGGCCGCGAGGCCGCCTTCGAGGCCGTGGTGCAGATAAAGCTCAAAACTGCGTATGCCCGCCTCGCCCTCCACCCGGGGCAGAAACGCCAGTACCAGCCCTTTTTCCAATTCTTTTTCCGGCATCTTTCCGATTGCGATGAGAATGAAATAGTTTCGACCCCAAAGATAGGGTCAAAGCAGATGCAAGTCAGCGATAAAAGATGGAAAGCCGCCCAATTTGCCGAAAAGCAGTGGTGGAAAAACTATCTGCGAAAGAAAACGGCAGAAGACTACCGGACCTGGAAAAAGGGTTACTGGGAGCGCTTCGTCCGCTCCCTGCCCGAATGGGCCTCCGACCGCAGCGGCCTCGAAGTGCTGGATGCCGGATGCGGCCCGGCCGGCATCTTTATGTATTACCGAAAGGCCCGGGTAACGGCCGTGGACCCGCTGCTGCCGGCCTACGAAAAACTGCCCCACTTCTCCCCTTCCGACTATCCGAATGTGGAATTTCACAGCCAGCGCCTCGAAGACTACCGGCCGCTCACCGGCTTCGACCTGGTCTTCTGCATCAATGCCATCAACCATGTGCAGGACATGCCCCGCGTGCTTGGCCGGCTCCATGCCGCGCTCAGGCCGGGCGGCAAACTGGTGATCAGCAGCGATGTGCACCGCTACAAGGCCCTCAGAAGGCTCTTTCGCCTCATTCCGGGCGACATCCTGCATCCCCATCAGATGAATGAAAAAGCGTTTCGAAATGCCCTGCAAGAGGCCGGCTTCCGGATACGGGATGCAAAGCCCATCGGCAGGCAGGCCATCTTCAGCTACCTGCTCCTCACGGCAGAAAAATAAATAAAAAAAGCCCCGTGAAGGATATCCACGGGGCTCGGTTTTTTTTATTCCGTATTACTC
>JALSIH010000230.1 GCA_026981615.1 Chitinophagales bacterium
CTGGGCCTCATTATCCTCACCGGATTCTTTTGGCTCGACAGCGTTATAGCCATCCTTTTCGGCCTGATTATCGTGGTCACCGGAATAAGGATACTGCGCAGCTCGCTCAGCGGAATTATGGATGAAGCGGACATAAAGGTGCTTGAGAAGATTATCGGAATAATCAATGCACATCGCCAGGAAGAATGGATCGATATTCACAATATGCGGGTGATCAAATACGGGCAGCAGCTCCACATCGACTGCCATGTCACAATGCCCTGGTATTATGACGTGCGAAAAGCCCATGCCGGAATTGAAGAAATTGACCGCCTGATCAACCGCAACGTAAGCAAACGGGTTGAGTTTTTTATTCATGTAGACCCCTGCACGGACGATTCCTGTCCGCATTGTCTGATTAAGGACTGTCCGGTGCGGGCCCGTGCGTTTGTTCGAAAAATTGAATGGACCCTTGAAAGGGTCATGGCCAACCAACAACATAATTTGGAACACGATGAAAAAAGAGAAAATTAACAGCCCGGAGGCTCCGGACGCAGTCGGGAGCTACCCGCATGCACGAAGAGTAGGTCCCCTCCTGTTTTTATCGGGCATCGGGCCCCGCCTGAAAGACGGAAAAGGAATCCCCGGATTAAAACGGGATGCCTGGGGGAATTTTCTGGAATTTGACTTTGAAGCCCAAGTGCATTCGGTATTCAGAAACGTCAGGGCCGTGCTCGAAGCTTCGGGTGCCCGGTGGGACGACCTTGTGGATATCACCGTATTTCTGGTCGATATGAAGCGCGATTTCACGACATTTAACCGTATTTATGCCGAATATTTCGGAGCAAATCAACCCTGCCGCACCACCGTAGAAGTTAAATCGCTGCCGACACCCATCGCCATCGAGCTAAAATGTATTGCTTATATCAATGAGGCTTCTTCTCAGGACGGGTAATGCGGCTTTTCCCCCAGCTCTCCTTTTCCTTCTCACTAAAAAGCTCGGGGAAAAGATAGGTCTTCTGAAAATGGGGAGGCAGATACTCCTGCCAGTTGGTTCCTCCGGTGGCTTCTATATCCTCGGGGCGCTTGTGCAGATATCGCACAGCCGAACGATAATGCATCAGAGGCCATCGCACTTCCACATTGAGGTCAAAATCCTTTAACAGTTTGATCAACTCCTCATCTTTGGCTTCTTCGGGCAGTTTCTTGAACTTTTGCCAGAGGTTGTCGTGCTCATATTGGTAGAGCGCCTTGATAAAATCATCGCTGTACTTTTTCTCAAACTGCCTGAGTGTCAATGTCTTTTTCCCGGATCGCAATTCCTTTCCACCCTGCTTCCAGTAGAAGTTTTCATATAAAATGCGCAGGTTCTCTTCCTTCCCGAGCTGCTCGCGCAGTTGCTGGGTGAGCAGATTTTTGGCATCGGTCGATAAAATTTCAATAAAGCGGTACTGGGCCGACTGAAAGCCGCTGGCCGGGAGCAGGGCCATCCGGAATTTCAAAAACTGCTCTTTGTCCATGCCGTCAACCATGATCTCATACGAACGGATCAGATTCTTAAAGTAGTCGTTCATGCGCTTCAACTGCTTTTTGAAGTTTCCCGGGTCGGGCTGCTCCGTATCGGTAATCTGCTTCATGGCGTGGAGCGTAAGCTTGAAGTATAATTCCGTTATTTGATGATAGACAATAAAAACCGTCTCATCGGGGAAGTGGGTACGCGGCTGCTGGATGTTCAGCAAAACATCCAGATTGATATAATCCCAGTAATTCAGGAAGTCCTGATAAATCAGTCCCTCCAGATATGACATCATATCCTGCCCCGAAGCAGCATACTTCTCTTTTAGCAACTCGATTTTCTCTTCAATTTCCCTTGAAAAAGACATGTGTCCTTATTTTATTTCAAGTGTAAAAATAGCAATTGCAAGGCATTCCGGAAGGGCTATCTGATCCTTGCCTGCAGAGGATATTTAAGGCCCCGGTACGATTTCAGCTCTCCTTTTACCCATCCCACTGTGAGCGGAGACTCAAGGCGCAAAGGAATGCGATTGCGATCATCCGAAACATAAATAGTTACATAGTCATTTTCATCGAAATACTCATTGTCCACCATTTTTTGGCGGAGCACAATGCTCCTAAACCGACCGTTGCGCGTCTTTATTTCTTTTTCTCCCTCATATATCAGTTCAATCTTCATCAGCTCCTTGTCGATAAAAACAGACATGGCAATCCGGTCACCCGGCCGGTAAGCGTCAAAATCCAGATTTCGTGCAACTTGAATCATTGACAATAGGTCCATGGTCCGGTGTTCGATGTCATATTCTCCCCGGTCTCCTCTGACAAATTCCTGAACAGCAACCTTGCCCTGCTTGCGGTCGAAAAGGTATTCATCTTCCAGGCGAAAACGTCCTTCCTCCAATCTTCTTTTTGCCCTGACGGGGAGCAGGTTTTGTGTATCCACATAACTTTCATAGCGGTCTGCCACCCGGTATATGTGATTATATGCCGCATAGGTCTTTCCAATGGCCAGCAGATGATATACAGGCCTCCCCGCCAGCTCTTCAGCGGAGATGCGGAAGCTCAACTCCCCGGAAGCCACCCACAGAGCGGACCAATTGTAATACAACTTCAGGGTAAACTGCTCACCCGGGGCAAAAGCACGTTCTTCCAAAAATTTAGGAGCCTTTGCTTCCCCTCCGCCCATGCCCGGCTCAGGAGAGGAAAGGAAGGAAAAGAAGCTGATAAATCCGATAAAAAGAAAAGACACGTGTATCATGAGAACTCCTGTTTCTTAAAAAGCAACAAAATGGCTCCGAAAAATGCCGGCAATGCCAGGTTGATCAACCACAATGCAAGGGAGGCACTGATCAACGGCAGAGGAGAAGCAGAAAATGTGCCGAAAATAAAAACAGAGAGCCCCGAGCGGGTGCCAAATTCGGCAATGGCCGGAACGGGCAGCATCATCTGACCAAGAAAAACAGCAGAGGACAACAATGCGCCCTCGAAGAGAGGAACAGATACATGGAAGAAATTAAGCAGGAGAGCAAACTGCAAGGCATATACGGCAAAGCGTGCAGCCGACAATAAAAGCAGGCCCAGCAGTTTTTTATGGCCATAATAAGTAAAGACCCGCACGGCACGAATCCATTTTTGCCGGGAATGTATGAGCGGCCATCGTTGCAAAACAACTCCCAGCCACCCGAGGCGAAAAAACAAGAAGAGCGATAAAACGATATAAAGAAAAAGGATGGCCATGGCAAGCCAGGAAGGAATATAGCGGGGAAAGCCGGATATAAAAAAGTAAAAAAACAGGCCGGCACCGCCCATAATCAGGGTAACCGTAATTTGCCCGATGGATCCCACGATAGTGACTACAATGCCCTTGAGGCGCAGCCCCTGCCTCAAATACCAAATACGACCTCCATACTCCCCTATTCGCGAAGGTGTAATAATGGCCAGCGAGACTCCGGCCAAAACGGCCTTCATGGCCTTCGCGAAAGATATGCATTCAATTCCCTTGAGCAGATACTGCCACTTAAGCGCTTCCACTCCCCAGTTGAGGGGCAGCAAGAGCAGGGCCCCGGCAAGGAAGATGTAGTTATAAGATGTCCTGCCTGCTGCAAAGGCTGTCCACAATTCACTCAATTCACCACGTGCAAGAATCTGCAGGTAAAGCCCGGCAAAAACAAGGATTGAAATTGTTACTTTTAAGACACTTTTAACTGATAACTGCATATAAAGGGATGAGCAAAGACAAAGTTACTGTGATCTTGGGTATTGATCCTGGGAGTACCATTATGGGCTACAGCATCATCTCTGTCCGCAAGAAAGAACTTACGCTTGAATCCATGGGCGTTATCCGGCTTGAGAAATACAAAAGCCACTACAAACGTCTTCATATCATTCATGACAAAACGGTCAAACTCATTGAACATTACCATCCTACGGAAGTGGCCATTGAGGCCCCCTTTTACGGCAAGAATGTACAATCCATGCTCAAGTTGGGACGGGCACAGGGTGTGGCCATAGCAGCTGCCCTGCAGTTTGAACTGCCCGTAGAAGAGTATGCCCCCAGAAGGATAAAACAGGCCATCACCGGCAATGGAAACGCAAGCAAGGAACAGGTAGCCGGCATGCTTCACCACCTCATTGAATTTGACGGTTCGCCAAGCTTTACAGATGCAAGCGATGCCCTGGCAACCGCGATTTGTCATCATCTCACATGCAAGAATCCATTGGGTAAAAGCAAAGCAGGAAAAGGCTGGTCACAATTTTTGAGAGACAATCCTGACCGGATCCGCTAATCCAGATTGGCGCGAATCCCTGCGGCCAGAGCGCTAAACTCCGACTCGCAAAGCTTCAGTTTGGGCTTTGAAAAATCAAGATCGGCAATAGAGCGGATGGGCACGAGATGTATATGTGCATGGGGGACTTCCAGCCCGAGCACGGCCATTCCAATTCGCTCACACGGGACGGTCTTTTCAATGGCCGGGGCAATCTTTTTGGCAAAGAGCATCAATTCCGTATAAAGCGCATTGTCCAGGTCAAAAAGATAATCCACTTCTTTTTTCGGAACAAGAAGCGTGTGTCCTTTTGCCAGTGGATTGATATCCAGAAAAGCAAAACAGCAATCGTTTTCCGCAATTTTGTAGGAAGGTATTTCCCCTTTTATGATCCGTGTGAATATGCTGTCCATATGATTAAAGTTTACTCCACGGTAATTTCAAGTATTTCAAACTCAATGCTCCCGTTCGGAATGGAAATATTGATCACATCCCCGACTTTTTTACCGAGGAGGCCGTTGCCAATGGGTGAGCCGGTCGATATCTTTCCTTTTTTAAAGTCCGCTTCCGTTTCCGTAACCAGGGTAAACTTTTGCTCTTTTTTCAGTTTTCTGTTCATCACACGCACCGTTGTAAGCACCTGCACTTTAGAGGTATCGATGGATTTTTCATCCAGCACCCTGGCATTTGAAAGCACTTCCTGCATTTTGCTTATTTTCAGTTCCAGCAGGCCCTGAGCTTCTTTGGCGGCATCGTACTCGGCATTCTCCGAAAGGTCCCCCTTTTCACGGGCTTCGGCTATCTGGCTGGCAATTTTGGCCCGCTCTCGGGTAGTCAGGTACTCGAGTTCCTTCTTCAGCTTATCATATCCTTCCCGGGTGAAATATTTTTTCTGGCTCATGGTACAGTCTTTATCCGTTGGCATTAAAAAAGAAACGCTCCCACCTTGGCAGAAACGTCTCATTTTATTGCAAAAATAAGTTACTTTTTAGAAATCGAGGTGCACACCCACGCTGTGGCTTCCATTAAAGGGATTGGATGAACGATAGGCATAATCAATTCCCATGCGCGGAAGTTTTTCATCTTTACTAAACGGTACCTCTACGGTAAACCCACCGGCAAAACCCGTATGAGCGTTCCTTCGCAAGCTGACATCCGTCAAGCCGCTTTCATATTTATATCCGCCTCGAAGCATGAATATCTCTCTTCCTTTGATGCTGAGGCCGTATTCCACACCAATACCAAACTGATCCCTGTAAAATGAATTAGAGTTAAAGCTTGCACTTGCCGTAAGACGATGGTTCTCTGCTAAATGCATATCATATGAAATACCAATATTCAGTTGAGAAGGCAATTCAAAGGCCTGCGAAATCTGTTGGGCATTTTGCTTATATAAGCCTGTCAAGACATCGGTTTTGAACTGGAGACCATCTCCTCTGAAGGTCATTGGTGTACCCACGTTACGAAGAGAAACACCGAATTTAAATTTTTCGGGATAATCATCATTACCGGTTGTATACACAAGTCCGGCATCAATAGCCACCCCGCTGGCCGATACATTAGCAATTGATTCGTTTATGATTCGTAAGACGACACCACCGTGTATAAAATCGGCAAAGGAACGGGAGTAAGCAATGCCGATATTGATGAATTGAGGAGAGAAAGTACCACTTCCGCCATCAGGCAGGGCATTTGTTGTAACCGGAATGTCCCCAAAACCAAGACTCATTACACTTATTCCAAGAGCTCCATCGCCTACCTTTTGCGCAAATCCCATGGCATTGATGGTAATTTCACTGCCCACCAGGTATTGTGTATGAGAGACATAGGCTTGGGACTTATCCAGAAAGACCAATCCACCAACGTTAAGTCTCATCGCTTCTATACCCTTTACAGATGCAAGGTTGATCCCGTTCAGGCCCAAGCTGCGTGCCCAGGGGTTGATCAGCAATTCCGAAGCTCCTGCCTGACCGGCTCTGTCGGGATTCCCGGCATATGTAGCCGTTGAAAGTGTCACGAGACATAAAAGGCTCAGAATAAACTTTGTCATAAAATATTTTCTCATGGTTATATTATTGCTCTCATTAGAAGTTGTCAAAATCAAGGGGTCGCATAACGCCAAACCATTTTATGGTTTTTTCACCTACCCCCGGGGCACTTATATGAATGATATAAATACCACTGGCAATCGGTACATTTTTTTCATTCCTCAGGTCCCAGTCCAAGGTCGTGTCAAAGTTTTCTATTCCCACGACACCTCCAGTGGTTGCATCTGCGGGGTTATCTCTCACAAACCTCCTTATAAGGACACCATCCGGAGAGTATATGGTTATGGTGCACTGAGGGGGAAGGTTGGTAATTTTTACTCTACGGTCCAACTGACTGGCCTCATATTCCGAGTAGGCATAATACGGATTAGGGACTACCCGGATATCATCAAGAGCGGAATCCGCCACAGCCACAATTCCAGTTTCCGGCCCCATGCCTTTTGTAGAGAAGAAATAGCGCGGCTGTACCTCGGGGTCTCCATCCGGATTGTAATCCGTATAGGCACGCCCGACTCTTAAGCGAACTCTTGTTTCCGTTGGAATTAATCCATCTTCAAAAGACTTGAAATTAAACCCGTTTTGAAGCATCGGAATACTCACCCAAAGCGTTTTCGAAAACACATTTTGTATTGCAAAAAGCTCATTGATGCTATTGACATATTCGTTGTAAAAACTTTCACCCTCATCATACTCTGTATTGCTTATAAACAGGTAGTGTTTTCCTCCGAACATATATGTAAAACCCATAGGGCCGGCAGGGATACTTACCTGGGAAGTCGGGTTCCAGATCATGTCATTTCCATTCTCAGCCGTGAGCCAAGAATCCTCTCCAAAGATAATGTTAAGGCGCTTGCCTGTTTCCAGATTGATGGCATATCCCGGGAACCAGGACCTCCCGGTCTCTGTGCTAGAATAACTGCCATCAAGATTAAGAGAAGGATGCTTTCTTAATCCCAGTTTGATGGCACCGCCTTCTGCTAAAACCGGATCAGCCTGTGTCTCAACAACTACACATCGGGTCCACTTGGATTTATCCGGAGTGAAAACCACATCTACACTGGCCAGGCTGTCGAGGCGAAGCATACTGAAAAGGCCTATGGCTTTGCGGCCCGGGGCAAAGGGATTGTCCATGGGGTCTTGATTGAATCCT
>JALSIH010000231.1 GCA_026981615.1 Chitinophagales bacterium
GAGGGCGATGGTATCTCCATCCACAATTCCGGTCAACTGCAGGGGCACTCCCGGCAGCGCATAATGGCCGCTGTCGCTCACCACATAGCCGGCAAGCAGGCCGACAGCCGGCACATAGCCCGTATCGGTGGTTTTCACCACCAGGTGACTGTCCTTCCAAAGCTGCAATTCATATTGATAATGTTTTCCGGCCAGGGGATTCATATCCCAATAACCGGTCGCGCTGCTGTCCAGTTGGGCCAAGAAAGCCCCGTCACGCTGCAGAATGATTTTCGTTCCGAAGCTCTGAATATTGTTCCAGCTCAGCCTGACCCTGTCGGGGTAGCTTCCGTCACTTGCCTGAAGGCTGACGGGGAAGGTGGTGCCGATAACACAAGTCGTATCGTAAGGCATGTTCACCGAGTCGAGATTTTGTCCGTAGCGAATGCTGAAGGGAACGAGGCAATAGAGGTAGTGCTTTCCGTTTTGGATGGAGTTACTGCTGTTGGGATCATAGGCATCGGCAAAGCTGACGGCCGTGCTGTCGAGCAGGCCCATCAGAGCATAGCTTGTCGATCCGATTTCTCTGCGCAGCACTTTAAAGTAAGAAACGGCATCCGAAGGATTGCTCCAGGAAATCAGAATCGAATCGGGGTAGCTGGAGTCACTGCTCATAAGCGGTGGTTGAAAAGGCAGGGTGCTGCCGGTATCATATCGTGTGGAGCAGAGTTCGTATCCGAAGCCGATTTCATAGGTACGCATGCGATAGTTGCGCACTTCGGAAGGCCCTACCCAGTCGAGTTGATTGCCGGTGATCAGCGAAGGAATGCTGTCGACCTGCCAGGTACCCGGGTCGGCCCCCACGATGGCGGCAGCCGCATAATTGCCGGTGAGCTCGGCCACGGTGCTGCCCGAGCCGTCTGTTGCGGGCCAGTAGCCCTGCAGGCCGCTTTCACTGCCGCTCAGCGTCATGTCGTAGTTGGCCGCAATCTGGCCGGCCGAACGGGAAGACACCCAATAGCGAATGTCTTTTACCTCGGCATCAACCGAAAAGGTACTTGTGCCCGAGTCCTGGGCACCGAAGCGTTCGGTACCCACCGGTGCATAGAGCGCCAGTTCATCGGTCAGCTCACCGTTGACATAGAGTTTTGTTGAGCCCGTGGCGGTGTCCGACACGAGGGCAAGGTGTGTCCAACGGTTGTCCGGCAGGATATAGTTGAAATAGTTGGGTGCCGAGTTGTTCACCTTTACGTTGACCCTCGGGTCTCCGGGCCCTTCCATATTAAAAGAAGTGGCGGCATCGGAAAAGAGCGTGCCCCATCCGTTGGGGGCGCCTTTTTTCTTCACCCACATCTCGAGGCTTTGTGCCGTAAAACTGCCTTCCTGAATTTTATCGGCAAAGGCCCAGTTGAGCACCTGCTTATCATAAATATAAATCGCACCCCGGTCGCTGTCTTCGCCCGGTGCACCTACAATGACTTCATCCGCAGCCATGGCCACACCGCGGCCGTATCCGTCACCTGCTGCAAGCGAAGGCTCGCTAAGGCGCTGGACGAAATTCCATCCGAGGCCGTCATCTTCGTAGATATAGGCTTCACCGATCGTGCCGTTTCCTTTGGGCACGCCCACCACGGCCTGGCTGTCGTGGATGGAGAGATAACGCCCGAACTCGTCTCCGGCCGAAACAGCAGCGGGTGTAAATTGCCCCTGCATTTGCCATACGTTGCCGATTTCCTGATAAAAACGGATATCACCCGTACTTCCGGAGGTCCCCGGAGCTCCCACCACGGCCCGAAGGTTGTGGATGGCCACGCCATAGCCGAAATGGTCGGCCGGAGAAAGGGATGCCGGTGACAGCCTCGATTGGTGTATCCAACCCCCGCCCGATCTTTTCAAAACATAAGCTGCCCCGCGGCCGCTGTTCTCAAAGGGTGCTCCGGCAATGAGGTAATTGCCCGTCACATCCAGGTCGCTGCCAAAGCGCTGCCCGAATTGCAGAGCCGAAGAAGCCAGCATATTGTATTGCTGCCAGTTCGTACCGAAACGTTTAAAGATATAAATCACTCCGAGGTTAAAGTACTTTCGCGGAGCTGCCACATAGGCCTGGTCATTGTCGATAGATACCGCCTGGCCGAAGTTGTCGACCGAGTCGGGATAGTTGGACATCACAATATTGCGCTCTATCCAGTTGGCCCCCACTTTCTCAAAAATATAGGCCTTGCCCGTATCGGTGCGGGCACTCACTATCGCATAATCGTTGTACACATCCACATCAAAGCCGAAGCGGTCGCCCGTCTGACCGTCACTGGCTGTCAGCATGGCTTGCATTACCCATTGGCTGCCCACCTTATCATAAATATAAGCGGCTCCTTTGTTGCCGTTGGCCTTGGTTGCTCCCACGATCATGCGGTTGCCTTCGACCGACACCGAATAGCCGAGTTCCTGAGTCAGCCCTCCGGAAGAAGGCGTTACATAAGCAGGATCCAAAAGCAGGTAATCGCCTCCACGCAAGTAGAGATTGTCCACGCTAAGCGTGTCGTCCGGTATGTCTGCATATTTGATGGTTTCCGAATAGAATTCCTCATTGTTGCTTTCATCCCATATCTCGAGGTAGATATCATTGCCGCTGCTGGCTTTCAGGCATTTGGCCAGCACACTCCACGATACATCAATATAGGCATCGCTCAATGAGTCGGAGGCAAACATGGAATGCCTGTAGGTGGAATCGATCACGCAATTGCGAAATGGCGACTCGTTGCTGCTCATATCAACGGTGGTCACACAATACTTGAGTACGGCCCCGGCTGTCGGGCTGTAGTCGATATAAGAGGTGTCGGCAGGATTGGCAATGCTTTTGATCAGGGTGCCGTTGCGGTAAATCCTGTAGGCCGATATGCCGCTGACCGGTGACCAGTCGAGGCGGATAAACTGCCCGTTGTGCAGGCTCACCTCCACCGATGTGGGGGCCGTGCTTTGAGAATAAAGAGGAGCAGAAAAAAGAAAAACGAGAAGGAGAGATAAGTAAAAACGTTTCATAGTGACGGGTTTTATTCAGGGTCAAATATCCCGTTACTCTCTGCTCAGGCATGAAAGAGATGTTGCATTTTATATCAGATTTGTTGCAATTGCAGGAAGGAAACGCAGAAAGCTGGTGGAAAGGGGGCCTTACAAAACACTTATTTCGCTGGGGGCCACTCCAAACAATTCCTTGAAACATTTTGCGAAGTAGCTCGGGCTGCTGAAGCCCGTCTTGTAGGCTACTTCCGCTATATGGTATTTCCCGGATTTCAGAAACTCCTGCGCCCGGTGAAGCCGGTAGTTGCGTATCAGCTTATTGGGGCCCACCCCGCTGAGTGCTTTTGCCTTTCGATGCAGCTGCGAGCGGCTGAGATTAAACTCCCGGCAAAGTACGGAAACATTGAAATCCTCGATGTCCAGATTTTTTTCAATCAATTCTTCTATCTTTTTTATGAAAGGGTGCTTCCCGGGTGTTTCCGCCTCTATGCCTGCTGCGCTGTATTTTTCTCTCCATTGCTGCAGGCGTTTCAGCAGATTTTTCACCACGAGTTGCAACTCTTCAGCCGAGAAGGGCTTTTCGATATAGGCATCGGCCCCCTGCCGGATCCCTTCGAGTTTGGAGTCCGGTGTGGCCCTGGCCGTAAGAAAGACGAAAGGGATGTGGTCGGTCTCCGGCTCCTTTTTAAGAGCCTCCAGCAGCTCGACCCCGTCCATGTCGGGCATCATAATGTCGGATATGATGATATCCGGCACCCGCTCACGGGCCAGTGCAATGCCTTCGATTCCGTTCTTTGCAAGGAGCACCCGGCAGTCCGGAAAAACCATTTCTTTGATAAAGTAGCGCAGATCCGAATTGTCTTCTACGAGCAAGATGCAGGACTGCTCACGGCACTCCTCATCGTCATCCTGCTGGTCGATGTACAACGGCAGTTCTCCGGTAAATTTTTTCTCCTGCTCGCCTGTAAAGAAATAGTGCACCGGAAGCATAAGCATCATGCAGGTGCCGACCCCTTCTTCGCTCTTTACCTCGATTTTCCCTCCATGGGCCTCTGCATAGGCCTTCGCAATGGACAGGCCCAGGCCGGTACCCTCGCTATAACCATGACTTCCCGTACTTTCGGTAAAATATCTTTCAAATATCCGCTCGCGCACTTCGCGACTCATTCCCCTGCCCTCGTCCTTCACGTGAATCTCCAGACCACTGTCGTTGTTTTTCAGTTCCATGCGGATATTTGACCCGGGTTGCGAAAACTTCATCGCATTGGAGAGCAGATTGAGCAATACCTCTTCAATAAGGTTTCTGTCGAGCAGGGCAATGATCTCCCGGTCGGGAAGTTCCATCTCCAGGCCAATCATCTCGCGCCTTGCCAGCGGCAGAAAGTCATCATACAAATCATGAATAAGCCTGCAAATATTGACTTCTTCGACATGCAGCTTCACCTTGTTGTTTTTAATCTTGTTGATCTCCAGAATCTGGTATGACAGGCGTTTGAGCCGTTTGCTGTTGCGTCCGATTATTTGAAGCAGTTTCCGGTGCATCTGATTGTCCGTCTTTTGCAAAAGCACCTGGAGGGGAGCCTCTATAAGGGTCAGGGGGGTCCTGAATTCGTGGGTCATATTGGCAAAAAAACGATTCTTGTGCGATTCGATCTCTGCCAGCTTCTCTGCCTCCAGCTTTACTGCTTCCTCTTTTCTTTTTTGTCGATAGCGCATGCGCTGGATAAAGAGCATAAAAATGAGGAAAAGTCCGGCCAGCCCGAATGCCCAGTACATCTGGGCTTTCTGCGTGAGGTTTTTCTGCTTCGCCAGCTCCAGTTCCCTTTTCTTGCTTTCCAGTTCAAGACGGGTAATCTCATTCTCCTTCGCGGTCAGAAGATGCTTGTTTTTTAAGTCCTGAATTTCGATAATCTGCCGGGCATTGAATACCGAATCCCGGTATGCATTGAACTCTTTCATGAACTGAAGCGAAAGCGGAGCATTGCCGGTCTTCTCGTAATAGCTGCTCAGTATCTTCAGCGATTGCAGACGGTTTTCCGGAATGTTAGTCTCTTCTTTGAGCATCGAAATGTAATTCATCAATGCCTCCAAATCCGCAAAGCCGAAGCGCTGCAATTGTATTTCCTGCTCGCGAAGCGGCCAATCGAGAACAATCTCTGCAAAGGTCAGTAAGACATGCAGTTCGATCCTGCGCATGCCGGTGCTTTGGCTGCGCTGCAGCGATTGCTCCAAATGATCAAGGGCCGTGGCTGTGTCGCCCATGCGAAGGTAAATGGAGGCAATGGCACTCAGCGATTCGGAATAGCCGTGGCGGTTTCTTTTTCTTCTAATTTCGAGGGCCTTCCTGTGATGATCGAGCGCATGCTCCAGATCGCCTTCCTTCAGGTACATTTCTCCCAGGTCCGCATGTGAAGAGGCTATTCCGTGATCTGTCTTTGTTTCTTCATAAAGGAGCAAGCCGCTTTTAAGATACTTTCCGGCTGTCACAATGTCGCCCAGCTTCAGATAGACTTTTCCGATGGCGTTGCGCGTCCATGCCTGGTTTTCTTTCAGGCCTTCCTCCTCCTCCACGCTCAGGGCTTTAAGGTATTCGCTAAGTGCTTTGTAATACTTGCCCTGCAACTCGTAGATATTGGCAATGTATTTCTGTGCATCGGTCAGGTCGGCCGGTTTGGCTATGTCTTTAATCAGCAAGCGGTATTTCTCCAGATAAAACAAAGCCGAATCATATATGCCATGGTAGCGGTAGCTCCAGCCTATATACAGATTGGCGTTTCTTATGAGCCCGGGAGCGATTGAATCGGGACTGCGAAGGACTTTCAGATAATAGTCAATGGCCCGGGGATAATCGGGCTGAATATAGGAAAGCATAGCCATATGATAATAGCAGTCATAGATGCGGATTCCGAGGCATGTGCGATCCTTGTTTTTTTCAATTTCGCGGAATGCCCGGAATGCTCCGGCATACAATTCCTCCGTTTTATACCAGCATGTGATGGCAAGTATCAAACGGCCCCATTCTTTCAAAGTGCGGGGCTCCAGGGCATAGCTCAGGATATCTTTGGCAAAGAGGGCTTCATTCAAAGTGTCGGGATGGGCGAGCTGGATGTAATACCTTCTGTACCACTCGGCTTCGAGCCGCTGTGTTTCCTTGCCCTGTGCTTCCCAGTAGCGGCTCAAGGCAGCAAAGTACTGCAAGCCTTCTTCCGGCTCTATCGACTTTGCCTTCGTCTCAAGCGTGTACTGAAACAGCATGACCGCCTCATGCTGCAAAAAGCCCGGCAGGGATGATGGGGCTGTCTCCCCGGCTACGGCTCTCCCGCCTCCGGCCAAAAGGGTCAGGCTTAAAAGAAAAATCATAAGGGTCTTATCCGAAAGCTGTTTCAAGCCACGGGAGACACTGGAGGAGGGCTTCATAGCGGTCGTTTCTGACCACTAAAGATAAATTAATATTCAACAATATGTCCAATCATCGAAAAGATTACATTTTCATAATACAATGAATATCAGAAGCTCAAAAAAATAAATTTTTCTGTCTCCTTCTTTATTCCGGCAGGCAAGCCTCTTTTTTACTATGTGAAAATCAATCTCCCAAAGGGCCCACCATCTTCATGGGGTCCACAAAACGGTCAAACTCCTCCTCACTGAGAAAACCGAGCGAGACGGCCGCTTCCTTCAGAGTCAGATGCTCCTCAAAGGCCTTTTTGGCAATCTTAGCGGCCTTGTCGTACCCAATCACGGGATTGAGTGCCGTCACCAGCATCAACGAGTTGTTGAGATGCATTTTGATGCGCTCCGGGTTGGGCTCAATGCCTGCCGCACAGCGGTCGTTGAAGCTCACACAGGCATCTCCGATGAGGCGGGCCGAGTTGAGGAAATTGAAGATGATCATCGGTTTGAAAACATTCAGTTCAAAGTGTCCGTTCATGCCGCCAATGTTCAGGGCGACATCGTTGCCCATCACCTGGGCAGCCACCATGGTGAGGGCCTCGGCCTGTGTGGGATTCACTTTCCCCGGCATGATAGAGGACCCGGGTTCGTTGGCCGGGATGCTGATTTCACCGATGGCGCAGCGGGGCCCCGAAGCCAGCATGCGGATATCATTGCCTATTTTCATCAGGGCGGCTGCGGCAGTCTTCAGGGCACCGTGGGCCTCCACAATGGCGTCATGTGCCGCCAGGGCCTCAAATTTATTTTCGGCACTGCGAAAGGGCAGGCCCGTCAATTCTGCAATCTTGGCGGCCACTTTTTCGGCATAGCCGGGCGGGGTATTGATGCCCGTTCCGACTGCCGTACCTCCCAGTGCCAGCTCACTCAAATGCCCGAAACTGTGGCGAATGGCCCGCAGCGCATGGTCCAGCTGTGAATAGTAGCCGCTGAATTCCTGCCCCAGG
>JALSIH010000232.1 GCA_026981615.1 Chitinophagales bacterium
TCTACCTGGTCTATTTTTAATTCTGTTTTTAGCAGTTCGGGGTGTGCTGCCCACATGGTATCAAAGGCTAAAACAAAAGCTGGGATTGCTTCATCTTTAACAATTTCTTCGTTTGCCGGTATTGTTGTCTCGCTAAGCTCCAGAGGTATCATACCGTCTTCCCAGAGATAGACAGAGAGCAGGGCGCCTGCATTTTTATAGCGGAGCTCTGCTTCCTGTAAGCTGTATTGCCTGTTTTGAAGTTGAATGGCTGCCTCTACGGTATCTATGGCCGGTCTTTCACCTGCACGGGCCATTTCGATCACCCCTTCATATCGTTCAACAGCCAGCTGATAGGCGGTTCTGTAGATTTCGAGGAAGTAATAAGCTCTGAACCATTGCCAGTATGCATTGCCCGCTTCAAAAATAAGCTTGTTCAACAAAAGCTCCCTTTCAGACTTGCTGATTTCACGATAAAGCTTGGCCTTATTAAGCTCCATTCTGCGCTTATCTATAAAAAGACCCTGACCCAGGTTAAGAGCTATTCCGGCATACAAGAGGCCGTTTGCCGGGGTGTTTTCTTCAGGATTGAGAAAGGTGCCTTCATTTTGCTCGTAAGCTCCCAAAAGCTCAACTCCGAACCAGGTAGGCATCTTTAGTCCGCCATGTAACTTGCTGTAATACTGTTTTTCTTCAAAAAACTTTTCCTGTAGCCGGCTAAAGGCCTTGGGATCAAATGCTCCTCTGGCGTAAAGCAGGTTGGCTTCTCCCTTATTGAGTTGGAGATCGGCATTGCGCGAAAGGGGATGGTGATCAATTACAATACGGATATACTCCCCGTAGCTGAGTATGAACGTATCGGACTCCGGGGGCTGTGCCAGAGACAAGTTGGCTGCACAACAGCAAAGGAAAAACCATAAGATTGTGCGCTTATTTAGAATCATCTTTGACTTCGGGTTTGTAGTAGTCCGGAGGGAAGCCGTTAAGTTGTCGCCAAATTTCATACCATACAGGCACAACTTTTAGCAGAACCATATTGCGTGTGCCCGCTCCTATACGCAAGGCCTCGGGCCAGGGATGCTCATGAGGATCGGGTTTTACCATGATGCGGTAGAGGCCGTTGGGGCTCGTAAAATTGTCAATCGCATATATTTCACCGCCAAATGTGCCGTATCCGGTATTGGGCCAGCCCGAGAATACAATGGCAGGCCACCCGTCAAATTGAATTCTTACATGCTGCCCTTTTTCCAGCAAGGGCAAATCAATAGGGCGTACATACATTTCCACGGCCAGTTGATAGCTGGCAGGCATAATGGTGACCACCACCGTACCTTCTTTGATTAATTCGCCCACGCCCGAGCGATAAACTTTGGTCACAAAACCATCCTGCGGAGCAGTAATAAAATGCATGTTCGAACGCAAGGTATAATTGGCCAATTGATTGGTAAGCTTTTGAACCGCCCCCTCGGCATCGTACAACTTCGAAAGCGTTGCGTTTTTCTCAGATTCAGCCTTCGCAATCTTTCCGTCAAATTGTGCACGTATTGAATTCAGCTCCACCAGAAGATTGTCAAAAATATTCCGGCTGATTAATAATTTGTTCTCTTTTGCAATAATGTTGGCCCGCGCTTTTTGAAGGGTTTGTTTCCTTTTTTCTACGGAAGTCAGAGACTTCAAGCCTTGCTCATAGAGCCTTACCAAACGTTCATATTGAGCCATAGCGATATCATAATCCACCTTGGCTGCCTGATATTCCATGCTGTCGCTCTCTATTTTTAGCCTTGCCTGCTCCAGTTTATTCTGAATTTGCGACAGCTTCAGCCTTTTGGTTGTTTCAAGTGCTAAAATTTGGTTCTCCAAGTTATTAACTTTATCACGGTAGGATTCAATGGCTTGCTTCTTGGAATCTACCTGTCCTTTGGCTCTTTCAATGATTTGCGGGTCAAGATACTCGCTTTTGATCTCCGATATACGGATAATTGTGTCTCCTTTTTTGACAAAATCTCCTTCTTGCACATGCCATGCTTCAATTCGTCCGGATATACCCGACTGGATATTCTGAGGCCGTTGTTCAGGGCGAAAAGTGGTTACCTTCCCTCTGGACTGAACGGTTTGTGTCCAGGGAAGAAACATCGCCAGGATAAAAACAATCAGAAAAAAAAGGATCAACCGGCTGAGGACATTTCCGGCTTCATAACGCTCTACCCGTTTTATTGCGGAAAAACGCCATACTCTCCTGATATTTATCTTTGTATTTGAAATGTTTAGCATCTTACCAGGATTTTAGCTCAATATCATCTTTTACATCATCAAAGCTTCCTTCTTTTTTGAGTCTTCCCTTCTCCATAACTACAATTTTGTCCGCCTTTTGTGCGAAATATCTGATATCCGTAATGGCAACGATGGTCCAATCATGTTCAGGTGCACATAGAAAGTCTATGATCTCCATTGCATCTTTTTTGTCTAAAAGGTCAAATATATTATCGAAAACCAAGAGCTTTGGATTTCCGACAATGCATCTGGCTATCAATAATTTATGAGTAACACTGTCAGGAAGACCAACTCCTTCGGTTAATATTTTGCTTTCGAAACCATCGGGAAGATTTTTTACAAACTCGTTCAGCCCTGCTTTTTCGATTGCCCAGACAACATCTTCAATGTCAAGATGCCTTCTCCCCAAAGTAATATTCTCTTTGATCGTTCCTTCAAAAAGCTTATCGGATAGAAGATACTCTCCGATTACCTTTCGGGTAGAACTGAAAGAAAAATTGCGCAAAGGCATCTCATTATATAAAATGGTCCCCGATTGCAATTCATAAAGACCTGCAGTGACGTAAAGAAGCGTTGACTTTCCGGATCCGTTGCGACCGGTAATAATATTAATGGAACCCGGAGGAAAATCCGTACTTACATTGTTTAGCGTGTTTTTGCCGGTCCTCGGATACGAAAAACTGATGTCTCTCAGCTCTATATGTATCCCTTTTTTGGGCGATAGCTCCAGTCCTTTTTCATGCTCCAGCTCCATATCCGTCACATAACCGATTTTCTCGAGCGAGGTCAATATGTCGTAAATGGAATCAAGGGTCAGAATTAGCTTTTCCACTGAGGCCAGGACGATAATAATAATGATCTCGGCAGCAATAAACTGGCCAATATTCATTTGCTGCTCAAAAACAAGAACTCCGCCAATGAACAAAAGCCCTGCAGTAATGATGACTTTGAACAAAACCAATAACCAATACTGCCTGACCAGAATCTTAAAGTGCTTTGCCCTTGCATTGAGGTAATATTCAAGTAAATCATTGGTTCTTTCCAAGGGGAACATTGTATTGCCCGCAAGCTTAAATGAGACGAAGGTTCTGGACAATTCCTCAAGCCAATGGGCCACCTTATACTTGTACTTTGATTCTTCCAGGCTTGTCAACAAACCCTGTGGCGCCATATAACGAATGATAATAAATATAAGAATCAACAGGAAAAAGCCGAATGCGATAAAGAAGGGATGATAAAACGAGAGCAAAATCAGACTGAAAATGGTTAAAAAAACAGCTGAGGAAAAATCAATTAAAATTTTTGGCAATACCTTCTGCACTGTGTTGATATCAAAAAATCTGTTCATCAGCTCCGGTGCATAATGGCCGAAAAGGGATTCGAGCCTTATTCTTGATATTCGAAACGAAAATTCCATCGCTGCTCTCGTGAATAGCTTGCGCTGTATATTTTCAGTGATCCTTAATTGAAAAATGCGAAGTGCACCCGAAACCAAGACTCCGAAGACCACCAGCATGACCAAAACAACCCATGAAGTACTTACTCGTGCACCTTGAATTAAATTGACAATGGCCTGTATCCCCAATGGCAAAGTGAGAGCTATCAGTCCGTTAAATATGGAATATACATAGATGTTGCCGATTAACTTCTTATCATTTGCCAGTAGCTTCCAGAATCTGTCCAGAGGCTTCAAAGGGTTTTCTGCCATGTTCACTTATTTTCTACCAACTCAATATATGCAATATAATAATTATATATTTCTGCATAATTGCGTGTGCAAATATAACTGCGAATGTGCTTAATCATTCCCTTCTCTGATGTTATTGACTTAAAATTTCATTAGAATTTTATTCGCTCACTCATGCCTGCCTAATGTGATTTCCCTATGTATAGGACAGATGCAGATGATATTGTGCGGAGCATCTCTACTACCGGAGATTTTTATTTATTTAACGTTTTCTTCCAATCGCTGCTGCCCTTTTTCATGCCGTTTCTCATTTAAATGACAACACTGTCACTTTTTTTATAGCTTTAAGGATTCAAAGACAAGTTGCCCCCTTTCTGCCGGGCATCATGTCAAAATTTTTAAATGAATGAGCACGACTTCAAACAAGGTGCATCTGCCCGCAGAGGAGGACATTCGATTCATCCTCGGCTCGGTGAAAGACTGGTCGGATCGAGTGCTGAGGCCTGCGCTCGGAAGGAGCCTGCCCGATGGCGACCGGACCCTGTGGAAGGAGGCTATTGAGGTCTTGTATGAGCTCGGTATCGTTTTTCACCCCGATCCGTCATCGGCCGGTTATGAGTTGGGTGTCTGGGGGACTTTCACCGATGCGATGGGCCCTCATTATTCTTTGCGCATATTGACCGAAATGGCCGCATCATGTGCCACGGCTGCCTTTCTGGTCCATCAACAGGGGATGGCTGCTCAGTGTACTCCGAACGCAATGCGGCTGAGCGGCAATGACATGAAAAGAATAGCCTTTGCTTTTCAGGATGCCGGAGGCATGCCGGCCGCGCAGCTTCTGATTCATCATGAAAAAGGGGAATGGGAAGGCTTCGAAACGAGGGCGCTGCCACTCAATGACGGCTATGAACTGAGCGGTCGCAAAGTTTTTGTCTATATGCAGGATGAATGCCGGGCGCTGATCGTGCCGGCCCGCCTCAATGAAGCGTGGGCCCTTTTCTTTGTGCCCATGGAGGCGACAGGGCTTCATGCTTCCGACCCGGGCCGCAGAACCGGCCTCAGGTATTTGCAGCTAAGACACCTGAAGCTCGATAAAGTGAGGCTGGGCCGGGATGCCTTGATAGCCGCGGGGAAAGCGGCAGAGGCAATCATGCTGCGGACATTGACTTTAAACTGGCTGGGAATAGCCGCCATTGCCCGCGGGGTGGCCCGGGGCAGTCTCATGGCTGCGGAGCAATATGCAGCGGAACGCTATCAGGGCGGCACAGAGATAAAAAACCATGATGCCATCCGGGGCCTGCTCTCCAATGCCTACAGCAAGGTGCAAATGGCCGCTGACCTAATCGACAAAACAGCAGCAATGGATCCGGGCATCGCACAGCTCAGAGAATCGGCACGCGTCAAGCTGACCGTTGCCGATGAATGCAGCCGGGTGGTGAGCGATATGATGCAGGTATTCGGAGGATACGGCTACATGGAAGATTTCGGGATCGAAAAGCGCTTGCGGGATATTCAGGTGTTGAAGCTCGGAAGCGGATCACCGCTTTACCTCAAACGATTTATTTACGACTCGGGCAAATACGCACCATGAACGCAATAAAAGAAAGAGCAGAAGCCCTCCGGCTCAGAAATTCTTCAGAAAAGCTGCCCCGCATCGGCAGGATGCTTGTGGAAAAGGAAAGCGATTCACTCTGGGAACTCGATACGAAAACCCTGCCCCGCGCCTGCCGGAAGTGGCGAAGAAAAGCGCGAAAATTTGCCGATGAGGCCATCAGGCCCCTCGCTCTTGATGCCGACCTCGATCCGAAAAACTTTGACCACACGGAGCTCTTTCGAAAAGCCGCAAAAGAAGGTTTTTTCACCACCTTGTTTCCCCGCCCGGTCGGCAGCGCACCCTGGCGCCTCTATTTTCGAAATACGGTCTATGTACCGGTCATTATTGCCGAGGAGTTTGCCGCTGCCGATGGGGGACTGGCACTGAAGCTGATGGCGCCCAACCTGGGTATTGCACCTGTCTTGCTCAGCGGTCACTTGCCTTCGATCTTCCGCTTTTTTATACCCAATTATCTCTCGTGCCGCTTCGGAGGGCGTGTTCGCACTTTCTCCTTTGCCATTACCGAGCCGGAGGCCGGTTCGGATGTGGAAGACAATGAGGGAGCCGTGACGGCCCGCCTGGGCACCAGGGCCCGAAAGGTAAAAGGCGGTTATCTGCTGAACGGAAGCAAGATTTTTATTTCAAACGGAGCCATCTCAGATGCCACGACCGTTTTTGCCAAACTCGAAGGGGAGGGGATTGAGTCATGGACTTGTTTCCTTGTCGAAAAAGGGAGAGAAGGGTTTCGCGTGGGCCGGCAGGAGCGAAAGATGGGGCAGCGGGCTTCGGATGCTTCCGAATTGATTTTTGAAAATGTTTTTGTACCGGACAAAAATGTCATCGGGAAAGTAAGGGGCGGCTGGCCGCTGAACAAAAATGTGCTTAATTTCTCGCGCCCGGCTGTGGCATCCATGGCTGTGGGGCAGGCCCGGGGCGCCTTCGAAAGTGCATTGCAATTCGCAAAAAAGAAATACACCGGAAGGAAGCGGATGATAGAATTTCAGGAAGTGCAGCTGGAGCTGGCCGGAATGGTACAGGACCTTTGGGCGGCCCGCAGTCTGATCAGGCAGAGCTTGCAGCATTTTGCCATCCCGCAGTCCATCGCTTCGGCCGGCAAGTCTTTTGCCACGGATACGGCTTGGAGTGTGGCCAACCGTGCCATGGAACTCATGGGCGATGAGGGATATCTGCACAAAAACCATGCGGAGCGCTTTTGGCGAGATATCCGCCTGACCCGCATATATGAAGGAACCAATCAGCTCAATCGCCTCGCAATAATAGAGCATCACCGCCACACGGATTTTAAATGAAAAGAATCGTATGAAATCATTTTTTAACAGAGCGCGGAAAATCTACCAAAGCAAAGAGGGCCCGATCGAACTGCCCATCTTTTATTATGATTTGTCTTCCGTCATTCTGGCTTATCTCGTGGATGCCGTTGCGGCTGAGAACCTTTTGAAGGGAAGCGGCCTGCGACCGGCCCTTTACGGAAGGAATAAAGCCATGGTCATGCTGGCATTCTTCGAGTATCGCGAGAGCAGCATCGGCCCCTACAATGAAGTGGCGCTGGCCACCATGGCCTGTCCCGAAAAGGGAAAAAGACCTGTGCTTTCGCTTACTGATTTTCTGAGAAAAGGACGAAACTGGCGCACAGCGGCCTACATCCACAATCTCCCGGTAAGCACCGCAATAGCCAATGCCGGAGGACGCGAGATATGGTCGCTGCCCAAATTCGTAGCTCCGATTTCTTTTGAACTTAAAAAATCCGGCTTTCGGGGAACCGTCACGGATGCCGCTTC